>NZ_JBGCCA010000022.1:0-141416 GCF_041261265.1 Streptacidiphilus sp. MAP12-33
TTGACTTCCCTCCGCGGGGGGGGGCGGGCGGGGGGGGCGGGGGGGCGCCGGGGGGGGGGCCCCCCCCGGGGGGGGGGGCCGGGGCCCCCCCCCCCCGGGGGGGGGGGGGGGGCCCCCCCCCCCCCCCCACCCCTCTCGCGTTGCTCTGCCTCGCCTACTTGCTGGCGCCCTCTTCGATGACGGCCTCGGCGACGGCCTTCATGGTCATCCGGCGGTCCATCGAGGTCTTCTGGATCCACCGGAACGCGGCCGGCTCGGAGAGCCCGAACTTGGTCTGCAGCACGCTCTTGGCACGGTCGACCAGCTTGCGCGTCTCCAGGCGCAGGTTGAGGTCCTCGACCTCCAGCTCCAGCGCGCGCATCTCGCTGTAGCGGGAGACGGCCATCTCGATGGCCGGGACCAGGTCGCCCTTGTTGAACGGCTTGACGATGTAGGCCATCGCGCCCGCGTCGCGGGCCCGCTCGACCAGCTCGCGCTGGGAGAAGGCGGTCAGCATCAGCGTCGGCGCGATGTGCGCCTCGTGGATCTGCTCGGCGGCGGAGAGCCCGTCCAGGACGGGCATCTTGACGTCGAGGATGACCAGGTCGGGCTTGAGCTCCTGGGCGAGCCGCACCGCGGTCTCTCCGTCCCCGGCCTCGCCGACGACGGTGTACCCCTCCTCTTCAAGCATCTCCTTGAGGTCGAGGCGGATCAGTGCCTCGTCCTCCGCGATGACGACGCGGGTGGTCGTCGGCGGGACGTGCGGGTCCTGCTGCTCGTCGGCGGCGGTCACGATGCTCCTCGTAGCTCCGGGGCGTACGGGAAGAAGCCTACCTAGCTGCGTCGACGGCGGCTCACACGGTATGGTTCTGCTGCGCACCACCGGCCGGGTTGGTGGAATGGCATACACGGATGTCTCAAACACATCTGCCGAAAGGCTTGCGGGTTCGAATCCCGCACCCGGCACCTCTCTCGACCTCAGGGCCCGCCACGGCGGGCCCTTCTCATTATCTGAGACACACCGCTCAGCGGACACCCCCTGAAAGCGACGGGCTGCCGGTTCGCCCCTTACGTCCCCCGCCGAGACCCTCTGCATGCCGACATTCACTGCCCCGAAGAATCCTATGCAGCCGACGGCGCCTTCTTGGGATTCTTAGGTCAACTCGCGTAGATCAGTGAATAATCCGCACCGACCTGAGCAATGCTCAAATTTGTCCCAGCGACTTGAGGATTCTCTGAGCTGCGGATTCACAGCCAGCGAAGGCATCTATTCAGTAACGGCGTCTATGCATGGGATAAATAGCGGCCCTACGGTGGGGCAACTCTCAAGCAACAGCTCCCCACCCTCGAGAGGCCTTGCATGAGCACCAGCACGCAACCGTCCGAGACGCCGGTCGCAAGTCGCACACTCCGCCGGGAGGTTGGCCTGATCGGCCTCCTCTGGGCATCCGAAGGTTCGATTATCGGATCCGGCTGGCTCTTCGGCGCCAACGGCGCCCTGAAGATGGCCGGCCCGGCCGCTCTGATCTCCTGGGGCATCGCCGCCCTGATCATCATCGTGCTCGCCCTGGTCCATGCGGAGCTGGGCGGCATGTTCGCGATCACCGGCGGCACCGCTCGCTTCCCCCACTACGCCTTCGGTGGGGCCGCCGGCGCCTCGTTCGGCTGGTTCTCCTGGCTGCAGGCCGCATCCGTGGCCCCGGTCGAGGTCGAGGCCATGATCCAGTACGCCCAGCACTGGAAGTGGGCCGACAGCTGGATGACGGTCAAGGACCAGACCCACGTGCTCACACCGCTCGGCATCTTCATCGCGGTGGTACTGCTGGCGATCTGCGTGGCGATCAACTTCCTCGGCATCCGCATGCTGGCCCGGGTCAACAACGCCGCCACCTGGTGGAAGGTCGGCGTCCCGATGCTCGCCATCCTCGCGCTGGCGATGACCAACTTCCACGCGAGCAACTTCACCGGCGGTGGCGGCTTCATGCCGTTCGGCCTCAAGGCCGTGCTGCTCGCCATCCCCGGCAGCGGCATCGTCTTCTCGCTGCTGGGCTTCGAGCAGGCCATCCAGCTCGCGGGCGAGTCCAGCAACCCCAAGCGCGACATCCCGCGCGCCACGATCCTCTCGATCCTGATCGGCGCCGCGATCTACATCCTGGTGCAGGTCGTCTACATCGCCGCGCTGCCGGCCGAGAGCTTCGTCAAGGGCTGGGCCAACCTCAGCTACGCGGGCGATGCCGCCCCGCTCGCGGGCCTCGCCATGGTGGTCGGCATGGGCTGGCTGGCCTTCGTCCTCTTCGCGGACGCCGTCGTCTCGCCCGGAGGCACGGCCCTCATCTACTCCACCTCCACCTCGCGCATCTCCTACGGGCTGAGCCGCAACGGCTACTTCCCCGCCCTCTTCGAGCGCACCGACCGCCGCGGTGTGCCGTGGTTCGGCATGGTGATGGCGTTCGTGGCCGGCTGCGTCTTCTTCCTGCCCTTCCCGAACTGGCAGCAGTTGGTCAACCTGATCACCTCGGCGAGCGTGCTGATGTACGCGGGCGCCCCGCTGGCGCTCGGCGCGTTCCGCAGCCGCCTCCCCGGCTACCCACGTGCCTACACGCTGCCCGCCGGCCTGACGATGGCTCCGATCGCGTTCATCCTGGCGAACTTCATCATCGTCTGGTCCGGCTGGACGACGGTGTGGAAGCTCGGCGTCGCGATCCTGATCGGCTACCTGCTCCTGGCCATCACCCAGATCTTCAAGCTGAACCCGATCAAGCCGCAGTTGGACTACAAGGCCGCCCAGTGGCTGCTCCCCTACCTCGGCGGCATCGGGCTGCTGGAGTACCTGAGCAGCTTCGGCCCGATGAAGAACCCGGTGCTGCCCTTCGGCTGGGACATGGGCGCTGTCGCGGTCTTCAGCCTGGCGATCTACTTCTGGGCGATGGCGGTGGCCCTGCCCACCGAGCGCATCGAGAGCATGATCGAGGAGACGGTCGTCGTCGAGCAGGGCGGCCACTGACCCCCACCTCACGGTGACATGACCGAGCCCGGTCGGAGCAGTGCCGCTCCGGCCGGGCTCTTCTCTGTTCTCGCGCTTCTCGCGCTTCTCGCGCTTCTCGTGCTTCTCGTGCTTCTCGTGCCCGCGTTACCGCTTGGTCGGCAGCGGCAGGTCGTCCTGGCCCACGTGGTGGACGCGGACCAGGTTGGTGGAGCCCGCCAGGCCGGGCGGGGAGCCGGCGGTGATGACGACGATGTCGCCGACCTCGCAGCGGCCGATGGCCAGCAGCGCCGCGTCGACCTGGTCGATCATCTCGTCGGTGGTGCCGACGAACGGGCCGAGGAAGGTCTCCGTGCCCCAGGTCAGCGCGAGCTGGCTGCGGACGGCCGGCTCGTAGGTGAAGGCCAGCACCGGGATCGGCGAGCGGTAGCGCGACAGGCGGCGCGCGGTGTCGCCGGACTGGGTGAACGCCACCAGGTACTTGGCGTGCAGGAAGTCGCCGATCTCGGCGGCCGCGCGGGCGACCGCGCCGCCCTGGGTGCGCGGCTTGTTCGACGTGGTGAGCGGCGGCAGGCCGGCCGCGAGGACGTCCTCCTCGGCGGCGCAGACGATGCGGGACATCGTCGCGACCGTCTCCACCGGGAACTTGCCGACGCTGGTCTCGCCGGAGAGCATCACCGCGTCCGCGCCGTCGAGGATGGCGTTGGCGACGTCGGAGGCCTCGGCACGGGTCGGCCGGGAGGCGCTGATCATCGAGTCCAGCATCTGCGTCGCCACGATGACCGGCTTGGCGTTGCGGCGGCACAGCTTGATGGCGCGCTTCTGGACGAGTGGCACCTGCTCCAGCGGCATCTCGACGCCGAGGTCGCCGCGGGCGACCATGACGGCGTCGAAGGCGTCGACGATCTCCTCGAGGTTGTCGACCGCCTGCGGCTTCTCCACCTTGGCGATGACCGGGACGAAGCGCCCCTCCTCGCTCATGATGCGGTGGACGTCCTTGATGTCGTCCGCGCTGCGGACGAAGGAGAGGGCGACCAGGTCGGCGCCGATACGGAGCCCCCAGCGCAGGTCGGCGACGTCCTTGTCGCTCAGCGCGGGAACGGAGACGGCCACACCGGGAAGGTTGAGGCCCTTGTGGTCGGAGACCATGCCGCCCTCGACCACGGTGCAGTGCACGTCCTGGCCCTCGACGGCGGTGACTTCGAGCGAGACCCGGCCGTCGTCGACCAGGATGCGCTCACCGGGGGTGACGTCCTGGCACAGGCCCTTGTAGGTGGTGCCGCAACGGTTGCGGTCGCCCTCGACGTCGGCGGTGGTGATGGTGAAGGAGTCCCCGCGCTCCAGCAGCACGGGCCCTTCGGCGAAGGTGTCCAGACGGATCTTGGGGCCCTGCAGGTCGACCAGGATGCCGACGCTGCGGCCGGTCTCGTCCGCGGCCTTGCGGACTCGGCGGTAACGGTCCTCGTGCTCGGCGTAGCTGCCGTGGCTGAGGTTGAAGCGGGCCACGTCCATACCGGCGTCGACGAGCGCTTTGATCTGCTCGAAGCTGTCGGAGGCGGGGCCTAGCGTACAGACGATTTTTGCTCGGCGCATGGAACGAGCCTAGATCCTACCCGGCGGTAGCTTCACGGCGCTGGCGGTCCGTCAGATGTCTTTTGTCCGACGAGGCGTTGAAGATTCCGAAACGTACATCCCCGATACGCGCACATGAACTGCGAGGGAACACTTCCTTGCCGTACGCCCCTCCCCCTGTCGAACGCGCGTCGGTGCCGCCTAGGCTGCCGGGCGTGGAACGGGTACGACGCACGACGGCACTGGCAGCGGCCGCGGCACTCGCGCTGACCGGCGTGGCCGTATGGCAGCTCGCGGGGGGCGCGCAAGGAGCACCGGGCGCTGACGCGTCGCCGGGACAGGGCGACGGCTACGCGGCCCTGCCGCACACCTCCGTGCAG
This sequence comes from Streptacidiphilus sp. MAP12-33, assembly GCF_041261265.1. NCBI lineage: Bacteria > Bacillati > Actinomycetota > Actinomycetes > Kitasatosporales > Streptomycetaceae > Streptacidiphilus > Streptacidiphilus sp. MAP12-33. The sequence goes on from NZ_JBGCCA010000022.1 coordinate 4,915, forward strand.
GTCTCCCCCGGCGGCTGCGGCACGGGCTGGTCCTCGGGGCACGCCGGACTCCAGGCCCTGGAGGTCACCAACACCGGTATCGCCCCCGCCGACGTGGACCTGGTCGTCCCGGCGACGGGCGTGGTCCTCGGCGAGGTCGAGGGGCTGGCGCCGACCCGCTCCCGGCCGATCGTGGTCCGGCTGGCGGCCGGCTCGTACGCGCTGCGCTGCCTGGTGTCGGACACCGACGCCGTCACCGGCCCCACCGTCCGCGTCACCGGCTCCGCGGCCGGCTCCACAGCCGGCTCAGGATCCGACTCCGCCGCCGACTCCGCCGCCGGTTCCGCGACGGGGACGGCCGCGGTCGTACCCGTCACACAGCAGGACCTGATCCCCGCCGCGCTCGCCTACCAGAAGTGGGTCGCCGGCCAACTCCCCGGGCTGGTCGCCGACGTGACGGCGCTGCACGCCTCGGTCGCCTCCGGCGACCTCGCGGGGGCGCGGCAGCGCTGGCTCACCGCCCACCTCGCCTACGAGCGCCTCGGCGCGGCCTACGGCGCCTTCGGTGACGTGGACGACGAGATCAACGGCCCGCGCCACCACGACACCGGCTTCCACGGCGTCGAGTACGGCCTGTGGCACCAGGGCACGACCACCGGCCTGGAGCCGGTCGCGGCCAAGCTGCTCAGCGACGTCCAGGGGCTGGCAGCCGCGTGGCCGAAGGTGCAGTTGGACCCGGCGGTCCTGGGCGTGCGGGCGCACGAAATCGTCGAGAACGCGATCGAGTTCGAACTGAGCGGCCGCACCGACTACGGCAGCGGCTCCAACCTGGCGACGGTCGGCGCGAACCTGGACGGCACCACGGAGGTGCTCACGCTGCTGCGCCCGCTGCTGACCTCGCGCGTCCCGATGCCGGGCATCGACGCGGCGATGGCTGCGGCCCGCGCTCAGCTGACCGCCGACGGCGACGTGCCGCTCGGCGTTCTCACGCAGCCGCAGCGGGAGAAGCTGAACGCGGTGTTCGGGGACCTGGTGGAACAGCTCGCGCCGGTGGCGGCGGTGCTGGACGTGCGGAGGACGCAGTGAGGGACATCGCACGACGGTCGGTGCTGGCCGGCGCCCTGGCAACCGGCGCGGCCGTGACGCTGACAGGTGCCGCCACCGGCTCCCCCTCGCCGTCCGAGGAGGCCCGTGGCTTCCACGGCGTGCACCAGGCCGGCGTCCTCACCCCCAAACGCCGCGTGGCGGCCTTCGTCTCCTTCGACGTGACCGTCGCCGACCGCGCCGGGCTCGGCGAGCTGTTCGCGACGCTGACCGACCGCGTGCGGGCACTGACCGCCGGGGGCGTGCCGGAGCCGCTCGGGATCAGCGCGCCGCCCTCCGACTCCGGGGTGCTGGGCCCCGTACCGCCCGGCGGCGCGCTCACCGCGCTGCTCGCCGTGGGCGGTTCGCTCTTCGACGACCGCTTCGGGCTCGCCGCCCGCAAGCCCGTGCGGCTGAGCACCATGCCGGCCTTCCCCGACGACGACCTCGACCCCGCCCAGTGCCACGGCGACCTGCTGCTGCAACTGGAGGCCGACGACACCGACGTGCTCGCCTACGCGCTGCGTGACCTCGCCCGGCACACCCGGGGCGGGATGCAGGTGCGCTGGCGGATCGACGGGTTCGCCTCGCCGCCGCGTCCGGTCGGCACCCCGCGCAACCTGATGGGCTTCCGCGACGGCACCGCCAACCCGGACACCACCGACACCCGCCTGATGGACCGCCTGCTCTGGGTCGACGCGGGCCAGGGCGAGCCGGCCTGGGCGACGGACGGCTCCTACCTCGCCGTCCGGCTGATCCGGATGCTGGTGGAGTTCTGGGACCGGGTCAACATCACCGAGCAGGAGCGGATGTTCGGCCGCCGCAAGGACTCCGGCGCGCCGCTCGACGGACAGGCCGAGACGGACACGCCCGACTTCGGCGCCGACCCGACCGGCGACGTCATCCCGATGGACTCCCACATCCGCATGGCCAACCCGCGCACGGCGCAGACGGCCGAACAGCGGCTGCTGCGCCGGGGCTTCAACTACGACCGCGGCACCGACGCCAACGGCAACCTCGACATGGGGCTGGTCTTCTGCGCGTTCCAGCAGGACCTGGAGCGCCAGTTCGCCACCGTGCAGAAGCGCCTGGCCGGGGAGCCGCTGGTCGACTACGTCCGCCCCTTCGGCGGCGGCTACTTCTTCGCCCTGCCGGGTGTTCAGGACGCGAACGACCGCTTCGCGCGCGGACTCCTGACGTGATCTACGCGCGCAGAGACCAGGCTTCGCCGGCCGTTTACTGACACGTCATCCGCTGGGCTCCGGCGCGTCGGCCGCTCCGCCAAGGATGCGGACGCGACGTTGAAGTGAAGAGTCATCGGAGGGGATCTCGGGATGAGTGGCAACACGGACAGGACGACGGGCACGCGGCGCGGTCGCCGCTGGGCCGCGCTGGCGGGCGCGGCCGCACTGACGGTCGCCGCGGGCACCGCGCCGGCCTGGGCGGACTCTGCGGACCACGGCGGCAGCAGCGGCCACGGCCACGTGCACACCACCACGCCGATCAAGCACCTGGTGGTGATCTTCCAGGAGAACGTCTCCTTCGACCACTACTTCGGCACCTACCCGAAGGCCGCCAACACCGACGGCACGCCGTTCACGGCCGCGAGGAACACCCCGAAGACGGCGAACAACCTGGTCACCTCGGGTCTGCTGACCACCAACCCGAACCTGTACGCGCCGCAGCGCCTCTCCTCCGCGCAGGCGCTGACCTGCGACCAGAACCACAACTACACGCCGGAGCAGTACGCCGCCGACGGCGGCAAGATGGACAAGTTCGTCCAGTACACCTCCAAGGACACCTGCTCCGGCGGCCTGTTCGGCGCCCCGGGCCTGGCCATGGACTACTACGACGGCAACACCGTCACCGCGTTGTGGAACTACGCCCAGCACTACACGCTGAGCGACAACTCCTTCTCGGACGTCTACGGCCCCTCCACCCCCGGCGCGCTGAGCCTGGTCTCCGGCCAGACCCACGGCGTGGTCTCGGTCACCGGCACCGGCAGTACCGAGAACCCGACCCAGACCGCCACCCCGGACGCCTACACGGTGCACTCGCCGAACGCGCAGGGTGTCGGCACCGTCGTCGGCGACCCGGACCCGGCCTACGACGACTGCGCCGACAGCAACCACACCTCCACCAACGCGCTGGCGGAGATGCAGGGCAAGAACGTGGGCGACCTGCTCAACGCCAAGCACGTCACCTGGGGCTGGTTCCAGGGCGGCTTCCGTCCGACCACCGCGTACAACGGCACCAGCGGCTACGCGGTCTGCGGCGCCACGCACACCAACATCGGCGGGGCCACGGTCGCGGACTACAGCGCGCACCACAACCCGTTCGAGTACTACAAGTCGACCTCGAACCCGCACCACCTGCCCCCGGCGAGCGTGTCGGAGATCGGCAACGCGGGCCAGGCGAACCACGAGTACGACCTGACCGACTTCGACTCGGCGCTGGCCGCGGGCCACCTGCCGGCCGTCAGCTTCCTCAAGGCCGGCGAGTACCAGGACGGCCACGCGGCCTACTCGGACCCGCTGGACGAGCAGCAGTTCCTGGTCAAGGAGATCAACGCGCTGGAGTCCTCCCCGGACTGGTCCTCCACCGCGGTCGTCATCGCCTACGACGACTCCGACGGCTGGTACGACCACGTCTACCACGCTCCGACCAACGGCTCGACGGACGCCACCGTCTCGGGCGGCGTGGCCACCGACTCCCCGGCCTGCCAGGCCGGTCCGGCCGCGAAGAAGGGCTACGCCGACCGCTGCGGCTCCGGCCCGCGTCAGCCGATGCTGCTGATCTCGCCCTACGCGCGCACCAACCACATCTCGCACAGCTACACCACGCAGTCCTCCATCACCCGCTTCATCGAGGACAACTGGAAGCTCGGCCGGGTCGGTGACGGCTCCTTCGACGCCACCGCCGGCTACCTCAGCTACGGCTTCGACTTCCGCCACCCGAACAACGTGCGGGTGCTGCTGAACACGAACGGCTCCGTCGCCTCGGTCACCCCGATCCGCCACGGCGACAACGGCGACACCCCGGAGGCGATCCAGGCCTCCCCGGCGGCCGCCTCCGCGTCCGACGACAGCGCGACGATGCTCTCCATCAGCCTGGGCGCGGCGGCCGTCGCCGCCCTCGGCACCGGCTGGGCGGTCTCCCGCCGCTCGCGCCGCAGGGCGATGGCGTCCTGACGTCAGGCGCCTGACTCCCCGCCCGACACCTGACGGCTGAGCCCGTCGGAGGGCCGGACCCGCTGCCCGGGTCCGGCCCTCCGGCGCGTGCGGAGGCGGGCGGGCGTGCGCGGGTCGCCGGGGGCGCGCGAGGGTGCGGGTGGGGGTTCGTGTGGGCGGTGGTGGAACCGCTGGGCGTGTCCGTACGTCGCAGAGATATGCGACCCGTCCGTTCCCTCGCCCTCACCGCGCTCCTGCTCGCCGCCGTCTCCGGCTGTGCCAGTTCCACCCCGCCCGCGACGACGCCCGTCAGTCCGGCGCCCGGCACCGCGCAGGCGACCGCCTCGTTCACGACGCGGGCCGGACAGCTCGCCTCGGGCTGGAACGGCTCACCGGTGCAGCAGACCTGGGAGGCCGGCTACGTCCCGGCCGACGACGGTGTGCGCCTCGCGCCGGGCGCCTGGCACTCGCCGGCGGACAAGGCCGCATACCTGGGCGGCAAGTTCCACTACGCCACCCACCTCCCGATGGGCCCGGCACAGCAGACCATCCACTTCGACTCCGGGACCCAGCGCACGCTGCCGGGTCTGAGCCCCGGCGACGCGCTGCGGACGGAGGCGCAGAGCCGCTGCCCGAAGTCGGGTTGCCCGACCACGGAGCTCACGGTCACCTCGGCGACGGCCACGACCGAACGGGAGCGGACCAGCCAGGGCATGGCCACCGTCCCCGCCTGGGCCTTCACGATCGCGGGCTACCAGGGTGAGTTCGTCTTCCCCGCGGTCCACGCCGAGAAGCTGCCGCAGCAGCCGGTCGCCAACCTGGAGGGCTCGGGCTACCAGGGCGCGCGCCTGGTCTCCGTCTCCCCGGACGGCCGCACACTGACCCTCCAGGTCGTCGACACCTGCGGCCACGAGAAGCCCACCGGGCTGCTCTACGAGACGAAGGACGTGGTCGTTGTCGGGGCGACGGACATCGCGACGGGCAAGCCGGTCACCTCGTGCGGCGAGGCCGCTGTCCCGGTGCGGACCCAGGTCCACCTGAGCGACACCCTCAGCGGCCGTAGCGTCCTCAACGTCCTGGACGGGGTCCCCGAGTTCCCGCAGGGGTAGCCCCGTCCGACACGTCCGAACCGCTGCCGACCGCTCAGACGAGGGCGGTCACCAGCAGCGTGAAAGCGGCGATGATGACGGCCACGCGGACGTAGTGGAAGCGCAGCCAGCGGTTCAGCTGCTCCTTCCAGTCCTCGGGCCGGTTCTCGGGCGTCCACGTCTTGTTCCGGTTGTTGATCGGCACGAGCAGCAGCACCGACATGACCACACTGAGGACGAGCAGGGCGCCGGCCGCGACGACGAGGCCGGTGCCGTGGTGGTGCCACGCGGCGACGGCCCAGACCGCGCTGAGCAGCAGCGAGCCGATGTACCAGAACGGCATCACGGCCCCGAGCATCCGGCCCCCATGGGCGTGGCCCAGCTGGCCACTGTCCTCGGGGAGCGCGTCGAGAATCGGGTTGACGACGAAGAGGACGGCGAACTCCACCCCCACCATCAGACCGACGACCACGGTGGTGAACACCTGAAGTGCGCTGAGCATGATGACCCTCCCGGGATCTAGCATTGCTAGCTGATGAGGCAACGCTAGTACTACTGCCGCTCGGTTGTCTAGCGGTGCTAGCATCAAGTCATGTCGGTACAGGAACGCAAGCAGCGCGAGCGGGCGGAGCGCGAACGCCTCATCGTGGCGACGGCCAGGGAACTCGCCGAGCAGCAGGGCTGGGACGCGGTCACCACCCGCCGGCTCGCCGAGCGCATCGAGTACAGCCAGCCGGTGCTCTACAGCCACTTCCAGGGCAAGCGCGAGATCATCGGCGCCGTCGCCCTGGAGGGTGCGACCGAGCTGGCCACGGCGGTGCGGGCGGCGGCTTCGGCCGTGGAAGGTCCGCGCGCCAGGGTCAGCGCCCTCGCCCACGCCTACCTCGACTTCGCCGAACGCAACCCGGCGGTCTACGACGCCATCTTCCAGCTCGACGGGGGCTTGGCCTTCGCCCACGAGGACACCCCGGCGCCGCTGAAGGACGCCTTCGCCGCCCTGCTGGAGAGCCTCGGCGAGGTGGCCGGGGAGGGCGTCCACCCGGGACTGTTCACCGAGGTGTTCTGGGCGGCCCTGCACGGGGTGGCCACCCTGACCCGGGCGGGACGTCTGCCCCCGGGGGATGTCGAGTGGCGGGTGAACCTGCTGGTGGACCGGCTCGCCGTGCTCTGAGGCCCCGCGCCCCCAGGGCCCGAGGCCACGCGTTCACAGGCCACGCGCTCCAAGGCCACGCGCTCCGAAAACACGAACAACGGCACCAGCCCCCCGTACTTGGTCGGGGACAGGGGGCAGGTGCCGTCCATGGTTCGCCGCGTGCGATCCGGCGCCGTTGCAGGCCACGCGGACGTGTCAGCTCGTCAGAGCGTCAGCCTCACACCGTGAGCGGACGGTCCGTCGGGCGGATCGGGGCGGGCAGCGTGGAGGCGCGGCCCGAAAGGTAGGAGTCGACCGCCTTGGCCGCGCTGCGGCCTTCGGCGATGGCCCAGACGATCAGCGACTGGCCACGGCCGGCGTCACCGGCCACGAAGACGCCATCGACGTTGGTGGCGAAGCGGCCGTCGCGGGCGACGTTGCCTCGCGCGTCCAGGTCCACACCGAGCTGCTCGACCAAGCCGTTCTTCACGTCGGTGCCCGTGAAGCCCATGGCCAGGGTGACCAGCTGGGCCGGGATGGCCCGCTCGGTGCCGGGGACCGGCTCGAAGCGGCCCTCGCTGAACACTACCTCAACCAGGTGGAGCTGCTGGACGTTGCCGTCCTCGTCCCCGGTGAAGTGGGTGGTGTTGACGGAGTACATCCGCTCACCGCCCTCCTCGTGGGCCGAGGTGACCTTGTAGACCATGGGCATGGTCGGCCAGGGCTGCCCGGTCGGCCGGTCCTCGCTCGGCTGGGGCATGATCTCCAGCTGGGTGACCGAGGCCGCGCCCTGGCGGTGCGCGGTGCCGACGCAGTCGGCGCCGGTGTCGCCACCGCCGATGACGACCACGTGCTTGCCGGCGGCGCTGATCGGGGAGTCGACGTAGTCGCCCTCCTGCACCTTGTTGGCCAGCGGCAGGAACTCCATGGCCTGGTAGACACCGGTGAGCTCGCGGCCCGGCACGTTCAGGTCGCGGGCCGTGGTCGCACCGGCCGCGACGACGACCGCGTCGAAGCGCTCGCGCAGCTGACGGCCGGTGATGTCGACGCCCACCTCGACGCCGGTGCGGAACCGGGTGCCCTCCGCGCGCATCTGCTCGACGCGACGGTTGACGTGGCGCTTCTCCATCTTGAACTCGGGGATGCCGTAGCGCAGCAGGCCGCCGACGCGGTCGGCCCGCTCGTACACCACCACTGTGTGCCCGGCGCGGGTGAGCTGCTGGGCGGCGGCCAGACCGGCCGGCCCGGAGCCGACCACGGCGACGGTCTTGCCGGAGAGGCGGTCCGGGACCTGCGGCGTCACACTGCCGTTGTCCCAGGCCTTGTCGATGATGGTGACCTCGACGTTCTTGATGGTCACCGCGTCCTGGTTGATGCCCAGGACACAGGCCGACTCGCACGGGGCCGGGCAGAGGCGACCGGTGAACTCCGGGAAGTTGTTGGTCGCGTGCAGGCGCTCGGTCGCGCCCTTCCAGTCGTCGCGGAAGGCCAGGTCGTTCCACTCGGGGATGAGGTTCCCGAGCGGGCAGCCGTTGTGGCAGAACGGGATGCCGCAGTCCATGCAGCGACCGGCCTGCTTGCTGATGATGGGCAGCAGCGAGCGCTCGACGTAGACCTCGTTCCAGTCACGGACGCGCTCGACGACCGGACGGCGCTCGGCCAGCTGCTTGGGCGTGGTGAGGAAGCCCTTCGGGTCAGCCATGTGCCGCCTCCATCATCTTCCGGGTGGTCTCGGACTCGGAGAGTCCGTCTCGCTCGGCGGCGTCCTTGGCGGCGAGCACGGCCTTGTAGTCGGTGGGCATGATCTTGGAGAAGCGGGAGACGCCGCCGCCCCAGTCGGCCAGGAGCTCGGCGGCCACCGTGGAGCCGGTCTCCTCGTAGTGCTGCTGCACGGTCTCGCGCAGCCACTCGCGGTCCTTGGCGTCGGGCGCCTCGATACCGACCAGGCCGCCGTTGACGTTGGCCGGACGCAGGTCCAGCACGAAGCCGATACCGCCGGACATACCCGCCGCGAGGTTGCGGCCGGTCTCGCCGAGGATCACCACGCGACCACCGGTCATGTACTCCAGGCCGTGGTCACCCACGCCCTCGACGACCAGGGTGGCCCCGGAGTTGCGGACGGCGAAGCGCTCACCGGCCTTGCCGCGCAGGTGGATCCGGCCCGAGGTGGCGCCGTAGCCGACGGTGTTGCCGGCGATCACGTGGTTCTGCGCGTCGGCGCCGATCGCGGAGGCGTCGCGGGACGGACGGACGATCACGACACCGCCGGACAGACCCTTGCCGACGTAGTCGTTCGTGTCGCCCTCGAGGCGGATGGTGATGCCGCGCGGCACGAAGGCGCCCAGCGACTGGCCGGCGGAGCCGGTCAGGGTGATGTCGATGGTGCCCTCGGGCAGGCCCTCGCCGCGGTAACGCTTGGTCACCTCGTAGCCGAGCATGGTGCCGACGGTGCGGTTGACGTTGCGGACCGGCAGCTGGATCTTGACGGCGTCGCCGCGCTCCAGCGCGTCCTCGGCCAGCGCGATCAGCTGGTTGTCCAGCGCCTTGTCCAGGCCGTGGTCCTGGACCGTGGTCTGGTACAGCGAGGACTCGACGTCCGGGACGTGCAGCAGCGGAGCAATGTCCAGGCCGCTGGCCTTCCAGTGGTCGATCGCGTCGGTCGCGTCGATGAACTCGGCGTGGCCGACGGCCTCCTCGATGGAGCGGAAGCCCAGCTCGGCGAGGATCTCGCGAACCTCCTCGGCGATGAACTCGAAGAAGTTCACCACGAACTCCGGCTTGCCGGAGAAGCGCTCGCGCAGCACCGGGTTCTGCGTGGCGACGCCGACCGGGCAGGTGTCCAGGTGGCAGACGCGCATCATGATGCAGCCGGAGACGACGAGCGGCGCGGTCGCGAAACCGAACTCCTCGGCGCCGAGCAGCGCGGCGATGACCACGTCACGGCCGGTCTTGAGCTGACCGTCGGTCTGCACGACGATGCGGTCGCGCAGGCCGTTGAGCAGCAGCGTCTGCTGGGTCTCGGCCAGGCCGAGCTCCCAGGGGCCACCGGCGTGCTTGAGGGACGTGAGCGGGCTGGCGCCCGTTCCGCCGTCGTGGCCGGAGACCAGCACGACGTCCGCGTGGGCCTTGCTGACGCCCGCCGCGACCGTGCCGACGCCGACCTCGGAGACCAGCTTCACGTGGATGCGGGCGACCGGGTTGGCGTTCTTCAGGTCGTGGATGAGCTGGGCGAGGTCCTCGATGGAGTAGATGTCGTGGTGCGGCGGCGGGGAGATCAGGCCCACGCCGGGGGTACTGTGCCGGGTCTTCGCCACCCACGGGTAGACCTTGTGGCCGGGCAGCTGACCGCCCTCACCGGGCTTGGCGCCCTGGGCCATCTTGATCTGGATGTCGTCCGCGTTGACCAGGTACTCGCTGGTGACGCCGAAGCGGCCGGAGGCGACCTGCTTGATCGCGGAACGGCGCGACGGGTCGTACAGGCGCTCCGGGTCCTCGCCGCCCTCACCGGTGTTGGACTTGCCACCGATCTGGTTCATGGCGATGGCGAGCGTCTCGTGGGCTTCGAGGGAGATCGAGCCGTAGGACATCGCACCGGTCGAGAAGCGCTTGACGATCTCGGCGACCGACTCGACCTCCTCGATCGGGATCGGCCCGCGCTCGGCGCCCGGCTTGAACTTGAAGAGCCCGCGCAGCGTCATCAGGCGCTCGGACTGCTCGTTCACGCGCGAGGTGTACTGCTTGAAGATGTCGTACCGCTTGGTGCGGGTCGCGTGCTGGAGCCGGAAGACGGTCTCCGGGTCGAACAGGTGCGGCTCGCCCTCGCGGCGCCACTGGTACTCGCCGCCGATCTCCAGGCGGCGGTGCGCCGGGGAGATGCCGGAGGCCGGATAGGCCTGGGCGTGGCGGGCGGCGGTCTCCTTGGCGATCTCCTCCAGGGAGATGCCGCCGAGCTTGGTGGTGGTGCCGGCGAAGTAGCCGTCCACCAGCTCCTGGGAGAGGCCGATGGCCTCGAAGACCTGGGCGCCGCGGTAGGAGGCGACGGTGGAGATGCCCATCTTGGACATCACCTTGAGCACGCCCTTGCCCAGCGCCTTGATCAGGTTGCGGATCGCCTTCTCCGGCTCGATGCCGGTGATGAAGGTGCCCTGCGCGACCAGGTCCTCGACGGACTCCATGGCCAGGTAGGGGTTGACCGCGCCCGCGCCGTAGCCGATGAGCAGCGCGACGTGGTGCACCTCGCGCACGTCACCGGCCTCGACGATCAGGCCGACGTGGGTGCGCTGCTTGGTGCGGATCAGGTGGTGGTGCACCGCGGAGGTGAGCAGCAGCGAGGGGATCGGCGCGTGCTCGGCGTCCGAGTGGCGGTCGGAGAGCACGATCAGGCGGGCGCCGTCGGCGATCGCCGCGTCGGCCTCGGCCGCTATCTCCGCCAGGCGGGAGGCGAGCGCCGCGCCGCCGCCGGAGACCTTGTACAGGCCGGAGAGCGTGACCGCCTTCAGGCCCGGCAGGTCGCCGTCCGCGTTGATGTGGATCAGCTTGGCCAGCTCGTCGTTGTCGATGACCGGGAACGGCACCACGACGGAACGGCAGGAGGCGGCCTCGGCGTCCAGCAGGTTGCCCTCGGGGCCCAGGTTGGAGCCGAGCGAGGTGACCAGCTCCTCGCGGATGGCGTCCAGCGGCGGGTTGGTGACCTGCGCGAACAGCTGCGTGAAGTAGTCGAAGAGCAGGCGCGGCTTGGAGCTGAGCGCGGCGATCGGCGAGTCGGTGCCCATCGAGCCGAGGGCCTCACCGCCGGTCTTGGCCATCGGCGCCAGGATGACGCGCAGCTCCTCCTCGGTGTACCCGAAGGTCTGCTGACGGCGGGTGACCGAGGCGTGGGTGTGCGCGATGTGCTCGCGCTCCGGCAGCGCGTCCAGCTTGATCGAGCCCGCGTGCAGCCACTCCGCGTAGGGGTTCTCGGCCGCGAGCGCGGACTTGATCTCCTCGTCGTCGACGATGCGGCCCTCGGCGGTGTCCACCAGGAACATCTTGCCCGGCTGCAGACGGCCCTTGCGGACGATCTGGTCCTGCGGGATGTCCAGGACGCCGACCTCGGAGGCGAGCACGACCAGGCCGTCGGCGGTGACCCAGTAGCGGGCCGGGCGCAGGCCGTTGCGGTCGAGCACGGCGCCGATCTGGGTGCCGTCGGAGAAGGTGACGCAGGCCGGACCGTCCCAGGGCTCGATCAGGTTCGAGTGGAACTGGTAGAAGGCGCGGCGGGCCGGCTCCATGGTGGCGTGGTTCTCCCACGCCTCCGGGATCATCATCAGCACCGAGTGGGGCAGCGAACGGCCGCCCAGGTGGAGCAGCTCCAGCACCTCGTCGAAGGAGGCGGTGTCGGAGTGGTCCGGCGTGCAGATCGGGAAGATCCGCTTCAGGTCGCCGGGGATCAGGTCCGTGGCCAGCTGCGACTCGCGGGCCGTCATCCAGTTGCGGTTGCCCTTGACGGTGTTGATCTCACCGTTGTGCGCGACGAAGCGGTACGGGTGCGCCAGCGGCCAGCTCGGGAAGGTGTTGGTGCTGAAGCGGCTGTGGACAAGGCAGAGCGCGGACGCGAAGGACCGGTCGGACAGGTCCGGGAAGAACGGCTCCAGCTGCCCGGTGGTGAGCATGCCCTTGTAGACGATGGTGCGCGCGGAGAGCGAGGGGAAGTAGACCCCTGCCTCCCGCTCGGCGCGCTTGCGCACGACGAAGGCGATCCGGTCGAGCTCGAGGCCCGTCTTGCGGCCCTCGGCGTCGGTGACGAAGAGCTGGCGGAAGCGCGGCATGACCGAGCGCGCGGTCGCACCCAGCAGGTCCGGGGTGACCGGGACGTCACGCCAGCCGAGGACCGTGAGGCTCTCCTCGGCGGCGATCGCCTCGATCGAGGCGACGGCGGCCGCGTCTGCGGCGTCGTCGTCCGGCAGGAAGGCGATACCGACGGCGTAGCTGCCCTGGGCGGGCAGCTCGAAGCCGGCCTCGGTGGCCTTCTCCGCCAGAAAGGCGTGCGGGATCTGAGTCAGAATGCCGGCACCGTCACCCGAGTCCGGTTCAGCGCCGGTGGCGCCGCGGTGCTCAAGGTTGCGCAGAACGGTGAGGGCCTGCTCGATGATGCGGTGCTCAGCGAGTCCGCTGAGCGAGGCGACGAACCCGACGCCACAGGCGTCGTGCTCGTTGCTCGGGTCGTACAGGCCCTGCTTGGCGGGGCGTGCGTCGGCCAGGGCGGCGTAAGGCCGCGGGGCGTGGGACGCAGACGCAGGCAGCATTGGCTCTCCCGTCGTCGTGATCGGCATGGAGTCAAATCACATGCGCATCCGGGACGACGCTGGCCCTTTGCGATTGCGTGTCGTGCAGGTTACATGATGCCCGAGATTCCACTCAGTGGATTTTTCAGTCCATCATGTGGACGAGCCAGCTGCGTGCGGCCTTGGGTGAAGGCCGTGATGGGGGACATCCCGTGGGGTGCGTCCGCCTCATCCCAGGGTCAGGGGTATTCGGACGTCCTCGCAAGTCTGCCCGATCGCTCCGCCCGCGAAACAGAGCATTCATGCGATTGCCCTGTGTGAGTAACACCACCTGGAACGGGCCCGTGGCAACGCGTAGGGGGCGCGAGGCGCCCCTACCGGCTACCCGATGTGTCCACCGATCAGGCCGCCCAGGAAGTAGGTGACTCCGGCCGCTGCAGCCCCGAGGACCAGCTGGCGCAGGCCGGAGAACCACCAGCTGCGCGCCGTCACCTTGCTGACGACCGCGCCGGCCGCGAACAGGCCGACCACCGAGATCAGCAGCGCGGGCAGCAACGAGGTGGCGCCGAGCAGGAACGGCAGGAGCGGCAGCAGCGCGCCGAGCGCGAAGGCGGTGAAGGAGGAGACCGCCGCGACGACGGGCGACGGCAGGTCGTGCGGGTCGATGCCCATCTCCTCGCGGGCGTGGACCTCCAGCGCCCGCTCCGGGTCCGCGCAGAGCTGACGAGCCACCTCGAAGGCGAGCGCCGGCTCGACACCCCGCTCGATGTAGAGCTGCGCCAGCTCGGCCAGCTCCTCCTGCGGGTTGCGCTCCAGCTCCCGGCGCTCGAGCGCGAGCTCCGCCTGGACCATCTCGCCCTGCGAGGCCACCGAGGTGTACTCCCCCGCCGCCATCGAGAACGCGCCCGCCGCGAGACCGGCCAGGCCGGTCAGCACGATGACGTTGTGGCTCGCACTGCCGCCGACGACACCCGACATGAGCGCGAAGTTGGACACCAGCCCGTCCATCGCCCCGAACACCGCCGGACGCAGCCAGCCGCCGGTCACGTCGCGGTGGTCGTGCTTGTACGCCTCGGCGGTCTCGGCTATGTCCTGGGCGCTCATCGTCATCGTCGTCACGCCTAGGAAACTAACGCTCTCATCGTTTCATTTCCAGCAAGGCAGGGCTGCCTTACCCGCGCCCTGACCTGCGAAGTTAGGCCATGCTTGCCTAAGGGCGACGAAGTTATTGAACATGTTCAAAAATCCTGGCATGATGACGCCGTGATCTTCTTCCTGCTGTTCTTCCTGGCCTTCGGCATCGCCGCGACCGTCGGACCGGCCCTGGCCGTGGGACTGGTCATCGCCCTGACCAGCACCTCGCTGCGACGGTCGGAACGCATTTCCCTGCTGCTGTTGGCCGCGGCGGGCCTGTCGGGAGCATGGGTCGTCCTGCTGCACGGCTCCTACCTGCTCCCCGTGGCCGTCGTCCTCGTGGTGGCGAGCACCGCGGCGTCGGGCGCGGCCGGCATGGCCTGGACGGCGCACCGCCGCAGGACTGCGGACCGCCGGAACCTCGCGTGGGGCGGCCGGCAGCCGGGCGCCGCGCCCATGGCCTGAGCGCGCACGGCCCATCGCCTCGAACGGCTCCCGGCCATCGCCGGCTAGGCGGCGCTCAGGCGACCGTCGACCATCTCCAGCACCCGGTCCGCCGCGCTCAGCTGGGCCTTGTCGTGGGTGACCATGACCGTCGCGGTGCCGTGGTCGCGGGTGATCCGGGCCAGCAGGCCCACGATCTGCTCGCCGCGCTCGTGGTCGAGGGCGGAGGTGGGCTCGTCCACCAGCAGTACGGAGGGCTCCGCGAACAGGGCGCGGGCTATGTTGACGCGCTGGCGCTCGCCGCCGGAGAGCTGGTGGGGGCGGCGGTGCTGCTTGCCGTCGGCGAGGCCGACGGAGGCGAGGAGTGCCTCGGCGCGGGGGGCCGCGACGCGGGGGCTCTCCCCGCGCAGGTGGGCGACCACCTGGAGCTGCTCCGTGGCGGTGAGCGAGGCCAGCAGGTTGGACTGCTGGAACACGATGCCGATCCGGTCACGGCGCAGCGTGGTGCGCTGCTTGTCGTTGAGGGCCGCGGCGTCCTCGCCGCCGACCATGACGCGACCGGAGTCGGGCGTCTGGAGGGTCGCCGCGACCGCCAGCAGGCTGGACTTGCCGGAGCCGGACGGACCGACGATGGCGGTGAACTCGCCCGGCGCGACCTCCAGCGAGACCCGGTCCAAGGCGGTCAGCCGACGGTCCCCGTCGGGGTAGGTCAGGACGATGTCGGACAGGGCAAGACTCATCGGGTGGCTCCCAGCGCGGTCAGCGGGTCGACGGAGGTGATGCGGCGGACGGCGAGGGCCGCGCCGGCCAGGCCCAGCAGGACCATGACGACGACCGGGACGGCCACCGTGGCCGCGCCGAGGGTGAACGGCATACCGCTGCCGCCGAGCAGCGCACCACCGGCGAAGCCGATCGCGGCGCCGGCCAGCGCTCCGGTCACCAGCATGGCCAGCGCCTGGGCGAGGGCGTCGCGGACCAGGTAGCCGCTGGACGCGCCGACCGCCTTGAGAACCGCGATGTCGGGCTTGCGCTGCACCGTCCACACGGTGAAGAAGGCGCCGACCACGAGCGCGCTGACCGCGAAGAGGAAGCCCTGGATCATCTGGAGGCTGCCCTGCTCGGCCGAGTAGCCGTCGATGCCCGCGAGCGCGGCGGAGCGGGAGACCGTGTGGGTGTTCTGCGCCTTGTCCAGCGCCGCGACGTCCGCCGAGCCGGGGTCGACCGCGAGGGCGTTCGGCTGCTTGGCGCCGGTGGCCAGCGACCAGGTGTCCGGGGTGGTCCACACGCTGGGCGCGTGGGCGTACGAGCGGTCCGCGGTGATGCCCGAGACCGTGAGCGTCTGCCCGCCGACCGCGACCTGGTCGCCGACCTTGACCTTGCTGTCGTCCGCCACCTTCCGGCTCACCGCGACCTGGCCGTTCTGCGGCGCCGTGCCCGAGACCACCGACGGCAGCAGGTCCGTGGGCGCGCCGAAGACGCTGACCGAGGTGGCGCTGCCGGGCCCGCTCAGCCGGGACATGGCCACGCCGAGCGGCTCGACCCTGCCGATGCCGGGAGCGGACGCGAAGGCCTGCTCCTGCTGCGGGCCTATCGCGCTGTTGCTGAAGGACACCTCCGGCGTCGCGCCCTGCGGGGCGCCGAAGACGATGTCCTGCGTCGGCAGCTGGGCGATCGAGGACGAGGCCGCGGAGGCGAGACCACCGGTGAGGCCGTACAGGAAGACCACCAGGGTGGTGATGAGCGTGACGACCGCGCCCATCAGGGCGAAACGCCCCTTGGCGAAGCGGATGTCACGCAGGGCGACGAACACGGTGTGTACTCCTCGGAGCGGACGGGACGAGCTGACGTCATCCACACTCCCTGCCAGGAAGAGCCGCGCCATCGTGGAGACGATGGGTTCCGAATCAATCGAATGGTTGATGCCGGCGAGGGCTCGGACGTCAGCGCCGGGACGTAGGGTCGATGCCGTGACCAGCGCTCCCCCCACCCAGCACGACCCGTCGCGGACCCCCGCGCTGCGGGCGATGCGGGTCGCCCTGCACGCGATGTTCTACGTGCTGCTGGTCCTCGGCTGCGTCGGCAGCGGGGCCACCACCTGGGTGCTCGGCGCCGGCCTCGGTGCCGCCTACGCCGCGGGCGGTTACTTCGCCCGTTCGCAGGCGCGGCGGGACGGCCTCGTCTGGCTGGCCGGAATCACCGTGCTGTGGGTGGCCCTGGCGGCCACCTCCCCCGGCGCCGGGTACGTCGCCTTCCCGCTCTACTTCCTCTATCTGCACCTGCTGCCGCCGCGTTGGTCGCTGCCCTCGGTCGCGCTGCTGACGGGTGTCGTCATCGCGGCCCAGTCCACCACCGCCGGCGGGCTGACCGCCGCCAAGGTGATAGGGCCCTGCGCGGGCGCCGCCGTCGCGGTGCTGACGGCCTACTGCTACGTGGGCCTGTACCGGGAGAGCCGCCGCCGCCAGGCCCTGATCGACGACCTGGTCCGTACCCGCGACGAGCTGGCCGAGACCCAGCGCGAGGCCGGGCGCCTGGCCGAACGGGCCCGGCTGGCCCGGGAGATCCACGACACGCTGGCCCAGGGGCTCTCCTCCATCGTGCTGCTGGCGCGCTCCGCCGAGTCGGCACTGCCGCCGGGGGCCGAGGCGGCGGCCGGGCGGGTCCGCGAGATCGGGGCCACCGCCTCGGAGAACCTGGCCGAGGCGCGCCGCTTCGTCGCCGGGCTGACACCGCCCTCGCTGCAGGACTCGACCCTGACGGAGGCGCTGCGCCGGGTCACGGCCGGCTGCGGCCCGGTGCCGGAGGTCAGCTTCCACCTGGACGGAGAGCCCTACCCACTGCCGGTGGAGGCCGAGGTCGCACTGCTGCGCCTCACCCAGGAGGCGCTGGCGAACGTGCAGCGCCACGCCCGCGCCGAGCGGGCCGCGGTCACCCTGGCCTACCTGGACGACCAGGTGACGCTCGACGTCTTCGACGACGGCATCGGCTTCACGCCCGAGGCCCCCGCGCGCGCGTCCGACGCGGGAGCAGGCGGTCGTCCGCGGTTCGGCCTGCACGGGATGCGCGAGCGGATCGCGGAGCTGGGCGGCACCCTGACCATCGAGTCGGCTCCGGGCGAGGGGACCGCCGTCGCGGTGGCGATCCCACTGGGCGGCCCGGTCCGGCCTCAGCCGGTCCCCGCCCCACCCGACTCCGCGGGGCACCCCGCCGACGTGCAGGCCGAGCAGCCGGCCGGCCGGCCCGCCGAGCACCCCACCGCACACCCCGTGGAGCACGCCTCGTGATCACCGTCGTCCTGGTCGACGACCACCCCGTCGTCCGGCGCGGCCTGCGGGCCCTGCTGGAGGAGCTGCCCGAGCTGGAGCCGGTCGGCGAGGCGGCGGACGGCGCCGAGGCGCTGCGACTGCTGGAACGCCTCGCGGCCGACGGTCTGCCGCGCCCCGATGTGGTGCTGATGGACCTGCAGATGGGCGCGGGCATGAACGGCGTGACGGCCACCCGGCAGATCACGGCGCTGCCCGATCCCCCGGCGGTGCTGATCCTGACGACGTACAGCACCGATGCGGACATCCTCTCCGCCGTCGAGGCCGGGGCCACCGGCTACCTGCTCAAGGACGCTCCGCCGGAGGAGCTCGCCTCGGCGATCCGCGCCGCCGCCAAGGGCGAGACGGTGCTGGCGCCACCGGTCGCGGCGCGCCTGCTGGGCCGGTCCCGGCCCGGCCGTCCGGTGCTCTCGCCGCGTGAGCTGGAGATCCTGGAGTTGCTGGCCGAGGGGCTGCCCAACCGGCAGATCTCCAAGCGGCTCTTCATCAGCGAGGCCACGGTGAAGACCCACCTGGTGCACGTCTACGAGAAGTTGGGCGTCGACAGCCGCACCTCCGCGATCGCCGCGGGCATGCAGACGGGGCTGATCCGGACCCGGTGAGGGTCCGGATCAGCCCCGCGCGACCGCCCGGGTCGGGAGTGGCTGGTCAGGAGTGGCTGGTCAGGAGTGGCCGGCGCTCGCGCCCGCCGACGCGGGCGGGTTGTTGTGCGCGGTCGGCGAGGCCAGGGCCTCGGCGCTGGCGGAGGGGACGCTCGCGAGCGGCTTGCCCTTGTTCGCCGCGTCGACCCACTTGGTGAAGTTGGCCGGCGAGATGTCCTCGTTGTTGTACGTCGGGTAGGCGGAGGTGCCGTTGAGCAGCACCGTCGGCGTCGAGTTGTAGCCGGACTTGTCGAAGTCCGACTGCACCGCCGTCACCCAGCTCCCGTAGGTGTTGCCGTTGACGCAGGACTCGAAGGAGGGCGAGTCCAGTCCGGGCACCTGCTTGGCCAGCGTGATCAGGATCGACTTGTCGGCCCAGGCGTCGTTCGTCTCGTCCGGCTGGTTGGCGTACAGGACGTCGTGGTAGTCGTGGAACCGCCCGACGTTCTGCGCGCAGGCCAGCGCGTTGGCCGCGTTCTTGGATCCCTTGCCGCCGTCGTGCCGGTCGATGAACGAGGCGATGTGGTACTGGATCTGGATCTTGCCCTGGGCGAGCAGCTGGTTGATCGTGCTCTTCATGCCCGTCTCGAACTGCTCACAGGCGGGGCAGCGCGGGTCCTCGTAGATCGTGACCGTGCTCGGCGCGTTGGTCGCCCCGACGGGGATCAGCAGCCTGGTGTTCCCGACCGTCCCGGCCGGCGCGTCCTTGGCCGCGTCGTAGCTGCTGCTGCGGCCGTTCTGGACCACGATGCCGATGACCACCGCGGCCGCGATGACGACCAGGGCCGCGAGGATCACGGTGAGCTGGCGCTTCTTTCGGGCCGCGGTCTCCTGCTTGGCGCGCTCCTCCTGCATGCGCTCACGTGCGCTGCGCTTCCCGCCGTCGTTCTTGTTGCTCATCAGATCTTCTGTTCTGTTGGACTGTTGACTCACGCTGCCAGCCACCCGTCGAGCGACAGCCGGGTCTTCGGGCGCCAGACCAGCCAGCCGGCCAGCAGCAGGAAGCCGCAGTCGCGCAGGATCTCCTGCCAGTACGAGGTCTGCGAGGCCGCGACCGCACCGCCGCCGCCGAAGCAGCCGCAGTCGATGGAGATCCCCCGCGCCCACACCGACGCGATCGAGGCGATGTAGACGAGCAGCAGAACGGCCGAGAGCACGGCCGCGATGCGGGTGCCGAGGCCGACCAGGAGCAGCAACGCGAGGGCGATCTCCAGGAACGGCAGCCCGTAGCCGAAGGGCTTCACCAGCGCCTCGGGCAGGATCCGGTAGACGCGCACGGCCTGGGCCGCGGCCTGCGGGTCGGAGATCTTCGCGAGCCCCGCCCAGGCCCAGACGACGGCCAGGCCGATGCGCACGGCCGTGCCGATCCAGGCGCCCACGGCGGTCCCCCTCCCTGTGCCGGCCGTTCCGGGCGGCTTCGGCCCGGTCCGGTCAATTGGGGCCAATCCTGCCTTATGTTCCTTAAGGGGCATGCGTCATTCTCCGCGATTCGCAGCATTCTCCACAAAGCGCTGGAGCGCGGCCGGATCGTCGAGCAGCTCCGGATGCGCCCACAGGTCGACCTCTTGGCCGAACAGCAGCATCGACGGGGTGCCGTGGTGCACCCCCGCGGTGTCGTAGAGGTGCTGCGCCGCGTCGATCCACGGCTTCCAGTAGAGCGTGCGGACCTCGGCGTCGAAGGCCACCGAGCGCAGTCCCGGGACGGTGGCGGCCAGCGCCAGCAGCCGGCCGGTGGTGAACCCGTCCGCCTCCTCGGGGCCCTGGTTGGCCAGGAGCAGCGCATGGAGCAGCGCGAACCTGCCGTGGGCGAGCGCGGCCCGCGCCGCGTCGGCGGCGGCCACCGCGCCGGGACCGGGCAGACGTTCGTCGAGTGACGACTCGATGACGTAGTGGACGAGCACGCGATGACGGGCGATCAGGCTGCGCAGCATCGGCCCCTGGATCTTCTCGAACGCGGCCGTCGACGAGCAGCGGTAGTCCTCGAAGAGGGTCAACTGCACCGGCGCGTCCGGATATCCGACGTCGATCGTGACGCCGTCCGGATCGAGCCTGGCCGGCAGCGCGAGTGCCACGGAACGGTCCGGCACGCTCGCGAACACCGGCCCCGTCGCGGGCTTCGGCTTCGCCGCGACGGGTGTGGCGGCCACGGGTTTGGCGGCCACGGGCTTGGCGGCGGCCACATGGTGGTGCCGGCCCGCGTGGTGGGTCCGATGGGCGTCCGCCAGGGCCTGGTTGACGCTGGACTCGGCGGCCACCGCGACGGTGAGCGCGACGGCGGCGAGGGCGGCCCGGGCCGCCTTGCTGCGCTGGGGATCGGGCACGGCTGGTCCTCCTCGGCTGACCTCACACACCCCCGACGCGATCATGCGCGACGCCCGTCGACCCCCCGGCGCGCCCGCGCCACGCGCGCATTCACCGGAACGAGGGAGCGCGTATGGCAGCACAAAGGGGGCGCGGACCGAAGTCCGCGCCCCCTCGCGACAGAGGTGTCAGCGCTTGCGCACGCCCTCGGCCAGCTCGGCGGTCAGCTCACGCACGGCCGCGTGGCCCGACTCCTCCGAGGCGGCGTCCAGCATCCGCTGGACGAACGCCGAGCCGACGATGACGCCGTCCGCGAAGGCGGCGACCTCGGCGGCCTGCGCCCCGTTGGAGACCCCGAGGCCGACGCACACCGGCAGCTCGGTGGTGGCCCGGGTCCGCGCGACCAGGTCCTCGGCCATCGTGCCGACCTGGGCCCGGGTGCCCGTCACGCCCATGACGGCAGCCGCGTACACGAAGCCGGTGCCCTTGGCGGTGATGACGCCCAGCCGCTCGTCCTGGCTGGACGGCGCCACCACGAAGACCGTGGCCAGGCCGTACTCGGCCGCGGCGGCCAGCCACTCGTCGGCCTCCTCCACCGGCAGGTCCGGCAGGATGCAGCCGGCGCCGCCCGCCGCCCCCAGGTCGGCCGCGAACCGGGTCTGGCCGTAGCGGTCGACCGGGTTCCAGTACGTCATGCAGAGCACCGGCACGGTCGGGTTGGCCGCGGTGATCGTGCGGATCGTCTCCAGCACGTCCTTGGTGCGGACCCCGCCGCGCAGCGCGATGTCGTCCGCGGTCTGGATGGTCGGGCCGTCCAGCACCGGGTCGCTGTGCGGCAGTCCGATCTCGACGACGTCCGCGCCGCCGTCGATCAGCGCCTGCACGGTGGGCACCGCGCCCGCGACGCTCGGGAACCCGGCCGGCAGGTAGCCGATCAGCGCGGCGCGGTTCTCCGCCTTGGCCGCGGCGAGGGTCTGGTCCAGCAGGGCGTTCGTCACTTGGCACCGCCAGCAGCGTCGTCGGAAGAGGCGTCGTCGGAAGAGGCGTCGTCGAGCAGCCCGAAGTACTGGGCGGCGGTGTGCATGTCCTTGTCCCCGCGGCCGGAGAGGTTCACCAGGATGACCGCGTCGGGGCCCAGCTCACGGCCGAGCACCAGCGCGCCGGCCAGCGCGTGGGAGGACTCGATGGCCGGGATGATGCCCTCGGTGCGCGACAGCAGCCGCAGCGCGTTCATCGCGTCGGCGTCCGTGCACGGCCGGTACTCGGCGCGACCGACGTCCTTCAGGTAGGAGTGCTCGGGACCGACGCCCGGGTAGTCCAGGCCCGCCGAGATCGAGTGCGACTCGATGGTCTGCCCGTCCTCGTCCTGCAGCACGTAGGTGCGCGAGCCGTGCAGCACGCCCGGGTCGCCCTTGGTCAGCGTCGCCGCGTGCTTGGGCGTCTCGACGCCCTCACCGGCCGCCTCGATGCCGATCAGGCGCACGCCCGCGTCGGGGATGAAGTCGTAGAACGCGCCGATGGCGTTGGACCCGCCGCCGACGCACGCGACCACGGCGTCCGGCAGCCTGCCGGTGCGGTCCAGCACCTGCGCGCGGGCCTCCTGCCCGATGACGCGATGGAAGTCGCGCACCATCATCGGGAACGGGTGCGGCCCGGCGACGGTGCCGAACAGGTAGTGCGTCGAGTCGACGTTGGCGACCCAGTCGCGGAACGCCTCGTTGATGGCGTCCTTGAGCGTGCGGCTG
The DNA here is from genome assembly GCF_041261265.1 of Streptacidiphilus sp. MAP12-33. Taxonomy (NCBI): domain Bacteria; kingdom Bacillati; phylum Actinomycetota; class Actinomycetes; order Kitasatosporales; family Streptomycetaceae; genus Streptacidiphilus; species Streptacidiphilus sp. MAP12-33. Next base: position 27,215 of record NZ_JBGCCA010000022.1, read on the forward strand.
CCGGACTTGACCGGCACCACCTCGGCGCCCAGCATCCGCATCCGGGCGACGTTCAGCGCCTGGCGCTGGGTGTCGACCTCGCCCATGTAGATGGTGCACTCCATGCCGAAGAGCGCGGCGGCGGTGGCGGTCGCGACGCCGTGCTGACCGGCGCCGGTCTCGGCGATCAGGCGGGTCTTGCCCATCCGCTGGGTCAGCAGCGCCTGGCCGAGCACATTGTTGATCTTGTGCGAGCCGGTGTGGTTCAGGTCCTCGCGCTTGAGCAGGATCCGCGCGCCGCCGGCCTCCGCCGAAAAGCGGCTGACGTCGGTCAGCGGGCTCGGGCGGCCGGTGTAGTCCTTGAGCAGACGGTTCAGCTCGGCGGCGAACGCCGGGTCGGCCTTGGCCTTCTCGTACTCGTCGGCGACCTGTTCGACGGCGGCGACAAGCGCCTCCGGAATGAAACGACCACCGTACGCGCCGAAGTAGCCGCGCGCGTCGGGGACGGATGTCACGTCGGACATGGGAATTCCCTCTGGGATGTGAACGGACGTGGGCAGGCGTGCGCGAAGCTGCGCCACCACATCGAGACCATCGTCTCAGTGGTGCGCGGTGCTCCGCATGCGCTGCCATCGCCGCCCGGGAACCTGGCCCGGCTCGGCACCGATCACGTACCGCACGCGACGTCCGAGGACGCGCCGAGCGGGCGCGCGACACCCGCGCGGCTTGCAGCCGCGCTGCAGACCCGCGTAGCGGGGCTGGTGGGTGGTGTCGCCGATCACGTGACCGATCCTATCCGTAGGTTCCGAGGGTCCGTCGCACTGTCGAGGGACGCGGGAGATTGCGGGAGACTACCGCCCGTGGCGCAGGGCCGGGTGGGCGCCGGCGGCGACGAGGTCGGCGACGGCGGCCTTCGGGTCCTTGCCTGTGACCAGGGACTCGCCGACGAGCACCGCGTTGGCGCCCTCGTTCGCGTAGGCGATCAGATCGTGCGGGCCCCGGACGCCGGACTCGGCGACCGTGATGACGTGCGACGGGATCGCGTGCGCCACGTTGGCGAAGGTGTTGCGGTCCACCTCGAGCGTCTTGAGGTTCCGCGCGTTCACGCCGATGATCCGCGCGCCGGCGTCGACCGCACGGGCGATCTCCTCCTCGTCGTGGACCTCGACCAGGGGCGTCAGGCCGATCGACTCGGCCCGCTCGATCAGGGAGACCAGGGCCTCCTGGTCCAGCGCGGCGACGATCAGCAGCGCCAGGTCCGCGCCGTAGGCGCGCGCCTCCCACAGCTGGTAGGAGGTGACGATGAAGTCCTTGCGCAGGACCGGGGTGTCCACCGCCGCGCGCACGGCCTTCAGGTCGGCCAGCGAGCCGCCGAACCGGCGCTGCTCGGTGAGGACCGAGATCGCCGCCGCGCCGCCGGCGGCGTAGTCGCGGGCCAGCGCCGCGGGATCGGCGATCGCGGCCAGCGCGCCCTTGGAGGGGCTGGAGCGCTTGACCTCGCAGATGACCGAGACTCCCTCGCCGCCGAGAGCGGCCACGCCGTCCTTGGCCTCGGGCGCCTTGGCGGCGAGCTCCTTGAGCTCGTCCAGCGAGACCTGGGCCTGACGCTCGGCGAGGTCCTCACGGACTCCGGCGATGATCTCGTCGAGCACGCTCACTCGGGGCCCCCATTCATCGGGTCGGTTGGTGGTCTCGCACAATCCGGCGTCCGTCGGATGCCTGCTCTGTCGATGACCTGGATCGATGGTATCCGTCCATCTCTACAGAACCTGAATCGAGCCACTGGCCGTCTCGCTCCCCGGACGCCGGCCGGGGCCTCACGGAGCGAGAAAAGCGCCGGTGGGGAGGTTGCGCAGCAGGGTGAAAGCGAGGACGAGAACCGTCGCCGCCAGCAGCCACGGACGGCCGATGCGCAGGCTCGGACGGGGCCGGCCGCGCACGGCGCGCAGCGCCCAGAGGGTCCACAGGACGGCGGTGAAGGCACACAGCGCGACGGCAAGCACGTTGTCGTGCAGAGCGGTGCCGAGGTCGCCGCGGGTGAGCGCGTGGACGGCACGCAGGCCGCCACAGCCGGGACACCACCACCCGGTCAGGGCCAGGAACGGGCAGACGGGGTAGTGACCGGGCCGGTTCGGGTCGACGACGCCGACGTAGGCCGTCGCGGCGGCCCCGAGGCCAAGCAACCCCAACGGCACTCGCGCGCAGGTGCGGTCGGCGGCCCGGTCGGGGCCGGCGGCCCGGGCGGGGTCGGCGGCCCAGGCGGGGCCAGCGGCCCGGTCGGGGCCGGCGGCCTTCGGGGTGGTGGCGGTCACGCCCCGATTCTGGTGCCGAACAGGCGGCGGTCCCGGAAGGACCCGCCGCCGTGTCGGAAGAACTCTCCTCGCGGAGCCCGGTAGGGACTCAGACGGAGACGCTGCTGCCCGCGGTCTCCTTGGCGGTGGCCGCGACGGCGTGGGTGCTGGGCTTCTTGCCGAAGCCGGCGGCGGACATCAGCTTGCCGACGACGGCACCGGCAGCGGCCACGACCAGGCCGATGACGACGACCATCGGGATCGGCTGGACCATCCCCCACGCGGCCAGGCAGAAGCCGACGAAGGAGACGACGACGCCGGTCCAGGCGGCGGTGGTGTGACCGTGGGCGTTTGCCGACATTTACTGCTCCTCGTATCGGGACTCTCCCACCCGGGAGAGGTCTTCCGCTCCATTGTCCCGTATCGCCGGGCTCAACTCGCAGTGGGGTCCTCGCCACGGTCCAGCGCCTTCCAGAGGTCCGCGGGTGTCTGCTGGGCCGGCGCGCTCGCGGCGGTGCCCTTGCGGGCCGACGCGGCGACGCCGCGCTTGCCCGCCGGTGCGTCGTAACGGGCCGACATGCCGGGCCAGTCGCGGCCGCGCAGCACCGTCGACGCTCCGGCCGCGACGACCAGCAGGCCACCGACGACGGCGGCCCACGGCCAGCCGGTGTGGGTCAGCGAGCTGACCGCGATGTCGCTGAGGCCCACCGAACGCGATGCCTTCTCGTCCAGTGCGTGGCTCTCCGAGCCGAGCGCCCCGCTGACGGCGGTGGCCACGGCGCCCACGCCGGCGAGCGCGACCAGTACGCCGAGCAGCTTGCGGCCGCGGCCGCGCACCGCGAAGACGGCCACCACCGACGCCAGGCCGACCAGCGCCATCGCCCCGGGGACGCCGGTGACCTCGCCGCCCTGGGCGACGACGGTCCTGGTGACGCCCTGGGCCTGCGCGTGACCGGTGACCCAGGTCTGTCCGGCCGCGACGAGCAGCAGCGTGGCGCCCGCCACAGCGAACAGCAGGGTGAGGGCGAGACTGCGCCGCCCGGCTCGCGCCGGAACGGACGGCTGCCGCTCGGCGCCGGTCGGGTCGGTCGGGTCGGTCGGGTCGCCACCGTCGGCCTCGACGCTCTGGACCGTCGGGGCGGCTTCGACGGGCGGGGTGGTCGCGGTGCTCTGCTCGGGGCTCACCGTTCCAGTGTGCCCTGGGCCGTCGGCCCGGCCGGACGCAGGGTGGCCGCGGCGGCGACCGCGCGCAGCACGGCGGCGGCCTTGTTGCGGCACTCGGCGTCCTCGCTCGCGGGGTCGGAGTCGGCGACGACGCCCGCGCCGGCCTGCACGAAGGCCTTGCCGTCGCGGATCAGCGCGGTGCGGATCGCGATCGCCGTGTCGGAGTCCCCGGCGAAGTCGAAGTAGCCGACGCACCCCCCGTACAGGCCGCGACGGGTGGGCTCCAGCTCCTCGATGATCTGCATCGCGCGCGGCTTGGGAGCGCCCGAGAGCGTTCCGGCCGGAAAGCAGGCCGTCAGCACGTCGAAAGCGGTGCGGTCGGCGGCGACGCGGCCGGTCACCGTCGAGACGATGTGCATGACGTGGCTGTAGCGCTCGATGGTCATGAAGTCGACCACCTCGACGCTGCCGGGCGAGCAGACCCGGCCCAGGTCGTTGCGGCCGAGGTCGACGAGCATCAGGTGCTCGGCGCGCTCCTTCGGGTCGGCCAGCAGCTCGGCGGCCAGCTCCGCGTCGCGCTCGGGCGTGGCGCCGCGCGGGCGGGTCCCGGCGATGGGGTGCACCATCGCCTCGCCGTCCGTGACCTTGACCAGCGCCTCGGGGCTGGAGCCGACCACGTCGAAGGGCTCCGCGTCCGGGCCGGGGGCGCCGAAGCGGAACAGGTACATGTACGGGCTGGGGTTGGTGGTGCGCAGCACCCGGTAGACGTCCAGGGCGCTGGCGGGGCAGTCGACCTCGAACCGCTGCGAGGGCACGACCTGGAAGGCCTCGCCGGCGCGGATCTTCTCCTTGACCGCCTCGACGGCGGCCCGGTACGGCGCGCCGCCGAACGGCGAGACGGCGTCGGCGGACGTCACCGGACTGAGCACGGCCGCGCCCGCCTCGGTCGGCCGGGCCAGGTCGGCGGTCATCCGGTCCAGGCGGGCCACGGCGTCGGAGAAGGCTCCGTCGACGCCGGTGGGCCGGTCGTCGCGGTTGACGGCGTTGGCGATCAGCAGCACCGAGCCGTCGGTGTGGTCCAGGACGGCGATGTCGTCGGCGAAGAGCATGGTGAGCTCGGGCAGCCGCAGGTCGTCCGGGGCGATCTCGGGCAGTCGCTCCAGGCGCCTGACGATGTCGTAGCCGAGGTAGCCGACCATGCCGCCGGTGAACGGCGGCAGCTCGCCCCCGGCGTGCAGGTCGCGCGGGCCGCGCAGGGCCTCGATGGTGGCTCGGAGCACCTGGAGCGGGTCGCCCGTGGTCGGCACGCCCACCGGCGGGGTGCCGAGCCAGCGGGCGTTGCCCTCGGCGTCGACGGTCAGCTGGGCGCTGCTGCGCACGCCGACGAAGGAGTACCGGGACCAGTGGCGGCCCTGCTCCGCGCTCTCCAGCAGGAACGTGTTGGGGCGCTCCCCCGCGAGCTTGCGGTAGACGCCGACGGGTGTGTCCCCGTCGGCCAGCAGGCGCCGGGTCACCGGGATCACCCGGCGGTCCACGGCGAGCTTGCGGAAGGTGTCGAGGTCGGGAGTGACGCTGCCGCTGGTCATGCCCCGGAGCGTACCGGCTCGCTCCGGCCCCGAGCCCGTTGTCTCAGTCGCCGGCGACCGGGAGTGTCCCGGCGTCGAAGCAGGTCCGGTCGCCGGTGTGGCAGGCGGCGCCGAGCTGGTCGACCTTGACCAGGACGGTGTCCCCGTCGCAGTCCAGCGCCACAGACTTGACCAGCTGGACGTGGCCGGAGGTGTCGCCCTTGACCCAGTACTCGCTGCGGCTGCGGCTCCAGTAGGTGCAGCGGCCGGTGGTGAGCGTGCGGTGCAGCGCCTCGTCGTCCATCCAGCCCATCATCAGCACCTCGCCGGTGTCGTACTGCTGGGCGATGGCGGGGACCAGGCCGTGGGCGTCGCGCTTGAGGCGGGCGGCGATCGCCGGGTCGAGGTCGGTGGTGTTCGGGGCGGCAGGCGTGGCGGACATGCCCTCATGGTAGGCAATCGGCCGGGTCACGGCGGCGACGCACCCTGTTGCCGAGGGACGCCAGGCGGCATGCTGGGGCGCATGGGGCTCTCAGGGGGGTTCGGAAGGCTGCGCCGTTCTCGCGTCGGCCTGGCGTTGACGCTGGTGGCGGTGCTCGCGGCCGTCGCATTGGTCCTGGTGCTCGCGCTGCGGTCGAAACCGGCCCCGGTGGCGCGGGCCGAGCCGTCGCCGTCCCCGTCGAGGTCCGTCCCCTCGCCGTCCCCGTCGCCGCTGCCGGCGTTGCCGAACACCTTCTCCTACATCTCGCTGCAACCGGGCGACTGCTTCGACTCACCGGCCTTCACCCGGACGCTCGACCGGCTGGCCAAGCGCTCCTGCACCGCCCCGCACGACGCCGAGGTGACCCAACTGGTCGCGCTGCCGGGTGGCCTGGCGGACTATCCGGCGATCCTCCAGAAGGCCGTCGAGCTGTGCTCGCCGCTGGACGCCGCGGCGTACAAGAAGCAGAGCATCAAGCAACTCCAGTACTACGAGCTCTACCCGAGCTTCGCCGAGTACCAGGGCGGCCGACACACCGTCACCTGCGCGCTTTCCGGTGGGAGTTACCAGGGTGCACCGAAGTTGACAGCACCACTGGCACGTTGACGGCGACCGAGTTGGTCTAGTCCTATTGACGCGGACTCACGGACGCTGTTTCGTAGTCCCGCCAGGCCTGGACGCACGGTCCCCCACACACCCCCACACCCTTGGGCCCACACCCTTGGGGCAGTCCGAAGGGATCTCTGTCATGCGCTTGGCGAGATTCACCGGTTCCGCGTGCGCTCTCGCGCTCGCGACCGCCGGAGCCGTCGGCGCGCTGGCCCCCACCAGCAGCGCCGCCGCGACCAGCGTCTACTCCGTGGCCCCCTATGTCGACATGTCGAACGGCCAGGAGCCGCTCCTCGACACCGCGATCACCGGGCACCACCTGAAGGCCTACACCGCCGCCTTCGTCCTGGGCGAGGGCTGCAACCAGATCTGGGGCGACACCCTCCCGATCGGCGCCGACTCCTACACCGACCCGGAGATCGCCAAGGCGAAGTCCGAGGGCGCCTCGGTGATCATCTCCTCCGGCGGCGCCAGCGGCGAGCCGCTGGCCTGGACCTGCTCCACGCAGAGCAGCATCGACGCCGGCTACCAGGCGATCATCAACGACTACGGCGTCACCCAGCTCGACTTCGACGTCGAGGGCGCGGCCGTGGCCGACACCGCCTCGGCGGCCCGCCAGATGCAGGCCATGAAGGACCTGAAGGCGAGCAACCCGAGCCTCCAGTTCTCCATGACGCTGCCGGTGCTGGCCAGCGGTCTGACGAACGACGGCGTCAACATCCTGAAGGCCGCGAAGAACGCGGGCATCAAGATCGACGTGGTCAACATCATGACCATGGACTACTACGCGGGCAGCGGCACCGAGATGGGCCAGGGCTCGATCTCGGCCGCCCAGGCCACCCTGGCGCAGATGCAGTCCGTCGACCCGTCCTACACCTACGCCAACCTCGGCATCACGCCGATGATCGGCAAGAACGACGACGGCTCGACCTTCACCCTCGCCGACGCGCAGTCGGTGGAGAACTTCGCCGCGAGCAACGGCGTGGGGCGCCTGGCCTTCTGGGCGGTCACCCGCGACCAGGCCTGCGGCGGCAGCGCCAACGCACTGTCCACCTGCAGCGAGATCAGCCAGAACAGCCTCGCCTTCACCGACGCCTTCGTGCCGTACGAGGGCAGCTCCGGCGGCGGTGGCGGGGGCGGCAGCTCCAGTGACTTCTCCCTGACCCTCTCCCCCGGCGCAGCCTCGGTCGCCCAGGGCGGCAGCGCGACGGCGAGCGTGGCGACGTCCGTCACCTCGGGCAGCGCGGAGAGCGTCAGCCTCGCCGCGTCCGGCGCGCCCTCCGGCGTCAGCGTCTCCTTCAGCCCCGCCTCCGTCACCTCCGGCGGCAGCTCGACGCTGACCGCGACCGTCGGCTCCTCGGTGGCCGCGGGCACCTACCCGATCACCGTGACCGGCTCGGCCTCCTCCGGCAGCCACACGGCCACCTACTCGCTCACCGTCACCAGCTCGGGCGGTGGCGGCGGCACGGGCGGCGGCTCGCTGAGCAACGCCGGTTTCGAGTCGGGCAGCCTGAGCCCCTGGACCTGCCAGTCCGGCAGCGCGGTGGTCAGCAGCCCGGTCCACTCCGGCAGCCACGCGCTCCAGGTCACCCCGTCGTCCAGCACCACCGGCGAGTGCGACCAGGCCGTCACCCTCCAGCCCAACCACAGCTACACGCTCACCGGTTGGGTGCAGGGCCCGTACGCCTACATCGGCGTCAGCGGCGGCGCGAGCGCGAGCACCTGGTCCAACAGCTCCAGCTGGAACCAGCTGACGGTCTCCTTCACGACCGGCAGCAGCGGCGCGGTCACCGTCTACGTCCACGGCTGGTACGGCCAGGCGAACGTCTACGCGGACGACTTCACCCTGAGCTAGCCCGCACCCGCACCACAGCCCACCGAGCTGCCCGGCCGATTCGTCGGCCGGGCAGCTCTTCTCTGCGCCGGCCCGGTCCGCCCGGCGGCTTCGCCTCAGTCGGAGAAGTCCTGCGTCATGTAGACCGTCCCGTCGGCGGTGCGCTGCACCACGATGCCGATGTGGCGGAAGGAGCTGCTCAGGATGTTGCGGCGGTGGCCGTCGTCCGGGGGCTGCTCGGCGAGCATGCTCCGGGTGAGGTTCACCGCCATCTGCGAGATGGCCGCGTCGGTGTCCGCCTGGGGCCCGCCCTCGCCGATGTTCTCGCCGCAGGCGCCCCACTGGACGCCTGCGTCGGTGATGCGGGTGCCGAGATCGGCCTCGCCCGGGCACTGGTGGGAGAGGCCGCAGCCGCCCATCATCACCGCGTTGTGGGCTCCGGCGCTGCGGGTGAGGCCGGAGGTGAGGGTGTAGGCGGGCAGACCGGCCTGCGTGCGGGCCTGGTTGATCACCGCGAGCACCTGCTGGACGGCATAGGAGTTGCCCGCTCCCGACGGCACCGCGACCGAGCCTCCCGAGCCGCCGGTCCCTCCGCCCGAGGACGGCCGGCTCGGCGTCACGACGGCGTGGCCCGGCCGGGTGCTCGGCGCCACGGTCCGCTTGGGGGTCGGCCGGGCCGACGGCGAGGCAGAGGCAGAGGCAGAGGCAGAGGCCGAAGCGGGGGCCGAAGCCGACGCGGCGCCGGACGGTGTGCCGGAGGCGGTCGAGCCGAGCGTCGGGGCGACCGGCGCGCTGCTCACCTCCGTGCCGGAGGAGGCCGCGTGGAGGACGAAGGCCCCGACCGACCCGGCACAGACCACGGCGGCGACGGCTATCAGGGGGGCGAGCGGTCCGCGCCTGCTCCTGCGATGCCGGTTGCCCGTGGGCCGCAGCGTCTCTCGCTCGTCGGTCTGCCAGTTCACGTCGTGCCTCCGTCGTCGGTTCGGTCGCCGGTCCGGTTTCGTCCCGTCACTTCGGAGATCCGCGCATCGTCATCAGGTCACACAAAATGACGAACGAATCTCGAACCGAGCCCGGCGAATCCGCCTAGGCTTGCCCCATGCCGAATCTGGGACGCCGCGAGCGACTGCTGCTGGCCGATCTGCTGGAGGGGGTCGGCCCCGACGCGCCGACGCTGTGCGAGGGGTGGCGGACCGCGGATCTCGCCGCCCACGTCGTGGTCAGGGAGCGGCGGCCGGACGCCGCGGGCGGGATCCTGATCAAGCCGCTGGCCGCTCGGCTCGCGCGGGTACAGGCGGAGTTCACCGCCAAGCCGTACGAGGAGCTGGTCGAGGCGATCCGGGTCGGCCCGCCCGCCTACTCGCCGTTCCGGCTGCCGGGCGCCGAGGACGCGGGCAACACCGTGGAGTTCTTCGTCCACGGCGAGGACGTGCGGCGCGCGCAGGCGGACTGGTCGCCGCGGGTCCTGGACGCGGAGCTGAGCGAGTTCCTGTGGAAGCGGCTGGGCGGCACGGCCCGTCTCAACGGCCGCAAGCTGCCGGTCGGCCTGGTGCTGCGCCGGCCCGACGGTCAGACCGCGGTGGCACGCAAGGGAGCGCCGGTCGTCACCGTGACCGGCGAACCGGGCGAGCTGCTGCTGTTCATGATGGGCCGCCAGTCCGACGCGCACGTCGAGCTGGACGGAGACGAGGACGCGGTGGCGCAGGTCAAGGACGCGAAGCTCGGGCTCTGAGCGCGATCTCCAGCTCGAAGCGGGTGTCGGCGTCCCCGAGGGCCGGGCCGAAGACGCGCTGGACCTGGTGCAGGCGCTGCCGCGCGGTCTGCGGGTGGATCCCCAGGCGCGCGGCGACGTCGGGGGCGCTGCCGCGGTTGGTCTGCAGCCAGGCGAGCAGGGTGTCGCCGAGGCGCACGCGCTGCTTGGGCGTCAGGTCGTCCAGGGCCCGGAGCCGACGCGCGGCGATGAGGCGGACCAGCGCCGGATCGGCGAGCAGCAGCAGGGCCACCAGGTGCGCCTCACCCTCGACGGGCCCCTTGACGGTCGGCGGCAGCGCGGCGCGCAGCGCGCGGGCCCAGCGCAGCGAGTCGCCGGCCTGCCCGGGCGGGACGGCCGGGCCGACGACGCCGCCGTACTCCTCCAGCAGGGCGCGCACCTGGCCGTCGCGCAGGTAGAGGTCGGGTTCGGGCACCAGGACCCACGGCTCGGGGCCGTCGAGTTCGGCCAGGACCAGATCCGGCAGGCCGCGCCGGCGGCCGCCCTCGCGCCGGGCGACGCCCTCCGGCGCCAGCGCGACCGCGCACAGCTCCCAGGGCAGCGGCCAGTCCGCGAGCTCGGCCGCCCGCTCCAGCTCGGCGACCGGGGCGTTGCGGGACAGCAGGGTCAGCAGTTGCGAGCGTGAGCGGCCGAGCGCGCCCGCCTCGTCGGCCTGGGCCCGGGCGTAACCGCGGACGGAGGCGGCAGCCAGTTCGTCGATGTGCGCGAAGATCGCCTCGGCGAGCACGACCAGCTGCTCGGTGCCGAGCCCGACGCGGCGCGCGACGCGCGCGTAGCGGCGCCAGGCGACCCGGGCGCCGAGCCGGTAGGCGGCCTGCAGCGCGTCCAGACTGCGGCCCTCGGCGAGCTCGCCCCGGCCGAGCGCGCGGTAGACGCGCATGCGTTCCGGATTCTCGGTGCGTGCACCCTCGATCAGGTCGGTGAATTCGGCCAGCGCCGTCTCGACACCGTGCTGGATTCCCGCACCGAATTGCCCGGCGAGCGGCCGGGAGAATTCAGGGACCTGCTGCCTGATCTCCCGGATGATTTCCGCGGCGATGGTCTGCTGCTCCTTGCGCAGTTCCGCCGCCAACCCTCTCGGCAAGGCGCTCCACGGCCCGCTCAAGGCTGCTCCTTACTGCCCCCTCCGGACGTTACCGGTCAGTATGGAGCGATGTTACCGGCGGGTCAAGGGCCCTGCACGGGCGGGTTCCGCTAGGTTTCGTGAGCGTTTCCGGAGCGCGCCGCACGAAATGCGCGGACCCGCGCGCACAATTCGCTCCCGCACCGTACGGCACCTTGACCGGCCACCGGTCCGCGCTCCTACCATCACCGCCGAAATCACCTGTGCATTACCGGACCAGGACGGAGTCCACGATGCGTAGAAGAACCACGGCTGTCACGGTGGCGGCGTTCGGGATCGCCGCTTTCGCGGCCCAGCCCGCCGCCGCGGCCTGGTATCCCGTGAACTTCCACTTCGCCACCGGCTTCACCGGTGGCTTCTTCTCCCCCGGCAGCGCGCCCGCGGGAGCGAACGACTGGGGCTGCCGGCCCTCGGCCGCCCACCCCGAACCGGTGGTGCTGGTGCACGGCACGCTGGAGAACGGGAACGACAACTGGGGCGGCGCGGCGCCGCTGCTGGCCGACAACGGCTACTGCGTCTACACCTTCAGCTACGGCGGCCCCGCCTCCTGGTCCCCGATCCAGGGCGTGAACTCGATCGAGAGCGGCGCGGCCACGCTCTCCACCTTCGTCGACCAGGTGCTCGCCTCGACCGGCGCGGCCAGGGTGGACCTCGTCGGCCACTCCCAGGGCGGCATGCTGCCGCGCTACTACATCAAGAACCTCGGCGGCGCCGCCAAGGTCGCCAAGCTGGTCGCCCTGTCCCCCACCAACCAGGGCACCACCCTCGACGGGATCACGGAACTCGGCCGCAAGCTCGGGGTGCTGGAGCCGGCCAACGCCTTCCTCTCCGGGCCCTGCGAGGCCTGCGTCGAGCAGGAGATCGGCTCGTCGTTCCTCACCGCACTGAACGCCGGCGGCGAGACCGTGCCGGGCATCGCCTACACCGTCGTCGCCACCAAGGACGACGAGGTGGTCACCCCCTACACCAACGCCTTCCTGCCGACCGCGCCCAACGTCGTCAACCTCACCGTCCAGGACCAGTGCGCGCTCGACCAGTCCGACCACCTGGAGATCGCCTACGACCCGGTGGCGCTCACCGACGTGCTCAACGCCCTCGACCCGGCCCACCCGCAGCCGGTCCCGTGCGAGGTCGTGCTGCCGGTGACCGGTCCGCTCGTCGGCTGAGCCCCGCCGCGGCACCGGACCCTGTCCGGGCCCAGGCCTACGGCTTCGGCTCGGACATCGCCTGGTGGAGTGCCGACTCGCCCTCGGTGTCCAGGTGCGGCAGGATCCGGTCCAGCCACCGGGGCGCCCACCAGGCGTGCCGTCCGAGCAGCGTCATCACGGCCGGGACCAGCAACAGCCGGACGACGGTGGCGTCGACCAGGACGCTGACGGCGAGGCCCAGCCCCAGCATCTTCACCACGATGTTGTCGCTCAGGATGAAGGCCGCGAAGACGCTGAACATGATCAGTGCCGCACAGGTGATCACCCGAGCGGTGATCACCAGACCATAGGCGACGCTGTCCTCGGCCCGCTGGGTCCGGATCCACGCCTCGTGCACCCGGGAGAGCAGGAAGATCTCGTAGTCCATGCTCAGCCCGAAGATGATCGCGAACATCATCATCGGCACGTAGCTCTCGATCGGCACCTTGCCGGCGACACCCAGCGCCGAACCGCCCCACCCCCACTGGAAGACCGCGACCACCACGCCGTAGGAGGCGCCGATCGAGAACAGGTTCAGCACGGCGGCCTTCACCGCGACCAGCAGGCCCCGGAAGACGGCGAGGATGATCAGGAAGGCGAGACAGACCACGACCACGATGATCAGTGCCAACCGGGAGCTGATGATCTCGGTGAAGTCCTGCTGGGCCGCGGTCACCCCGGTCACGTAGGTCGTGGCCGCCGTCCCCTTGGCGCCCTGCGGCAGCGAGACGTCCTTGAGGTGGTTGAACAGGTGCGTGGTGTCCGCGGCCTGCGGTCGCTGTGTCGAGATCGCCGTGCCGGTCAGCACGTTGCCGTTGCTGGTGGCCTGGAGCGGGCTGACGCTGGCCGCGTTGGGCACACCGGTCAGCGCTTTCTGCAGGTTGGCGGCCAGCGTGGAGCGCTCACTCGACGGCACGTTCGTCTGGTCCACGACGAGCGTCAGCGGTCCGTTGGCCCCTGGCCCGAAGCCCTGGCTGATCAGGTCGAACGCGCGGCGGTCGGTGAAGGAGGACGGGTCGGCGCCGTCGTCGATGTGGTCGAGCCGCATCGAGAACAGCGGGATCGCCAGGATCCCCAGCACCAGCACCCCGGCCGCCAGGAACCACCACGGGCGGTGTTCGACGCGCTCGGCGTAGCGGTGCCAGAACCCGTGCTGCTCCTCGCCGGACTTCTTCGCGGCGTCCTCGCCGGCCACCGCGCCGCCCTCGGCCACCGGGGTCTTCAGGCAGAACCGGTCGATCCGGCGTCCGATCAGGCCCGCCAGCGCAGGCACCAGGGTGAGCGCGCCCGCCACCGCGGTGACCACGGTGACCGCCGCGGCGATGCCGAGCCGGCCGATGAAGCTCAGGCCCGACACGTACAGTCCGGCCAGCGCCACGATGACGGTGCAGCCGGAGACCAGGACGGCGCGTCCGCTGGTGGTGACCGCGATGCCCGCCGCGACGTGGGATTCCACCCGGTCCATGATCAGCTGTCGGTAGCGGGTGATCAGGAACAGCGCGTAGTCGATGCCCACGCCGAGCCCGATCATGGTGGCCAGGGTCGGCGACACGCTGGCGAAGTCGATGGCGGCCGCCAGCAGGCTGAGGCAGCTGAGCCCGACGATGACGCTGATCAGCGCCGTCACCAGCGGCAGACCGGCAGCGATCAGGCTGCCGAAGCCGACGATCAGGACCACGATCGCCACCGCGAAGCCGATGGCCTCGCTGGTCAGGTCCTTGGCATGCGGCCGGGCCGCCTCACCGAGCGGTCCGCCGTACTCGACCTGCACCCCCGCCGAACGCAACGGCGCCACCGCGGCGTCGACCCCGTTCAGGTAGTCCGTTCCCAGCGCGCTGGGGTTCTCGTCGAAGCGGACGGTGATGTACCCGATCGTTCCGTCCTTGGACAGCGCGCCGGTCTGGGTCGTGGTGCCCGAGGAGTTCGTCTGCGGCAGCGGATTCTGCACCGACAGCACGTGGTCCAGCTTCTGCAGCGAGGCGACCGCCTGGTTCACCTGGGTGGTGAAGTCCGTCAGCGGCTTCGCGTCGTGCAGCACCACCTGGGCGCTGGTGCCGCCGATGGTGGGTGCGTTCGCGTGGAGGACGTCGGACCCCTTCTGCGACTGACTGTCGGGGAGGCTGAAGTCGTCCGAGTAGGTGCCGCCGAAACTGTTCTGCAGGCCGTGGAGCACACCCAGCCCGGCCAGCCAGACCACGATCACGATGATCGCGTGACGGGCACACCATTCGCCGAGACGCTGCAGGATTCCTTTGCGCACCCGTCCAGTTCAGAGCCGCACCCGAAGCCCCGCAATCCGGACGGGGCCGTTCGGATGTCGCCCCGTCAGATCCGGACGGGCTGCCCCGCGTCGCGGAGGGAGTGCTTGACGTCGGCGATCGTCAGATCGCCGAAGTGGAAGACCGAGGCCGCCAGGACCGCGTCCGCGCCGGCGGTGACCGCAGGGGCGAAGTCGGCGAGCTTGCCCGCGCCGCCGGAGGCGATGACCGGGACGGAGACCGCCTTGCGAACCGCCGCGATCATGTCGAGGTCGTAGCCGTCCTTGGTGCCGTCCGCGTCCATGGAGTTCAGCAGGATCTCGCCCGCGCCCAGCCCCGCCGCGCGCGTCGCCCACTCCACCGCGTCGATGCCGGTGCCCTTCCGGCCGCCGTGGGTGGTGACCTCGAAACCGGACGCCGTCTCGGTGCCGTTCTGCACCCGTCGGGCATCGACGGAAAGCACCAGCACCTGACGCCCGAAGCGCTGCGCGATCTCCCGGATCAGCTCCGGCCGCGCGATGGCCGCCGTGTTCACGCCGACCTTGTCCGCGCCCGCGCGCAGCAGCTTGTCGACGTCGTCGACGCTGCGCACGCCGCCACCGACCGTCAGCGGGATGAAGACCTGCTCCGCCGTGCGCCGCACGATGTCGTACGTCGTCTCCCGGTCACCGCTCGACGCGGTGATGTCGAGGAACGTCAGTTCGTCGGCGCCCTGGGCGTCGTAGAGCTTGGCCAGCTCGACCGGGTCACCCGCGTCGCGCAGGTTCTGGAAGTTGACGCCCTTGACCACCCGACCGGCGTCGACGTCCAGGCAGGGGATCACGCGGACCGCGAGGGTCATGGGGAAAGCTCCAAGTTCTTCTTGTACGCGTCGACCTCGACCTCGACGCTCATCCGGGAGTCGACGAGGGCGTTGATGACGACCATCGTGCAGGCCGGCCGGACCTCCCCCAGGATGTCCCGGTGGGCCCGGCCGACTTCGTCGGTGTCGCGTGCGTGGGTGACGTACAGACGGGTGCGGACCACGTCCTCCTTGCCGAGGCCGAAGCGGGACAGCGCGTCCAGGGCGACGCCGAACGCGGCCACGGTCTGGTCGTAGGGCGAACCCTCGAACCGGACCGTCCCGTCGTCCCAGGCGGTGCAGCCCGAGACGAACACGAAGTCGCCTATCGCGACGGCACGTGTGAAGCCGTACTGCTCCTCCCACGGGGAGTACCCGCCCACATGCCGCCGATCCTGCGTCATCCCGCGACCTCCATCGGTGTCAGGACACTGCTGCGAGAGCCTCTTCGAGCGTGAACGCCTGCGCGTAGAGGGCCTTGCCCACGATGGCCCCCTCCACACCTTCCGGCACCAGCGTCGCGATGTCACGCAGATCCTGCAGCGAGGACACGCCGCCGGATGCGACAACGGCCCGGTCGGTGGCCGCGCAGACGTTGCGCAGCAGCTCCAGGTTGGGGCCGGCCAGCGTGCCGTCCTTGTCGACGTCGGTGACGACGTAGCGGGTGCAGCCCTCGGCGTCCAGGCGGGCCAGCGCCTCGTAGAGGTCGCCGCCCTCGCTGGTCCAGCCGCGACCGCGCAGCGTGGTGCCGACCACGTCGAGGCCCACCGCGATCCTGTCGCCGTACTCGGCGATGACCTTGGCGACCCACTCCGGGGACTCCAGGGCCGCGGTGCCGAGGTTGACCCGGGCGCAGCCGGTGGCCAGCGCGGCTCGCAGCGAGGCGTCGTCGCGGATGCCGCCCGACAGCTCGACCTTGACGTCCAGTCGGCCGGTGACCTCCGCGAGCAGCTCGCGGTTGTCGCCGGTGCCGAAGGCGGCGTCGAGGTCGACCAGGTGGATCCACTCGGCGCCGGCGTTCTGCCAGGCCAGCGCGGCGGCCAGCGGCTCGCCGTAGGAGGTCTCGGAGCCGGAGGCGCCCTTGACCAGGCGCACGGCCTGGCCGTCGCGGACGTCGACGGCGGGCAGCAGAACCAGCTTGTCTGAGGTGCTCACAGCGTGTCGATCCAGTTCTTCAGGAGGGCGGCGCCGGCGTCGCCGGACTTCTCGGGGTGGAACTGCGTGGCGGACAGCGGGCCGTTCTCCACCGCGGCGACGAACGGCTCACCGTGCTCGGCCCAGGTGACCTTGGGCGGCCGCAGCTGCTCGATCGGGTTCATCTCCCAGCGGCGCACGCCGTAGGAGTGCACGAAGTAGTACCGGGCGTCCTCGGGCAGCCCGGCGAAGAGCACCGTGCCCTCGGCCGGGGTCACGGTGTTCCAGCCCATGTGCGGCACCACGGGCGCGCGCAGCGGCTCGACGGTGCCGGGCCACTCGTCGCAGCCCTCCGTCTCGACGCCGTGCTCGACGCCGTGGGCGAAGAGGATCTGCATGCCGACGCAGATGCCCAGTACCGGGCGGCCGCCGGAGAGGCGGCGGCCGATCAGCCGGTCGCCCCTGACGGCCTTCAGGCCCTCCATGCAGGCGGCGAAGGCGCCGACGCCCGGCACCAGCAGCCCGTCGGCGTTGAGCGCCTCGGTGAAGTCGGAGGTGATGACGGCCTCCGCGCCGACGCGCTCCAGGGCGCGCTGCGCGGAGCGGACGTTGCCGGAGCCGTAGTCGAGGACGACCACGCTCTTGGCGGTCATGGGTTACGTCCCTTCCGGGTCGAGCGGGTCAGATACGCAGGATGCCCGCGGCCAGGCTCAACGCGCCGCACAGGGCGAGCAGCACGATGACGCCCTTGGGCAGCTTCTGCTTCCAGAAGGAGTACGCGCCACCGAAGAGGAACAGGCCGAGGAAGATCAGAACATAGGTGGTGCCGCTCACAGTGCGCCCTTGGTCGACGGGATGATGCCCGCCGCGCGCGGGTCCAGCTCGCTCGCGTAGCGCAGGGCGCGGGCGAGAGCCTTGAACTGGGCCTCGACGATGTGGTGGGCGTTACGCCCATACGGTACGTGGACGTGGAGCGCGACCTGCGCCTGGGCCACGAAGGACTCCAGGATGTGCCGGGTCATGGTGGTGTCGTAGGAGCCGATCATCGGGGCCATGCCCTCGGGCTCGGTGTGCACCAGGTAGGGGCGGCCGGACAGGTCCACGGTCACCTGGGCGAGCGACTCGTCCAGCGGCACGGAGGCGTCGGCGAAGCGGCGGATGCCCACCTTGTCGCCCAGCGCCTGCCGGAAGGCGGCACCCAGGGCCAGCGAGGTGTCCTCGATGGTGTGGTGGGTGTCGATGTGCAGGTCGCCGTCGGTCTTGATGGTGAGGTCGAAGAACCCGTGGCGGCCCAGCTGGTCGAGCATGTGGTCGTAGAAGCCGACGCCGGTGGAGATGTCCGTCTTACCGGTGCCGTCGAGGTCTATCTCGACCTTGACGGAGGTCTCCTTGGTGGTGCGCTCGACACTGCCGATGCGGTGGGACATGTGCTCAAAGCTCCTCAACGGAGGCGCGCGCGGAGCGCGTCGAAACAAGGGTGGTGGTGGGCGACGGGAGGGCGGTGCGGACGGCGTCGAGGAACGCGTCGTTCTCGGCAGGGGTTCCGGCGGTGACGCGCAGGCGCCCGGGCACGCCGTTGTCGCGGACCAGGACGCCCTGGTCGAGGATCGCCTGCCAGACGGCCCGGGTGTCCGCGAACCGGCCGAACTGCACGAAGTTGGCGTCGGAGTCGGTGACCTCCAGGCCCATCGCCCGCAGCTCGGTGACGATGCGGTCGCGCTCCGACTTCAGCTTGTCGACGTAGCCGAGCAGCACGTCGGTGAAGTCCAGCGCGGCGAGCGCGGTCGCCTGGGTGACGGCGGACAGGTGGTACGGCAGCCGGACCAGCTGCACCGCGTCCACGACGGCCGGGGTCGCGGCGAAGTAGCCGAGGCGCAGACCCGCCGCCCCGAACGCCTTGGACATGGTCCGGGTGACCACCATCAGCGGACGCCCGTCCAGCAGGGACAGCAGCGAGGGCTGGTGCGAGAACTCGACGTAGGCCTCGTCGACGATGACCAGCGTCGGCTTGACCGCCTGCGCCGCGTCGTAGAGCCGCTCGACCGCCGCGCGCGCCAGCGCGGTGCCGGTCGGGTTGTTCGGCGAGCAGAGGAAGAGCACGTCGGGACGCTCGGCGGCGAGCGCCGCGACGGCGGCGTCCTCGTCGATGGTGAAGTCCTCGTTGCGCGGGCCCTCGATCCAGCGGGTGCCGGTGCCGCGCGAGATCAGGTCGTGCATCTGGTACGTCGGCGAGAAGCCGAGCGCGGTGCGCCCGGAGCCGCCGAAGGTCTGCATCAGCTGCTGGATGATCTCGTTGGAGCCGTTGGCCGCCCAGACCTGGTCCCGGGTCACCGCGTGACCGGTGGAGGTGGTCAGGTAGGCCGCCAGCCGGGTCCGCAGCTCGACCGCGTCGCGGTCGGGGTAGCGGTTGAGGTTCCGGGCGGCCTCGGCGACGCGCTCGGCGATCCGGGCGACGAGGTCGTCGGGCAGCGAGTACGGGTTCTCGTTCGTGTTGAGCAGGACCGGCACGTGCAGCTGCGGCGCGCCGTAGGGCGACTTGCCCTTGAGCTCGTCGCGGATGGGCAGGTCGTCGATGTTCGTGATGTCCGTCACTGGTTGGGCACCGTCCAGTCGAAGCGGGCACGGATGGCGTCACCGTGGCCCGGAAGGTCCTCTGCGTTGGCCAGCGTGACCACGTGCCCGGCCACCTCGGCCAGGGCGTCGCGGTCGTAGCTGACCACGTGGATGCCGCGCAGGAAGGACTGGACGGAGAGCCCGGAGGAGTGACAGGCGCAGCCGCCGGTGGGCAGGACGTGGTTGGAGCCGGCCGCGTAGTCACCCAGCGAGACGGGCGCGAACGGGCCGACGAAGACCGCGCCCGCGTTGATCACCCGTGCGGCCACCGCCTCGGCGTCGGCGGTCTGGATCTCCAGGTGCTCGGCCGCGTAGGCGTTGACCAGCTCCAGGCCCTGCTCCAGGTCGCGGACCAGCACGATGCCGGACTGCGGACCGGCCAGCGCGGTGGCGATCCGCTCGCTGTGCTTGGTCGCCTCGACCTGCTTGGGCAGCTCCGCCTCGACAGCCTCGGCCAGCTCGACCGAGTCGGTGACCAGGACGGCGGCGGCCATCGGGTCGTGCTCGGCCTGGCTGATCATGTCGGCGGCCACGTGGCGCGGGTCGGCGGTGGCGTCCGCGAGGATCGCGATCTCCGTCGGCCCGGCCTCGGCGTCGATGCCGATCCGGCCCTTGAGCAGGCGCTTGGCGGCGGCCACCCAGATGTTGCCGGGGCCGGTGACCAGGTTGACCGGACGGCACTCGCCGGCGCCGTAGGCGAACATCGCGACGGCCTGAGCACCGCCGACGGAGTAGACCTCGTCGACACCCAGCAGCGCGCACGCCGCCAGGATCGTCGGGTGCGGCAGGCCCCCGAACTCCTTCTGGGGCGGCGAGGTCACGGCGAGCGAGCGGACGCCCGCCTCCTGCGCCGGGACGACGTTCATCACGACCGAGGACGGGTAGACGGCCAGACCGCCCGGCACGTACAGGCCCACCCGCTCGACCGGCACCCAGCGCTCGGTGACGGTGCCGCCCGGCACCACCTGGGTGGTGTGGTCCGTGCGGCGCTGCGCGCGGTGCACCAGGCGGGCGCGGCGGATCGACTCCTCCAGCGCGGCCCGGACGGCGGGGTCCAGCGTCTCCAGCGCGGCGGTGATCGTCGCCTTGGGCACGCGGATGTCGGTCAGCCGAACCCCGTCGAAGCGCTCCGTGATCTCGATCAGCGCCGCGACGCCACGATGGTGCACGTCCTCGCAGATGGGCCGCACCTTCTCCAGGGCGGCCTCGACGTCGAGCTCGGCGCGCGGCAGCACGGCGCGCGGGTCCTCGGTGGAGCTGCGGAGGTCGATTCGAGAAATCACGTTGTCAAGTCTAGTGAGCCCTGGGAAAAGACTGCCGTGGCATATCACTCTCTGATACGGCCCCTGAGACGCGCGGTGACATGATCGGACCGCTGCGGGCGAACAGCCGCGCACTCGTTCGGCCGCGCCGGGCTCGCCGGGGCGGCCGGTCCAAGGCAGCGTGGTGAGGGTCTCCGGTCCCCGAACCCTCGCGGGAACGGAGCCACCCGAGCGCCCGTACCGGCGAGCTGCCCCGAGCGCGACCCGGTACGGGCACCTGGTGCCCGGGATTACCCGTACTCTTGCGCACTGTGACGGAACGGCTCCCCCTCTTCCCCCTGGGCACGGTGCTCTACCCGGGGCTGGTGCTCCCCCTGCACGTCTTCGAGGAGCGCTACCGCCGCCTCATGGCCGACCTGACCGCCCAGCCGGAGCCGCACCGCTTCGGCGTGGTCGCGATCCGGGACGGACGCGAGGTCGCGCCGACGGGTGTGGAGACCGTCTCCCCCGCGCTGGCCGGGCTCGGCCCTGACCCGGGCCGGGCGCTGTTCGAGATCGGCTGCGTGGCCGAGATCGCCCAGCTCCAGCCGCACCGCGACGGCCGCTACGAGCTGATCGCCACCGGCACCACCCGTTTCCGGGTGCTCTCCTTCGACACCACCGGCCCGTACCTGACCGCCGAGGTCGAGGACGTGCCGGAGGAGACCGGGCCCGAGGCCCAGGTACTGGCCGCGGGCGTGACGCGGGTCTTCCGCAGCTACCGCAAACGCCTGGCCGGCGCGCAGGACAGCACCGTGGCCGGTGAGCAGGAACTGCCGGACGACCCGAACATCCTGTCCTACCTGGTCGCCGCCGCGTCCGTGCTGGACACCCACGAGAAGCAGCGCCTCCTGGCCGCCGCCTCCGCCAGCGACCGGCTGCGCGCGGAGATGCGCCTGCTGCGCCGCGAGGCCGCGGTCCTCGCCAAGCTCCCCTCACTCCCGGCGGTCGAGCTCACCCGCCAGGCCTTCAGCCCCAACTAGGGCCTGCCCGGGCCGCGACCACGAGTCGGCTGTCCCGCCACCGACGGCGGGCGTGAGCCCCGGCTCCAGCTCCAAAACCAGCACCAGCCCCAGAACCAGCCCCGGACCGATCCCGCACCCGGAGGAGTACCGACGCCATGGCCAGGAAGTCCAAGGGCGGCCAGGGCACGCCCGCTACCGTCGCGCTGGAGCGGGCCGGGGTCGCCTTCACGGTGCACGACTACGTGCACGACCCCGCCGCCGAGTCCTACGGCGGCGAGGCCGCGCAGGCACTCGGCATCACGCCGGAGCGGGTGTTCAAGACGCTGGTCGCCGAGGTCGACGGCGCGCTCGTGGTGGGCGTCGTGCCGGTGGCCGGGCAGTTGGACCTCAAGGCGCTGGCCGCCGCCCTGGGCGGCAAGCGGGCCGCGATGGCCGATCCGGCCGCCGCCGAGCGCAGCAGCGGCTACGTGCGCGGCGGCATCTCCCCGCTCGGGCAGCGCAGGGCGCTGCCGACGGTGCTGGACCTGTCCGCCCTGGAGCACCCGACCGTTTTCGTCTCGGCGGGCCGCCGCGGCCTGGAGGTCGAGCTCGCCCCGCAGGACCTGGCGACGCTGACGAAGGCCGTACTAGGCCCGATCAGCCGACGGTGACCTGGGCCGGCGTGCTGGTCACCGGCACGGCCCAGTCCTTGCCCGCGTAGTACCAGGCGTAGGTGCCCGTCGTGGTGGCCCGGGTCTCCACGTGCATGTAGCCGTGCGAGTCCGTCGTGGTGCGCGCGACCGTGACCCAGGTGGAACCGCCCGCCGCCTTGAACCGCAACTGCACCGGCTGGTTGTGGTTCCACGCCCACAGCCCGGTCTTCCAGTCCGGCTGCATCAGCTGGCCCTCGATGTCGAGCAGGGTGCCCGCCGTGACCGCGGACTCGGTGCCGGTCAGCGTCGCGTAGCCGTCCTTCTTGATGAAGAACCTGCCCGCCGTGTCGGACTCGAAGCGGTCGCCGTCGTTGGCCGTCGCGGTGGCCTGGACGTACCACTGCCCGGCCATGTTGTCGTAGAGGTCGTGCTTGGACAGGTCCACGGTGAACGTGCCGGTGCAGACCGAGACGGTCTTGCTCTTCGCCACGCAGGGTGCCGCCGTCGGGCGCAGCACGCCGTAGTTGCTGCCCCAGACCCCGATCTTGTCGACCGCCCTGATGCCCGACTTGTCCTCGGCGGTGATGGCGAACGTCACGGTCTGGCTGTCCGTCCCCTTGAGCACGACGGGCCTGCCCTCGTTCACCACGACATGCGTGATCCGGGTGGAGCCGCTGGACTGCTGCTCACCGAAGGAGGGCAGCACGATGCCGCCCACCGCGAGCACGCCGGAGGCCAACAGGAGCACGGACCGTCTGCGCATCTTCCTCATCCTCGATCGACCTCGGCCGGAGACCATTGTCCCCGAACGGGCGAGCGCGCGGTCCGCCCCCGGCGACATCCGTGCCCTCGGGCGGCGTAGGCTCTACGCGGTCCGGGTCTCCCCCAGTGTGCCCGGACGTCGAGGGAGCATGTGAGCACGGTGGAGACGGTGGCAGCAGAACCGCGGGCGGCGACGGCCGCCGCCACGACCGCCGTCTGCTGCACGGTGCGCGACGTCGTGAAGAGCTACCGGGTGGGCCGCGGGGCCAAGGCCACCGAGGTGCGGGCCAACGACGGCATCTCGCTGGAGATCCGCCGCGGCGAGGTCTTCGGCCTGCTCGGCCCGAACGGCGCGGGCAAGTCCACCCTGGTCCGCCAGCTGACCGGCCTGCTGCGGCCGGACTCCGGCAGCATCGAGATCCTCGGCCACGACATCGTCCGCCACCCGGACCGGGCCGCCCGGCTGCTCGCCTACCTCGGTCAGGAGTCGACGGCGCTGGACGAGCTGACCGTCCACCTCGCGATCGAGACCACGGCCAGGCTGCGTGGCCTTTCGGCCGCCGCCGCCCGCACCGCCACCGCCGACGTCGTCGACGAGCTGGCGCTCGGCCCGATCGCGGGCCGCCCGCTGGCCAGGCTCTCCGGCGGCCAGCGCCGCCTGGCCTGCTTCGGCGCCGCGCTCGCGGGTCCTCGCCCGCTGCTGGTCCTGGACGAGCCGACGACGGGCATGGACCCGGTCGCCCGCCGCGCCGTGTGGTCCGCCGTCGACCGCCGCCGCCGCGCGGACGGCGCGACGGTGCTGCTGGTCACCCACAACGTCATCGAGGCCGAGACCGTGCTGGACCGCGTCGCGGTCGTCGACGAGGGCCGGATCATCGCCTGCGACACCCCCGGCGGGCTGAAGGCCATGGTCGACGGCTCCGTCCGGCTCGACCTGGTCTGGCGCGACGAGGCCCCCACCAACCTCCCGCTGGTGGCCGCCCTGGCCGGACGTGCCAGCGTCAGCGGCCGCCGCTGGACCGTGCGGACCGACCCGGACGAGGCCCGCGAGCTGGTCGCCGAGGTGACGCGCGGTCCCGCGTTCGCGGCGCTGGACGACTTCTCGCTCTCCACGCCCAGCCTGGAGGACGTCTACCTGCTGCTCGGCGGCCGACACGAGGGACTGGAGAAGTGAGCACCACCGTCTTCGACCAGGCACAGCCGCTGGCGCCGCGCGCCGCGCTGCTGCCCTCCCTCGGCGCCGTCTACCGGGCCCAGCTGTCCCGGGCCAGGGTGGCCCGCATCCCGCTGCTCTTCGTGGCGACGTTCCAGTCCATCGGCATCCTGGTCATGATGCGCGGGGTCGTCGGCGCCCACGACACCGAGGCCGCGCGCGACGTGGTCGCCGGGTCGGCGGTGCTGGTCGTCGCGTTCGTGGCGCTGAACCTGTTCGCCCAGTACTTCGGCAGGCTCCGGGCCACGGGCGGGCTCGACCACTACGCGACGCTGCCCGTCCCGCCGGCCTCGGTGGTGCTCGGCACGGCCGGGGCGTACGCGTCCTTCACCGTGCCCGGCACACTGGTGACGGCGGCGGTCGGCTGCGCGATGTTCCAGCTCCCGTGGGTGCACGTGTGGATCCTGCTGGCCGTCATCCCGCTCGCGGGCGCGGCGCTGGCCGGTGTGGGCGCGGCGCTGGGCCTGCTGGCGCCGCGACAGGAGATCGCGACGCTGCTGGGCCAGCTCGGCATGTCCGCCGCGCTGCTGCTGGGCGTCCTGCCCGCGAGCCACATGCCCGAGGCGATCCGCTGGCTGCGCGACCTGCTGCCGTCGACCTACGGCGTCGAGGCCTTCGCCCGGACGTTCACGGCCCGGCCCGACTGGGCACTGGTCACCGCGGACCTCGCGGTCTGCGCGGTCGTGAGCGTGCTCTCACTCGCGCTCGCCACCTGGGCGTATCGCAAGGCCGCCACCCGGGCGTGATCGTCCCCGTCGCGGACGCGGTCCCCGGTTCGTTGGTCGGTGCGGTCCCGGGTTCGGGCGCGGGTCCGTCCGCGCGGCGGCCGGACGGACGTGCGACCATGTCCCGGTGACCGCACCCAACGCCCCCGAGGGCCCCAGCCAGCAGCCGTCCGCACCTCCGGCTCCTCCCGGTGCCGACCAGGTGTGGCTCGCGCCCACCGCCCCGCGGCCGCGTCCCGACTACCGGCGTGAGATCCTCATCGGCCTTGCCCTGGTGCTCGGTTCGGCCGTCGCCGGTCTCCTCTTCGGCCTGCTGTGGCACGCGGTGGCCCCCCGGGTCCCCCTCTACTCGGACGGCACGGCGGTCTACCTGCGCGACCCGGAGGGGGAGCAGCAGATCGCCGCGGACGGGTACTTCGCCCTCGTCGGCGGCTGCTTCGGCGTCCTGGCGGCCGCCCTCTCGTACTACCTCACCCGCCGCCGCGGCGCGGGCCTCGCGGTCCCCATCGGCCTCACGCTCGGCGGGCTGGCCGCGGGCTGGATCGCCTGGCAGCTGGGCACGCACATCGGGCAGACGGACATCCTGAAGCTGGCCGCGCCGGTCCCGAAGAACCAGGACTTCTCCCGCCCGCTCCAGCTCGGCGCGAAGACGGCGCTCGTCGCCTGGCCGATGGCGGCCCTGCTGACCTTCCTCGGCGCGACGGCGCTGTTCACTCCGAGGGACGAGCCGCACCCGCAGCAGCCGCAGTGGCCGCCCCACCCGCAGGAGCACTGAGCGCGCGGTATCGGCCCGGCGTCCGGTTCGTGGAGTGGCAGGACGCCTACGTCCCCGCCCGTCAGCTGGTCCCGGACTCCCGGGAGGGGGAATGGCAGGAGAACGCCGACTGGCTGGCCCCCGACCACTGGCGGCCGGAGACCGACCAGGCCGTGGTCACTCTGAAGAGCTGGGTGCTGCGCAGTGCGGGCCGGACGGTCCTGGTGGACACCGGCGTGGGCAACGGCCGCGAGCGGCCGAGCTCACCGATGTTCCATCGCCGCGAGGGCGACTTCCTGGCCCGACTGGCCTTCGCGGGCGTCCGCCCGGAGGACGTGGACGTGGTGGTCAACACCCACCTCCACGGCGACCACGTCGGCTGGAACACGCGCGACGTGGACGGTGCATGGATCCCGACCTTCCCGAACGCCCGCTACCTGCTGCCGGCGGCGGACGACGCCTACTTCGGCCCTGCGCATGGCTACGGCGGGGGCCGACGCGTGGACGACAAGCTCCTCTACGAGGACAGCATCGCCCCGATCGCCCGGGCAGGGCAGCTGGAGCTGTGGGAGGACGGCCTGCGCATCGACGAACACCTGAGCCTGGAGCCCGCCCCGGGCCACACCCCCGGCTCCTCCGTCCTGCGGCTCGCCTCCGGCACCGACCGGGCGGTCTTCGTGGGCGACCTGCTGCACAGCCCGGTCCAGATCCTCGACCCCTCGCACAGCAGCTGCTTCTGCCTCGACCCGGTCGAGGCGGCCACCACCCGCCGCCGGATCCTGGAACGCGCGGCGGACCAGCGCGAACTGGTGATCCCGGCGCACTTCGGCGGCAGCGGCATGGTCGAAGTCCAGCGGAGCGGCACTGGATTCCGAGTCAGCTAGCCGCACTCCCCCAGGGGCGCGAGGAACTGCGCGACAAGCCACTGATATGCGGATGGTCCGGGGCGCGCAGAACCATCCGCACGCCGGAGGGGCCACCTCCCGGCCGAAGGCCGGGAGGTGAGCCGCATATCGGCAGAGCCCCGCGCCCCTGTTCGCTCAGACGGTTGCCCAAGCCCCCGCGCCCAGCATGCCCTTGATGTCGCTGGCGAAGCCGTTGTCCGGGTCCACCAGGAAGCCCAGTTCGAAGAGCACCGTCCGCGCGTGGCCCTCCATCAGGAGGCGGACCGGGACGTCGCCCGGGTGGGCCTTCATCGCGCGCTTGAGTTCGGAGACCAGCTGGGCGTTGATCTTCCGCTCGTGGATGTTCAGCTGGATCGGCGGCTTGCCGCCGTGCTCCGCGGCGGAGATGTCGAGCATCTGCATCTCCGAGCCGAAGATGCTGAGCGCACCGTCCCGCTCGTTGAGGCGGCCCTTGACCGCGACGACGTTGTCCTCCACCAGCATCTCGCTGAGCAGCAGGTACGTCTTCGGGAAGAACAGCACCTCCACCGAGCCGTCACGGTCGGCGAGCGTGACCAGCGCCCACGCGTTGCCCGCCTTGTTGATCCGGCGGTCCACCGAGGTGATCAGGCCGGAGAGCTTGACCTCGCCCTCCGTCCGGCCGGAGCCGAGCAGCTCCGCGATCGAGGTGTCACGGTTGCGCGCGAGGATGTGCTCGGCACCGTCCAGCGGGTGGCTGGAGACGTAGAGGCCGAGCATCTCGCGCTCGGTGGAGAGCAGGTGCTTGCGCGGCCACTCCTTGTCGTCGAGCTGGAAGTCCAGCCCGATCGTCGGGGAGTCGCTGCCGTCGTCGATCGCGCCGAAGAGGTCGTCCTGGCCGATCGCGGCCTGCTTCTTGACGCCGATGACGGCGTCGATCGCGTTCTCCGCGACCGCGACGAGCCCGCGCCGGGTGTGGTTCAGCGAGTCGAACGCGCCGGCCTTGATCAGCGAGTCGACCGCGCGCTTGTTGCAGACGGGCAGCTCGACCTTGTCGAGGAAGTCCGCGAAGGTCGAGTACTTGCCCTTCGACTTGCGGGTCTCCACCAGCGAGTCGATGACGTTCTCACCGACGTTGCGGATGGCCTTCAGGCCGAAGCGGACGTCCTCGCCGACGGCGGTGAAGTCGGTGACGGACTCGTTGATGTCCGGAGAGAGGATCTTGATGCCCTGGGCGCGCGCGTCGGCCAGGTAGATGGCCATCTTGTCCTTGTCGTCGCCGACGGAGGTGAGCAGCGCGGCCATGTACTCGGCCGGGAAGTTGGCCTTGAGGTACGCGGTCCAGTAGGAGACCAGCCCGTACGCGGCGGAGTGCGACTTGTTGAAGGCGTAGCCGGCGAACGGGACAAGCACGTCCCACACCGCCTGGATCGCCTCGTCCGAGTAGCCGCGCTCCTTGCAGCCCGCGTGGAAGGGGACGAACTCCTTCTCCAGGACCTCCTTCTTCTTCTTGCCCATCGCGCGGCGGAGCAGGTCGGCCTGTCCGAGGCTGTAGCCGGCCAGCACCTGGGCGGCTCGCTGCACCTGCTCCTGGTAGACGATCAGACCGTAGGTGGGGCCGAGGACGTCCTTGAGGGGCTCCTCGAGCTCCGGGTGGATCGGGGTGATCTCCTGCTGGGCGTTCTTGCGCAGCGCGTAGTTGGTGTGCGAGTTCATGCCCATCGGGCCGGGCCGGTACAGCGCCGAGACGGCGGAGATGTCGGCGAACTCGGTGGGCTTCATCAGGCGCAGCAGCGCGCGCATGGGACCACCATCGAGCTGGAACACGCCCAGGGTGTCGCCGCGCTGGAGCAACTGGAAGGTGACCGGGTCGTCCAGCGGGATCGCGTCGCAGTCGACGTCGACGCCACGGTTGGCCTTGATGACCTTGATGCAGTGGTCGATGATGCCCAGGTTCCGCAGACCCAGGAAGTCCATCTTGATCAGGCCCATGGCTTCGCACGACGGGTAGTCGAAGCCGGTGATGATCGTGCCGTCCTTGTCCCGCATGTGCAGCGGGATCAGGTCCAGCAGCGGCACCGAGGAGAGGATCACGGCCGCGGCGTGCACGCCGGTGCCGCGGATCAGGCCCTCGATGCCCAGGCCCGTGTCGATGATCTTCTTGACGTCGGGTTCGTTCTCGTAGAGAGCCCGGATCTCGCCGCCCTCGCTGTAACGCGAGTGCTCGCGGTCGAAGAGGTCCTTGAGCGGGACGCCCTTGCCCATCACGTCCGGCGGCATCGCCTTGGTGATCTTGTCACCCATGGCGAAGGGGTAGCCGAGGATGCGGCTGGAGTCCTTGACGGCGGCCTTGGCCTTGATCGTGCCGAAGGTGTTGACCTGCGCGGTGTACGCGGCGCCGTACTTCTCACTGACGTAGCGGACCATCTGGTCACGCTGGCGGTCGTCGAAGTCGATGTCGACGTCCGGGGGGTTGATGCGCTCGGGGTTGAGGAACCGCTCGAACAGCAGGTCGTGCTCGATCGGGTCGAGCTGGGTGATGCCGGTGAGGTAGGCGATCATCGAACCGGCCGCGGAACCACGGCCGGGGCCGACCGAGATGCCGTTGTCGCGGGCGTACTGGCAGATGTCCGCGACCACGAGGAAGTAGGAGGAGAAGCCCATCGGGTCGATGACGGACATCTCCAGCTCGATCCGGTCGAGCACGTCCTGGCCGGGGTCGTCGCCGAAGCGCTTCTTGAGGCCCTCGCCGATCTTCTGCCGCAGGTAGCTGACCTGGTTCTCGCCCTCGGGCACGTCGAACTGCGGCATCCGGTCGACGAAGTTGAAGACCTCGTCGTACGGCTCGATCATCGACTCGACCAGGAGCGTGTTGTCGCACGCCTCCGGCAGCTCGCGGAAGAGCTCGCGCATCTCCTCGGCGGTCTTGAGGTAGTAGCCGGAGCCGTTGAACTTGAAGCGGTTCGGGTCGTCCTTGTTCTTGCCGACGCCGATGCAGAGCAGGTTGTCGTGCGCGTCCGCCTGGTCGGCGGTGACGTAGTGCGAGTCGTTGGTGGCCAGGAGCGGGATGTCCAGCTCCTTGGCCAGGCGCAGCAGGTCCATCCGGACGTCGCGCTCGATGTCGAGCCCGTGGTCCATCAGCTCCAGGAAGTAGTTCTCCTTGCCGAAGATGTCCTGGTACGCGGAGGCGGCCGCGACGGCCTCCTCGTACTGCCCGAGCCGGAGCCGCGTCTGCACCTCGCCCGAGGGGCAGCCGGTGGTCGCGATGATGCCCTCGGAGTGCTGCGAGATGATCTCGCGGTCCATCCGGGGCTTCATGTAGTAGCCCTCGATCGAGGCGAGGGAGGAGAGCCGGAACAGGTTCCGCAGACCGCCCGCGTTCTTGGCCCACATGGTCATGTGGGTGTACCGGCCACCGCCGGAGACGTCCTTGCCGCCCTCACCGCTGGCGTCCCCGCCGGCCATCCGGCCGCCCTGCTGGCCCCAGAAGGTCTGCTTCTTGTGGGTGCGACTGCCGGGCGCGACGTAGGCCTCGATGCCGATGATCGGCTTGACCGGGTGCTTCTGCGCGATCTGGAAGAACTCGTACGCCCCGAACATGTTGCCGTGGTCGGACATCGCGATCGCGGGCATGCCCTGGCGCTCGACCTCGGCGAACATCTTGCCGTTCTTCGCGGCGCCGTCCAGCATCGAGAACTCTGTGTGAACGTGCAGGTGAACGAAGCTGTCGGCCACGGCGGACAAGGCTCCCTCGGGCAGTGGGCGGCGGGGTGAAGAACTCAGCCTACCCGGGTCACTCGCGCCTTCGGGCATCGCACGCGCAACAACCGCGCACGTTACTGTGTGCTGCACGAGAAGTGGACGAAACGGACAGGCATGTCGTGGAACGTGATCGGCCAGTTGATCGCCGTGGCACTGACCATCGGCCTCACTCTGCTCGTCGGCTGGCTCGTGGACAAGGCCCTGCAGCGGGTCGCCGCGCGGCATCCGGAGACGACCGTCTGGCCGCTGCTGCGGCGCTGCCGGATCCCGCTTCAGCTCGTCGTCTGCCTCTCGCTGCTGCTCGTGAACGCGCCGCTGGCGCAGCTGTTCAAGTCCTACTCCGACGACGTCCGTCACGGCCTGCTGCTGGCGCTGATCGCCTCGATCGGCTGGCTCACCAACCGGGTACTGGCCGCGATCCTGTCGGCGGTCTTCGCCCGCTACCGCGAGGTCGCCGAGGACCCCTCCCGGGTCCAGCGCGTACGCACCCAGGTCAACCTGCTGCGGCGGGCCACGGGCGCGATCGTGGGGCTGGTCACGGTCGGCGCGATGCTGCTGACCTTCCCGGCGATGCGCACCATCGGCACCTCGCTGCTGGCCTCGGCCGGGCTCATCGGCATCGTCGCCGGTATCGCGGCGCAGAACACGCTGGGCAACTTCTTCTCCGGCCTGGTGATCGCCTTCGGCGACCTGGTCCGGATCGGCGACACGGTGGTGGTGGAGGGCCAGCAGGGGACGATCGAGGAGATCACCCTCGCCTACCTGGTGGTCCGCCTGTGGGACCAGCGGCGGCTGGTCGTGCCGGTCTCCTACTTCGTCAGCCGCCCGTTCGAGAACTGGACCCGCGAGGACCCGCACACCACCGGTTCGGTGCTGCTCCATCTCGACCACACCACACCGGTCCCCGAGCTGCGCGAGCAGTTCCACCGGCTGCTGCTGGACAGCAAGGAGTGGGACGGCCGCGACTGGGGGCTGGTGGTCTTCGACACCACCCCGTCCACGATCGTCGTCCGCGCGACGATGACCACCCGCAACCCGGACGACGCCTTCACCCTCAAGGCCCAGACCCGCGAAACCCTCATCGCCTGGCTCCGCGACCACCACCCCGGCGCGCTGCCGCGCGTGCGCACGGGCGGGTAGCCGGGACAGAGCCCTGCGGACGGGGCACACTTTCGGGTGGGACCTCCATCGATCACCCTGATTTGTCGGTGGGCAGCGACAGCTTCCAGTAAGAAGCAGCGCGCGGACCGAACCGATCGGGGGGAAGGCATGGCGCTGATGACTGCCGCAGAACGGCCTCCTGTCCCACCGAAATCGGCCACTTCCGGGCGCGGACTCCTGGGCCCCGCCGACCGACGTCCTACTGGTGTTCGAGGTCACCTCGACGCGCCCCAGCAAGGACCGCGAGGCCAAAGGCCTCGGCTATGCCAAAGCAGGCATCCCCTGCTACCTGCTGATCGACCGCAGCGAGGGCAAGGTCACCCTGTTCACCGATCCGGAGCGGGGCGACCACCAGACCGCCACTCGCGCGAGCTTCGGCAAACCGCTCGACCTGCCCGCCCCCTTCGGCTTCACGCTCGACACGACGCCCTTGAGCTGACGACGCGTCGGTTGGCCAGCATCACGCCCGCCGCGACGAGCGCGGTGCCGGCCAGGACGGGGAGGGTCAGCCGCTCCCCGAGCAGGGGGACGGCAGCTGCGGCTGTCAGCACGGGGCTGAGGCTGCCGACGGTGGTGCAGCGCTCGGGGCCGAGGCGGCGGATCGCGGTGGCGTAGAAGAGCCCGGAGCAGACGCCGGTGCCGACGCCCTGGACGAGAAGGAAGACGAGCACGTCGCGCGGCTCGGCATGGGTGAGCAGCGTGCTGGGCAGCACGCCGAACAGGGCCAGCAGGGCGATGACCGAGAAGGTCGGGACACAGAGCAGTCCCATGGACGCGACAGGGTCGAGCGAGATCTCGCGCAGGCCGACGGTGTAGATCGCCCAGAGTCCGCTGGCGAGCAGCAGCAGGCCGACTCCGGCCAGGGTGCGCCCGTCGACCCCCGCGAGGTCGGGCCCGACCAGGGCGAGCGCGCCCAGACCGATGAGGCCGAGGCCCGCGCCCTGCAGCCCGCGCGGCACCCGGCCGCCGCGGACCGCCAGCGCGGCGACGAAGAGCGGGACCATCCCCGGCACCAGCGCGCCGACGAAGGCCGCCGAGGTGAGCGCGCCGCCGTAGGTCGCCGCCAGGTAGAAGGGGATGCCGCCCCCGAGGACGATCTTCAGTGCAGGGGCCCAGCGCAGGCCGGCCGCACGGGTGAACTGCCCGCGCCGCCGCCAGAGCGCCGGGGCCAGCACCAGCGCCGGGAGCCCGAAGCGGATCAGCGCCGCGTCCGCCGGGCGCAGCGAGGAGACGGCGAGCGCCCGGTCACTGAGCGCGAACGCACTCCACAGGCAGACCGTCGCCAGCAGTGCGGCGACACCGAGGGGATCGGCCACCCGCCGTCCGGCCGGACGGGCCGAGAGTTCGGCGGTCGCCGCCTGCTCGACGACGGGCACGGCCGCCAGGGGCGCGGCGGACATCGGGGGCATGGCGGTGGGACTCCACTAGCGGCCGAAATGGCGGGGACGCGGCAATGCTATGGCGACAGGCGCGGCATACGATTGCTAAAAATGTCTCCAGAGACCAGCCAAGAGGCAGAATCTGCCAAACTGCACCATCTGAACAGAAGGCGGGAGAACCATGGACGCTGTCGACCGGTCGATCATCCGCGAGCTGCAACAGGACGGCCGACTGACCAACCAGGAGCTGGCCGACCGCGTCCGGCTCTCCCCCTCGCCGTGCCTGCGCCGGGTGCGCCGGCTCGAGGAGGCGGGGGTGATCGAGGGCTACACGGCCCTCGTGGACCAGTCCGTCTTCGGCCTTCCGGTGACCGCCTTCGTGCGGATCGGGCTGGAGCGGCACAACGCGGCGAGCGTGGAGGCGTTCGAGGAGCACGTCCAGCGGATCGACCACATCCAGGACTGCTACCTGATGGCGGGCAGCACCGACTACCTGCTCCGCATCGTGGTCGAGGACCTCCAGGCCTACGAACGTCTGGTCCGTACCCGCCTCCACGCGATCCCCGGCATCGCCTCCATCGAGTCCGAGTTCGCCTTCGGCAGCGTCAAGCACACCCGGGTCTTCCCCCAGCCGGCGCCCTCGCGGCAGGTCAGTCCCGGCTCCTGATGGCGTACCAGCCCGCCGTCAGGGCCGCCGCGATCGGGAGGATGAGGAGGACGGTCCAGCGACCCACGGAGCCGCCGGAGACACCCATCTCGACCACGACGAAGACCAGGAACGCGATCGTGGCGAGCTCGATCCAGGGCGAGAAGCCGAGCCGGTAGGCGGGGCGCTCCGCGTGGCCGGCCTTCGCGCGGCGGACGAAGAGCGCGTGGGTGACCATGATCATGATCCAGGTGGAGATGACGCCCAGCGAGGCGATGTTGACCACGATCTCGAAGGCCTCGCCCGGCAGCCAGGCGTTCAGGCCGACGCCGATCAGCGCCGCGCCCGCCGTCAGGAAGATGCCGCCGTAGGGCACCTGGTTGCGGCTCATCCGGCCGGTGAAGGCCGGCGCGGAGCCGGAGGCCGAGAGGGAGCGCAGGATGCGGCCGGTGGTGTAGAGGCCGGAGTTGAGGCTGGACATGGCGGCCGTCAGCACGACGGCGTTCATGATGCCACCGATGCCCGGGACGCCCAGCTTGGCGAAGACGGTGACGAAGGGGCTCTCGTTCGCGGAGTACGAGGTCCACGGGAGCAGCAGTACCAGCATCACGATCGAGCCGACGTAGAAGACGACGATGCGCCAGGTGATCGAGTTGATCGCCTTCGGGACGATCTTGGCCGGGTCTGCCGTCTCCCCCGCCGTGACGCCGACCATCTCGATCGCCGCGTACGCGAAGACCACGCTCTGCAACACCACGATCATCTGGAGCACGCCGCGCGGGAACCACCCGCCGTTGTCCCCGATCATGTGCAGGCCGGGCGTCTGCCCGGCGATCTGGTGCTGGGTGGCCAGCAGCACGATGCCGACGACCAGGAACAGCACGATCGCCGCGACCTTGACGATCGCGAACCAGAACTCCATCTCACCGAAGAGCCGCACCGAGATCAGGTTGACCGACAGCACCACGGCCAACGCGATCAGCGCCAGCACCCACTGCGGGACCGCCGCGAAGGTCCCCCAGTAGTGCACGTACAGGGCGACAGCGGTGATGTCCGCCATGCCGGTCGTCGACCAGTTCAGCACGTACATCCAGCCCGCGATGTACGCGCCCTTCTCGCCCAGGAACTCGCGCGCGTAGCTGACGAAGGAGCCGGAGGAGGGCCGGTGCAGCACCAGCTCGCCCAGTGCCCGCACCACGAAGAAGGCGAAGACGCCCGCGACCGCGTAGGAGATCGCCAGCGAGGGCCCCGCCTTGGCCAGATTGCCGCCTGCCCCGAGAAAGAGGCCGGTGCCGATCGCGCCACCGATGGCGATCATGCTGATGTGGCGTGGTGCGAGGGTCTTGGCGTAGCCGGCGTCGCCCTCGTCGTGCAGGTCGATGTCGGCGGGATGGGCCGCCGCGCCCGGGGTGGTCTGTGGGTCGGTGCTCACATGGACCTTTCGTGACGTGCGGAGGGGCTCAGGGGCTCAGCGTTCGCTGCGCAGGTCGAGCTGGCGGATCACCCGGTCGACGAGTTCGGGGTCGGCGCCCGGCTCCATCCGGGCCACCTGCATCTCCTCGCGGGAGGCGGCGAGCATCTCGGCCTCGACCTTGCGCAGCGTCTTGACCACCTTGACGCGCTGCTTCCACTCCTCGCGCTGCTGCTCGTCGTAGAGGTCGGGGCGGCTGCGGGCCAGGCGGTCGACCTGGCGCTGCTTGAGGCGGTCGACCACCTCCTCGGGCAGCTCCTCGTTGGCGGCCATCTCCTTGAGCCGCACCAGCCCGGCCCGGGAGGCCCGGTACCAAAGGCGCCGCTCCTCGTGGTCCTCGGCGTCCTGGTCCCGGCTCAGCCCGAGCCAGCGCACCACCAGCGGCAGCGTCAGGCCCTGCACGACCAGGGTGAACAGGACGACGGAGAAGGCGATGAAGACGATCTCGTAGCGCAGCGGGAAAGCGGCGCCGCCGTTCACGGTGAACGGCACGGCCAACGCCAGCGCGACCGAGGCCACCCCGCGCATCCCCGCCCACCACAGCACCACGGCCTCGCGCCAGCCGAGCGGGGTGGCGTCCTCGCGGCGGCCGGTACGGCGGTCCAGCCACGCGGCGAGCCAGGACCCCGGCAGCAGCCAGATGAAGCGCACGCCGACCACGACGAGGATCACCAGCAGGGCGTCGCCGATCATCGAGGGCCAGCTGCTGCCGACCTCGTGGAGCACGCTGGACCACTCCAGGCCGATCAGCCCGAAGGCCATGCCGGAGATCAGCAGCTCCACGACGTCCCAGAACGCGGAGCCGACCAGCCGGAAGGAGACGTCGTCCGCCCCGACCGCCCGGTCGTTGATCCACAGTGCGCAGACCAGGACCGCCAGCACGCCCGAGCCGTGCAACTGGTCGGCGAGCACGTAGGCGGCGAAGGGGACCAGCAGGCTGAGCCCCACCTGGAGGGTCGCGTCGCTGAGCATGGCTATGACCTTGCCGCTCAGCCAGCCGATGCCGACGCCGAAGACGACGGCCAGCACGGCCGAGAGCAGCAGCCGCAGCGCCGCGTCGAGCGTGGAGAACCGGCCGGTGACCACGGCGTCGATGGCCAGGGCGTAGACGACCAGCGCGGTGACGTCGTTGAAGAGGCCCTCGGTCTCCAGCACGCCGAGGAGCCGGCGCGGGAGGCCGACGCTCTGCGCCACCGCCCCCGCGGCGATCGGGTCGGGCGGGGAGATCAGCGCGCCGAGCGCGACGGCCGCCGCGACCGGCATCGCCGGGGTGATCCAGTGCATGGCGCCCGCCACGGCCGCGGCGGTGACCAGCACCAGGGCGACCGCGAGCAGCAGGATGACCCGGGCGTTCTGCAGGAAGTAGCGCGCGGTGGAGCGCTGCGAGGACGCGTAGATCAGCGGTGGCAGCACGAGCGGGAGGATCAGGTCCGGCTCGATGTGGATGTTCGGCACGAACGGCAGCAGCGCGAGGACGATGCCGATCAGGGTCATCAGCACGGGCTGCGGCACCCGGATCCGCTCCGCGAGCGGGGTGGTGACGATGGCGCAGAGAAAGACCGTGAAGAGAAGGATCAGCTGCGCCACACAGGCATCATGCCAGACGTTTCGTCATACTCCGGTGCGGAATGCCCGCGTCGGGGTATTCGTCGCCAAAAGCGACATAACCCAGCCGTTCGTAGAAGCCCAGCGCCTGCACCTGGGCGTGCAGCTCCAGTTCCGTGCCGCCGTGGTCGCGGCCCGCCGCCTCGATCGCGCGGACCAGCTCCGCACCCAGGCCGGTGCCGCGCGCCCGCTGCCGGACAGCGAGGCGGCCGAGCAGCACGACGCCCTCGCGGCCGGTCGTTGCCAGCGCCTGCGGTCCGTGGATCAGGCGGCCGGTGCCGAGCGGGGTCCCCTCGGCGTCCCGTGCCAGCACGTGCACGCTGGTCGCGTCGAGCTCGTCGTACTCCAGCTCGACCGGGACGTTCTGCTCCACGACGAAGACCTCGTGCCGCACCGCGCGGACGTCGGGCATGTCCGCCTCGGTCGCGACCGTGATCGAGACGTGCTCAGCTCTCCGCACTGATGATCTCCAGGGCGCGGGCCAGGTCCTCGGGGTACTCGCTGGTGAACTCGACCCAGTCCCCCGTCGCCGGGTGCTGGAAGCCGAGCGAGACGGCGTGCAGCCACTGCCGGGTCAGACCCAGGCGCTTGGACAGCGTCGGGTCGGCGCCGTAGGTGAGGTCGCCGACGCAGGGGTGGCGCAGCGCGGACATGTGGACGCGGATCTGGTGGGTGCGGCCCGTCTCCAGCTTGATGTCCAGCAGCGAGGCGGCCCGGTAGGCCTCGATCAGGTCGTAGTGGGTGACCGACGGCTTGCCGCCGGCGACGACGGCCCACTTCCAGTCGCTGCTGGGGTGGCGGTCGATCGGCGCGTCGACGGTGCCGGACAGCGGGTCCGGGTGGCCCTGGACCAGGGCGTTGTACTTCTTCTCCGGCACCCGGTCGCGGAACTGCTGCTTGAGCGAGGTGTAGGCCTGCTCGGACTTGGCGACGACCATCAGGCCCGAGGTGCCCACGTCCAGGCGGTGCACCACGCCCTGGCGCTCGGCCGCGCCGGAGGTGGAGATCCGGTAGCCAGCTCCGGCGAGACCGCCGATCACGGTCGGGCCGGTCCAGCCCGGGCTCGGGTGCGCGGCGACGCCGACCGGCTTGTCGACGAGGACGAAGTGGTCGTCGTCGTAGACGATCTTCATGTTGTCGATCTTCTCGGCCACGATCTGCACCGGCGCCGGCGGGGCCGGGATCTCGACCTCCAGCCAGGCACCCGCGGTGACCCGCTCGGACTTGCCGACCTCGGCGCCGTCCACCGTCACCTTGCCCTCGGCGGCCAGCTCGGCGGCCTTGGTCCGGGAGAAGCCGAACATCCGGGCGATGGCGGCGTCGACACGCTCACCCTCGAGGCCGTCGGGCACGGGCAGGGCGCGGATCTGGGGAACGGTGCTCACCGTAACGAGTATGCCGTATCGCGCCTTCGCTCCCCGACCTCCGCCCCGGCCAGCCGGGACCGCCGCGAGCTGCGGCTTGTTATCTGATTTTGACCCAACTGTGCAGCCGAACGGCCTATCGGGAGTGAGAGGATGCGGTCTCAATTCACGCAGGGGCGGGACGCATAACGGTGTGCAGACCCTCCTTCGGCGTGCTCATACATCGCAGGAGGACCCACCCTCATGGCTCGTTCCGTCTCGCAGCGTCTCCTCCTCGCCGGCACCGTGGCCGTGGCCGGCTCGCTGATCCTCACCGGCTGTGGTAGCTCCAAGATCGACGGAAACTCCGGTGCCGCCCCCAACGCCTCGCAGTCGGTGAACACGGAGGGCACCGACGCCGCGCTGGTCGCCATGGTCCCGGCCGCCCTGAAGACCAAGGGCACCGTCCTCATCGCCACCGACTCGACCTACGCCCCGTCCGAGTTCAAGGACGCGAACGGCAACGTCGTCGGCATGGACGTGGACCTCGGCAACGCGATCCTGAAGAAGCTCGGCCTGAAGGCCCAGTGGCAGAGCGCGGACTTCAGCTCCATCCTCGGCGGCATCAGCGCCAAGAAGTACGACCTGAGCTTCTCCTCCTTCACCGACACCAAGGCCCGCGAGCAGCAGGTCGACCTGGTCGAGTACTTCAACGCGGGCGAGGCCATCGCCACGCTGACGGGCAACCCGTCCAAGCTCAGCGGTGTCGCGGCCGACCTGTGCGGGATCAAGGTGTCGGTGCAGAGCAACACCACCGAGTCGCAGGAGATCCAGCAGACGATCAACCCGGCCTGCAAGAAGGCCGGCAAGCCGGAGATCCCGAACAACGGCGACCAGTTCAACGCGCAGACCGACGCCACCTCCGCGCTGGTCGCCAAGCGCGACCAGGCGATGATGGCCGACTCCCCCGTCATCGCCTACGCCGTGCAGCAGAGCAACGGCCAGCTGATGAAGATCGGCCAGGACTACAACACCGCCCCCTACGGCATCGTCGTGCCCAAGGGCGACGGCCAGATGGCCCAGGCCATCCAGGGCGCCGTCAAGGACATCATCAACGACGGCACCTACCTCCAGATCCTGAAGAAGTGGGGCGTCGACTCCGGCGCGCTGACCGCCGACAAGGTCGTCATCAACGGCGCCACCAGCTGATCTCCGTCCACCCCTCGTACGTAAGGCAGAGAGAATCGTGACGATTCCTCAGGACACGGCGCCCCCGGACCGGGGGCGCCCGGAGGAGATCCGGGCCGTCGCCGTCCGTCACCCCGGCCGCTGGGTCGCCGTCGCCGTCATCGCGGTGCTGGCGGCGATGCTCGGCCACCTCATGGTCACCAGCACCGTCCTGCACTGGGACGTGGTCGGCCAGATCTTCACCTACTCCACCGTGCTGTCCGGCGTCGTGAAGACGCTGGAGCTGACCGTGCTGGCGATGGTGATCGGCATCGTCGGCGGCATCCTGCTCGCCGTGATGCGCCTGTCGAAGAACCCGGTGCTGTCCGGGGCCTCCTGGATCTACGTCTGGGTCTTCCGCGGCACGCCGGTGCTGGTCCAGCTGTTCTTCTGGAACTTCCTGGGCGCGCTGGTCCCCACGGTCGGCATCGGCATCCCCTTCGGGCCCACCTTCGCGTCGTGGAACTACAACGACCTGATCGGGCTGTTCACCGCGGCCGTGCTGGCCCTGGGCCTGAACGAGGCCGCCTACTTCGCCGAGATCGTCCGTGCGGGCATCCTCTCGGTGGACGAGGGCCAGGCCGAGGCGGCGTCCTCGCTGGGCCTCACCCACGCGCAGACCCTGTGGCGCGTCGTGCTGCCGCAGGCCATGCGCGTGATCATCCCGCCGGCGGGCAACGAGACCATCTCGATGCTGAAGACCACCTCGCTGGTCTCGGCGATCGCGCTGGAGGAGCTGACCCGCGCCGGGCAGGACATCGCCTCGCGCACCCTGTACGAGATCCCGGCGCTGGTCGCGGTCAGCTTCTGGTACCTGCTGATGACCTCGATCCTGTCGATCGGCCAGTACTACGTCGAGCGGTACTACTCGCGCGGCAGCAACCGCGTCCTGCCGGAGACCCCCTGGCAGAAGGTCCGCAAGAACCTGGTGAGCTTCCAGCGCCACGAGGGAGCCGTCCGATGAGCGTCGAACCCATGGTCCGCGCCGAGCAGGTGCACAAGTCCTACGGGCAGGTCGAGGTGCTCAAGGGCATCGACCTGGAGGTCCAGCAGGGCCAGGTGTTCTGCCTGGTCGGCCCGTCGGGCTCGGGCAAGTCGACCTTCCTGCGGTGCATCAACCACCTGGAGAAGATCAACGCCGGACGGCTCTACGTCGACGGCGAGCTCGTCGGCTACCAGGAGAAGAACGGCAAGCTCCACGAGCTGCCGGACCGAGTGGTCGCGCAGAAGCGCCGGGACATCGGCATGGTGTTCCAGCGGTTCAACCTGTTCCCGCACATGACCGCGCTGGAGAACGTCGTCGAGGCGCCCACGCGTGTCAAGAAGGTGCCCAGGGCGCAGGCCCGCGAGCAGGGCATGGAGCTGCTGACCAAGGTCGGCCTGGCCGACAAGGCCGGCAACTACCCCTCCCAGCTCTCCGGCGGCCAGCAGCAGCGCGTCGCCATCGCCCGCGCGCTGGCGATGGAGCCGAAGCTGATGCTCTTCGACGAGCCCACCTCCGCGCTCGACCCCGAGCTGGTCGGTGACGTCCTCGACGTCATGCGGGGCCTCGCCCAGGACGGCATGACCATGATCGTGGTCACCCACGAGATGGGCTTCGCCCGCGAGGTCGGCGACTCGCTGGTCTTCATGGACGGCGGCGTCGTGGTCGAGTCCGGCCACCCGCGCGAGGTGCTCACCAACCCGCAGCACGAGCGGACGCAGGCCTTCCTCTCCAAGGTCCTGTAACCCGTTGAACGCGGAAGGGCGCCCGGCCTGTGGCCGGGCGCCCTTCCGCGTCGACGCCTACTTGTCGCGCTGCACGCTGCCGTCCGGATTGGTGCCCAGGAAGGAGAGCAGGACAACCAGGATGCCGCCACAGACGATGGCCGAGTCGGCCAGGTTGAAGACGGCGAAGTGCTTGACCGAGATGAAGTCGACGACCTCACCGCGGAACAGCCCCGGCGAGCGCATGATGCGGTCGGTGAGGTTGCCGAAGGCGCCACCCAGCAGCAGGCCGAGCGCGACCGCCCACGGCAGGCTGTAGAGGCGGCGCGAGAGCCGGATGATCACCACGATGACCGTGGCCGCGATGAGCGTGAAGACGATGGTCATCGCCTGGCCCATGCCGAAGGCCGCGCCGGGATTGCGGATGACCGCGAACTGCACCCAGTCGCCCACCAGGCGGATCGGGTCCTTGTGCTCCAGCTGCGCGACGACCAGCAGCTTGCTGCCGAGGTCGAGCAGATAGGCCAGCAGGGCGACGCTGAGCAGCACGCCGATCCGACGCTTCTTCGTCGTGTCGTCGGCCGTCTCGGGCGCGAGCTCGTCCTGCACGTCTTCTTCCGGCGCGGCGGTGGCTTCCGGCTCCGTCGAGGCGGGAGCGTCGGCCTCGGCGTTCTGGTGACCCTGGGTACTGATGATGCGCTCCGCGTGACCGTATCGGGTGGGCTGTCGCCGTCGAGGGTACGGCACGCCATCCCTCCGGCGCGGCCAGGGCCGCGCCGGAGGCGGTGCCGAATCAGTAACGGCGTTCCTGCTTCTGCTTGCACTCCACGCACAGCGTGGCCCGCGGGAATGCCTGTACGCGCGCCTTGCCGATGGCCTTGCCGCAGGACTCGCAGAGCCCGAACTGGGTGCCCGCGATCCTCAGCAGCGCGCGCTCGGTCTGGGCGAGCATGTCGCGGGCGTTGGCCGCCAGCGAGAGCTCGTGCTCGCGCGAGATGTTCTTGGTGCCGGCATCGACCTGGTCATCGCCCGCGCCGTCGCCGGAGTCGCGCATCAGGCCGCTCACGGCCTCCTCGGCCGTCTGGATCTCGGCCCGCAGGTCCGCCGCCTCCGCGGTGAGCTCGGCCTGGAGCTCCCTGACCTCCTCGGCCGTCCACGGGTCCTCGCCGGGGCGGACCGGGAGCGAAGCCGGGTCCAACCGCGCGCCGGTGGCCTGGTGGGACGTCCGGGTGGCCGCGGTGGTCTTGTTTCGCGTCACGATGCTCTCCCCCGGGTCGCCCAAGGACACTCCGGCACGGCGTGTCCCGCCAGCTCGGCTCCTTGCCTTGTCCGCCATTCCCTCGACCCCTTCGTGCATGACTGACCGGCACTCTGTCGGTGCCGGAACGATAAGCCGTGGCGAATGCCACCACAACGGGACATACCGGAGTAGGTCCTTCCACTCGCCTGGCTGCACCAGCGCGGTTGCCCGGGCCGCGTGGTCCTGCAGCATGTAGGACGACTGGACGAAAGGAGTTGTGCCCAGAACGTGACGCGATAATCGCCCGGTGTGTCCGTTACCGGCGCGTCACCTCATAGGGGGCGCGCGTTGCCGCGCGCAAATGCGCGCGAAATCGCACCCGCGAGCCCTATAGACTTGCTTCCCAGCAAGGCGTGGATGGGGACGAGTACCGCCGCACGCAGCCGATAGCGACCCGGGGACGGTGGAAGCCCGGGGGTGTGCGCAGCGGGAAGATCACCCCGGAGCCGCCGGAGGAACGGCACACGGTGCCCAGTAGACCCGGCCGCTGACCCCAATGAGGGGGCTGCATGCAGATCGGTGCAGCCAAGGAGGGTGGTACCGCGGGGCCGTTCGGCCTCGTCCCTCCGTCGGAGACAGCAGTGGAGCCGTTCCGCCGGAGGAAGCATGACCGCGCAGTATCGCGCCGTACCCGCCCAAGTCGACCTGCCCGCGCTCGATCACCAGATCCTCTCCTTCTGGCAGGACCACAAGATCTTCGAGCGGAGCCTGCAGCAGTCCGAGGGCCGCCCGGAGTGGGTGTTCTACGAGGGTCCGCCCACCGGCAACGGCAAGCCTGGCGCCCACCACATCGAGGCCCGCGTCTTCAAGGACCTCTTCCCGCGCTACCGGACCATGAAGGGCTACCACGTCGCCCGCAAGGCCGGCTGGGACTGCCACGGACTGCCCGTCGAGCTGGCCGTCGAGAAGGAGCTCGGCTTCTCCGGCAAGCAGGACATCGAGGCCTACGGCATCGCCGAGTTCAACGCCAAGTGCCGCGAGTCCGTCACCCGCCACACCGACATGTTCGCCGAGCTCACCACCCGGATGGGCTACTGGGTGGACCTCGACGACGCCTACCGCACCATGGACCCGGAGTACATCCAGTCCGTGTGGTGGTCGCTCAAGCAGATCTTCGACAAGGGCCTGCTGGTCCAGGACTTCCGCGTGGCCCCGTGGTGCCCGCGCTGCGGCACGGGCCTGTCGGACCACGAGCTGGCCCAGGGCTACGAGACGGTCGTCGACCCCTCCGTCTACGTGCGCTTCCCGCTGACCGGCGGCCCGCTGGCCGGCCGGGCCTCCCTGCTGGTCTGGACGACGACCCCGTGGACGCTGGTCTCCAACGTCGCGGTGGCCGCCCACCCCGAGGTGACCTACGTCGTCGCCACCGACGGCACCGAGCACGTCGTCGTCGCCGAGCCGCTGGTCGAGAAGTCGCTGGGCGAGGGCTGGACCACCACCGGCGAGCGCTTCACCGGCAAGGAGATGGAGCGCTGGACGTACCAGCGCCCGTTCCAGCTGGTCGACGTCGAGGGCGAGGCGCACTACGTCGTCAACGCCGAGTACGTCACGACCGAGGACGGCACCGGTCTGGTGCACCAGGCCCCGGCCTTCGGCGCCGACGACCTCGCGACCTGCAAGAACTACGGCCTGCCGATGGTCAACCCGGTCCGCTCCGACGGCACCTTCGAGGAGTCGGTACCGCTGGTCGGCGGCGTCTTCTTCAAGAAGGCCGACGAGGCGCTGACCGCCGACCTCAAGGAGCGTGG
Source organism: Streptacidiphilus sp. MAP12-33 (assembly GCF_041261265.1). Taxonomy (NCBI): domain Bacteria; kingdom Bacillati; phylum Actinomycetota; class Actinomycetes; order Kitasatosporales; family Streptomycetaceae; genus Streptacidiphilus; species Streptacidiphilus sp. MAP12-33. The sequence goes on from NZ_JBGCCA010000022.1 coordinate 70,629, forward strand.
CCTGCTTCTCCGCCACGTCGCCTACGAGCACAGCTACCCGCACTGCTGGCGCTGCCACACCGCGCTGCTCTACTACGCGCAGCCGTCCTGGTACGTGCGCACCACCGCCGTCAAAGACGCCCTGCTGCGCGAGAACGAGCGCACCAACTGGCACCCGGAGACCGTCAAGTACGGCCGCTTCGGCGACTGGCTCAACAACAACATCGACTGGGCGCTCAGCCGCAACCGCTACTGGGGCACCCCGCTGCCGATCTGGCGCTGCGAGGACGACCACCTGACCTGCGTCGGCTCGCTGGCCGAGCTCTCCGAGCTCACCGGCACCGACCAGAGCGCCCTCGACCCGCACCGCCCGTTCATCGACGACGTCACCCTCGCCTGCCCGAGCTGCCAGAAGACGGCCGTGCGCGTGCCGGAGGTCATCGACGCCTGGTACGACTCGGGCTCCATGCCGTTCGCGCAGTACGGCTACCCGCTGAAGAACCAGGAGCTGTTCGAGAAGCGCTACCCGGCGCAGTTCATCTCCGAGGCCATCGACCAGACGCGCGGGTGGTTCTACACCCTCATGGCCGTCGGCACGCTGGTCTTCGACCGCAACTCGTACGAGAACGTCGTCTGCCTCGGTCACATCCTGGCCGAGGACGGCCGCAAGATGTCCAAGCACCTGGGCAACATCCTGGAGCCCATCGAGCTGATGGACACCAACGGCGCCGACGCCGTGCGCTGGTTCATGGCCGCCGGCGGCTCGCCCTGGTCCGCGCGACGCGTCGGCCACGGCACGATCCAGGAGGTCGTCCGCAAGACGCTGCTGACCTACTGGAACACCGTCGCCTTCCAGGCCCTCTACGCCCGCACCGCGGGCTGGGCGCCCTCCGCGTCCGACCCCGCGCCCGCCGACCGCCCGATGCTGGACCAGTGGGTGCTGAGCGAGCTCAACGCCCTGGTCCGGGACGTCGACGCGGCGCTGGAGGCGTACGACACCCAGCGGGCCGGCAAGCTGCTGTCCGCCTTCGTCGACGACCTCAGCAACTGGTACGTGCGCCGCGGCCGCCGCCGCTTCTGGCAGGGCGAGCCGGCCGCGCTGGCGACCCTGCACGAGGCGCTGGAGACGGTCACCCGGCTGATGGCCCCGCTGACCCCGTTCATCACCGAGCGGGTCTGGCAGGACCTGGTCGTCCCGGTCGTCGCCGACGCCCCCGAGTCCGTCCACCTGGCGACCTGGCCGGTCGCGGACGAGTCGCTGATCGACCCGGCCCTGTCCCGGCAGATGGCGCTGGTGCGCCGCCTGGTCGAGCTCGGCCGCGCCACGCGCGCCGACTCCGGCGTCAAGACCCGGCAGCCGCTGTCGCGCGCGCTGGTCTCGGCGCAGGGATACGAGGAGCTCCCGGCGGAGCTGCTCGCGCAGATCGCGGAGGAGCTCAACGTCGCCGCGATCGAGTCGCTGGCCAAGGTCGGCGGTTCGCTCGTCGACACCACCGCCAAGGCCAACTTCCGTGCCCTGGGCAAGCGCTTCGGCAAGGGCGTCCAGGACGTGGCCAAGGTCGTCGCCGCGGCCGACGCGGCCGCGCTCTCCGCCGCGCTGCGCGCGACCGGCACGGCGTCGGTGGAGCTCGACGGCGAGACGATCGAGCTCACCCCGGACGAGGTCGTCATCACCGAGACCCCGCGCGAGGGCTGGGCCGTCGCCAACGAGGCGGGTGCCACCGTCGCGCTGGACCTGCACATCACGCCGGAGCTGCGCCTCGCGGGCGTCGCCCGCGACGCCATCCGCCAGGTGCAGGAGGCCCGCAAGAACTCCGGCCTGGAGGTTTCCGACCGCATCGTGCTCCGCTACGTCGCATCGGCGGACGAGACGGTCGAGGCCCTGACCACCCACGGCGCGCTGCTGGCGGACGAGGTCCTCGCGACCGACTTCGCCGCCGGCGAGCCGGACTGGGCGGACGCCTCCCCGTTCGCGGACGAGACGCTCGGCCTCACCTTCTGGCTGCGCAAGGCCTGATCCATGACGGACATTCAGGTTCTGCGCGCGGCCGACCGCGTGGCCAGTCCCTGGAAGAACGGCGGCGGCGTGACCCGCGAGGTAGCGTCGTCGCCGTCGGGGGCGGGCACCACCGACTTCGACTGGCGGGTCTCACTCGCCGACGTCGTGGACGGCGGCCCGTTCTCCACCTTCGAGGGCATCGACCGGATCATCACCGTCGTCCGGGGCGAGGGCATGGCCCTCACGGTCGACGGGGTCGAGACGGTCGTCGCGGAGCGGTTCGAACCCTTCCGGTTCAGCGGAGACGCGACGACAAGGTGCCGCCTGCTGGGCGGCCCGCTGGTCGACTTCAACGTGATGACGCGTCGCGGCGCGGTCTCGGCCCAGGTCACCATGTGCACGGACAGCACGGAGGTGACCGGCCCCGCGCTGGTGGTCGTCCTCTCCGGCAAGGGCTGGATCGACGAGCTCCCACTCGCCGAGCTCGACGCCGCACGCGTCGAGGAGGGCACCGTGCTGGTTGATGCGAAGGGCGTGACCGCCGTGGTCATCCTGCGCTGACCCCCACCAGAGGCGCGAGGCTCTGCCGATACGCGGCTCTGAAAGGGCAAAGGCCCCTGCACCGGTTTCCCGGTGCAGGGGCCTTCCGCTTGTCGGCGAGAGACTTCAGTTCTCGTCGTCCTGGTCGATCAGGAACCCGCGCATCGGCTGGGGCGCCTGCTGCAGCGGGGGCTGCGGGCGGACCGCGGCCATCGGCTGCGTCATCGCGGCCGGCGGAGCCGGCTGCGCGCCGGCCGGCTGGAACGCGTTACCGCCGAAGGACGGGCCGTTCTGGCCGCCGCCGAAGGACTGCTGACCGCCGAACGTCTGGCCACCCATGCTCTGGCCGCCGCCGAAGGAGGGGCCACCGGCGCTCATCGGGGAGGCACCGACCGGGCTCATCGCAGGCTGGGACAGGGGTGCAGCCGGCGGGAGCGAGGCCGTGGCCGGGGTCCGCGGCGGCGCGAGGCTGTCGTCCGCCTGGGACTCCAGCTGACGCAGCTGCGTCTCCAGGTAGGACTTCAGACGCGTGCGGTACTCACGCTCGAACGCACGCAGGTCCTCGACCTTGCGCTCCAGCGTGGCGCGCGCGGACTCCAGGGAGCCCATCGCGACGCGGTGCTTCTCCTGCGCGTCCCGCTCCAGCGCGTCCGCCTTGGCGCGGGCGTCGCGCTCCAGACCCTCGGCGCGGCTGCGGGCCTCGCCGACGATCTTGTTGGCCTCGGAACGGGCCTCGGCGATCGCCTGGTCGGCGGTCTGCTGGGCGAGCGCGAGGACGCGGGCAGCGGAGTCGTTGTTCGGCTGCGGCTGCTGCATCATCGGCTGCGGCTGCTGCATGGGGGCGAGACCGCCACCCATGGTGTGGCCACCCATCGGACCGGCCATCTGCGGCGCCGGCTGGAGCTGCGGAACGCCCGGGCCCGGGAGGGCGGGCTGACCGCCGGGCAGCTGCGGCTGGCCGGGGTGGCCCATCTGCTGCTGCATGTGCTGGGGCATGCCCTGCTGCGGCATCCCCTGCTGGGGCATGCCCTGGGGCATCCCCTGCTGAGGCATGCCCTGGGGCATCCCCTGCTGCGGCATGCCCTGCTGCGGGACCGGCGGGCCGGATATGGCAGCGGGAACGGGCGCGCCCGGACGCTGCTGCTGCGGGTGCTGCTGGCCGTCCTGCGGGCCGGGGCCGGCCAGCTCGCGGCGCTGCTGGTTCTGCTGCGCCGCCTGCTGGTTCTGCGCGGCGGCACGAGTCGCGGCGGCCAACTTGGCGCGCAGGTCCTCGTTCTCGCGCAGCAGGCGAGTCAGCTCGCCTTCGACCTCGTCGAGGAAGGCGTCGACCTCGTCCTCGTCATAGCCTTCGCGGAGGCGGACGGTCGTGAACTGCTTGTTCCGAACGTCCTCGGGGGTCAATGCCATTTCTTCACCTCAACGTGATCGTCGGACAGCCGGGCTTCTGCGTCGGTCACAGTGCCCCCACGACCTGGATCAAGATCAACACAATGATGATCAGCAGCATGAAGGCAAGATCGAGGGCTGCTCCCCCGATCCGCACCGGTGGGATCCACCGCCGCAAGAGCTTGAGCGGCGGATCCGTGACGGTGTAGATGCTCTCGAGCAGGACGACCATGGCCCGCCCTGGCCGCCAGTCGCGGGCGAAGAACTGGACCCAGTCCATCACCATGCGCGCCAGGAGCAGGACGAAGAAACACATCAGCACGATGTACAGCACCTGCCATACAACGCCCACCGTGTCTCCCCTCGCCCTTCATGCCTGTCAGCTCTGGTTGAAGAACCCGCCCTCGGCGATCCTTGCCTTGTCCTCCGCCGTTACATCGACGTTAGCAGGAGACAGCAGGAACACCTTCTGCGTCACGCGCTCGATGCTGCCGTGAAGCCCGAAGACGAGTCCAGCCGCGAAGTCTACGAGGCGCTTGGCGTCCGTGTCGTCCATCTCCGTGAGATTCATGATCACAGGAGTGTTGTCACGGAAGTGTTCCCCGATGGTACGGGCCTCGTTGTAGGTTCGGGGGTGGAGCGTGGTGATGCGGTAAGGCTCCCGCTCGGACGCGGTCTTGGACGTGATCACCGGGGCGCTCTTCTCGACGGGGCGACGTTCGGGTGTGATGGACGCCACTGGCGCGATGCGCGGCTCGGGCGCCCGCATCGGGGCGACGACCGCCGAGGCGGCCACCGGCGCGGCGGCCGGGACGCTCACCGGCGCGGCCGGGCGCGGGACCTCCTCGGTCCGTCCGGTTCGCAGCGGCTCGGGCTCGTGGTCGTAGTCGTCGTCAGGGTCGTAACCCTGGGCGTCGTAACCATCGTCCTCCACGAGACCGAGGTAGACCGCCATCTTGCGCATTGCGCCGGCCATACTCCTGTCCTCCGCTCTGTGGTGGATCGGCCCGGGAGGTTCCACGATCCACGGTTCCTCCCCGGCCCACCGGGGAGATTCTGGAATGTCCGGATTTGTTCTCCGGTCTGATCTTCTAACCGGTGACGTTACCGGAGCGTCGGCCGCGCACCCAGTACCGCCGTCCCGATGCGCACGTGTGTCGCACCGGCAGCAATGGCCTCTTCCAGGTCTCCTGACATCCCGGCAGAGACCATCGTGGCAGCAGCACGGGTCTCCCGTACGCGGGATGCGATTTCCGCGAGACGCCCGAAGGCGCCACGTGCGTCGCCTGCGAACGGTCCCACCAGCGGGGCCACCGCCATCACACCGTCAAGTCGCAAGCCAGGAGCGGCTGCTACGGCATCGGCCAGCGCCGCGACCTCGCTCGGGGCGACCCCGCCGCGGTGCGCTGTCTCGGGCGTCTCCGACTCCAACCCGACCTGGATCAGGCAGCCGAGTTCGGCTCGTCCGGTTTTGACCACTTCCGCGGAGAGTGCGTCGACGAGCCGGAGCCGGTCCACGGAATGCACACGGTCGGCGTATCGCAGAACCGAACGGACTTTGTTGGTCTGCAATTGGCCGACGAAATGCCACGAGAGCGGCAGATCCCGGCATTCCTCCGCTTTTGGCGCGGCATCCTGGTCGCGGTTCTCGGCGACGTCGCGCACACCGAGCTCCGCGAGCAGGCGGGTGTCGGCGGCCGGGTAGGTCTTGGTGACGACCACCAGGGTGACCTCGTCGCGCGGACGCCCGGCCGCGGCGCACGCGGCGTCGATGCGCGCCTCGACGGCCGCGAGGTTTGTCCGGAGTTCAGCCAGACGCTCCGCTGATGTCAGATTTGTCACTTGGGATCCTGCCAGATGTAGCTCGCGAGACGGCCGGTAAGAGCGGCCCGACGGTAAGAGAAGTGATTCTCGGACTCGAGCGTGCAGACGTGCTCGGCGACCCTGACCCCGACCCCGTTCCGGGCCAGCTGCGCGGCGGCCCCCGCCGGGATGTCGAGCGCGGGGGTGCCCCAACCGGTCTCCGCGAACGCCTCGGGCGTCCCGGCGGCGACCTCCGCGCGCAGCGCGTCCGGCACCTCGTAGCAGCGACCGCAGATGCTCGGGCCGATCGTCGCCTCGATGTTCTCGGCGCCGAGCTCGCGCATGAGCGCGACGACGGTGTCGGCGACCCCTTTGTACAGCCCGGGCCTTCCCACGTGCGCGGCGCCGATGACGCCGGCCTCGGGGTCGGCGAGGAGGATCGGCGTGCAGTCCGCGGTGAGGACCGCGAGGGCGAGACCGGGCTCGCGGGTGGCCACGGCGTCGACGGCCGGGGCCTCCCCGTCCGCCTGTCGCCCGCCGGCGATGAAGCCCTCGGCTCCGTGGACCTGGTTCATCCAGACCACGTCCGCCGGGTCGATCCCGAGGGCGCCCGCCGCGAGCCTCCGGTTCTCCCGGACGGCGGTCGGCTCGTCCCCCACGGCCCCACCGAGGTTCAGCTCGCCGTAGGGCTCCGCGCTCACCCCGCCCCACCGGTCGGTGAAGGCGACGTGGACTCCACGTCCCAGGTCAATCCGCTGGCCGATCATGGGATCAGCCTATGGCAACCACCAGGGGCGCGAGGAACTGCGCGACAAGCCACCGTGACCGGTGAATCGCCGAACGAGCAGGGCCATCCGCACCGGGTGGCAGCTCGCGCAGTTCCTCGCGCCCCTGGGTCGTGCGGGGTGCTACTTGAGGAAGTCCGGAACGTCGAGCTCCTCCGCCGTCGCGTCGACGTACGGACGGGGCGGGGCCTGCTGCGGGACCGGGGGGATGCTCGGCTCGGCGGCCGGACGGGGGGCGTCCTCCGCGCGGGGAACGCTGCCGATGGTGTGCATGCTGCGGCCCGCGGCCGTCGAGCCCGCGGCCGTGGAGCCGGAGGCCGCGCGCGGGAAGTCCGGCGTCGCGGAGCGCTCGGTCGTCGCACTGCGCACGACGGGCTCGCGGACGATCGGGGTCGGCTGGCCGCCGTCGAAGCCGGCGGCGATGACGGTGACGCGGACCTCGTCGCCGAGGGCGTCGTCGATGACCGCACCGAAGATGATGTTCGCCTCGGGGTGCGCGGCCTCGCTGACGAGCTGCGCGGACTCGTTGATCTCGAACAGGCCGAGGTCCGAGCCGCCGGAGATGGAGAGCAGCACGCCGCGGGCGCCGTCGATGGACGCCTCCAGCAGCGGCGAGGAGATCGCCATGACCGCCGCCGCCTTCGCCCGGTCCTCGCCGCGTGCCGAGCCGATGCCCATGAGCGCGGAACCCGCGCCACTCATCACGGACTTCACGTCCGCGAAGTCGAGGTTGATCAGACCCGGGGTGGTGATCAGGTCGGTGATGCCCTGGACGCCGGAGAGCAGGACCTGGTCGGCGCTGCGGAACGCGTCCAGCACGCTGACCTGGCGGTCGGAGATGGAGAGCAGGCGGTCGTTCGGGATGACGATGAGGGTGTCGACCTCCTCGCGCAGCTGCGCGATGCCGTCCTCCGCCTGGTTGGCACGGCGGCGGCCCTCGAAGGTGAACGGGCGGGTGACCACGCCGATCGTCAGCGCGCCGAGCGAGCGCGCGATGTTGGCGACCACCGGCGCACCGCCGGTGCCCGTGCCGCCGCCCTCGCCGGCCGTCACGAAGACCATGTCGGCCCCCTTGAGGACTTCCTCGATCTCCTCGCGGTGGTCCTCGGCCGCCTTGCGGCCGACCTCGGGGTTGGCGCCGGCGCCGAGGCCACGGGTGAGCTCACGGCCCACGTCCAGCTTCACGTCGGCGTCGCTCATCAGCAGCGCCTGGGCATCGGTGTTGATCGCGATGAACTCGACGCCCTTGAGCCCGACCTCGATCATCCGGTTGATGGCGTTGACGCCGCCGCCGCCGATACCGACGACCTTGATGACTGCGAGGTAGTTCTGCGGTGCTGCCACGTCGAAGGCCTCTCGCCTCGGATCTGTCTACTCACCCTAAACATGAGGTTTAGAGTTAATGCTATGTCACTGCTGCATTATCCACTGTCACTAGGACAGTAGGCATCGGGCCTTGCCGGTTCAACGGACACGCCGAGCAAGCAACTATTTATTGTTGAGCCTATGTGATCTAAGGGCTGTCCGCGTGCGCGGGGGTCAACCAGCGTCACGGCTCAGTGGACGGTCCGTCAAGACCGAAGTGCCGGATCTGTCGGTGCGCTCACGTCGTACCCCTTGGCGTCCTGCCTCAGCAGGGCCGCCAGCACGACCGCCTTGCGGGCGCTCTGGTCGGGGCTGCCCCAGTAGACCGTGCCCGAAGGACCCGTCAGTGTCAGCTCGATGTCGTCGTAGGAGTGGACGACGACGACCGCGGTGCGCCGGGCCAGGGCCGGCGGAAGGGACTTGGCCACCTCCACCGCACCCGCCACCAGCACCGGCTCGGGGAACTGCGCGAGCGCGCCCCTGCCCGCCGGGGAGAGAGCCAACTGCACCACCGGCACCCCCGCCGGCGGCGCGGACAACGTGGCGAAACGCACGCCCGCGGTGTCCTCCAGCGTGTACTGCCCGTTGGCACCGCGCACCGCCGCGACGGGCGTGCGCTCGGTGACGGTGATGGTGACCGCGTGCGGCCAGGAGGTGGAGACGTCGGCGTGGTCGACTCGCGGAAGCGCCTTCTCGACGCGCGCCGCGACCGCTCCCGTGTCCAGCCGCTCGAGCGGGCCGCCCAGCGGGACCTGGGCGGCCTGGAGCACCTGAGTCCTGGTCAGCGCCTTCACGCCGACCACGCCGACGGTGCGCACGTCGAAGACCGAGGAGAACCAGACCAGCCACACGCCGGTGCCGAGCAGCGCGGCGAGGAACGCCGACACCACGACGATCCCCCGGCGGGACAGCTTGAGCCGGGGCCGGGGCGGGCGGTCCTGTTCGGCGCCCGCCTCCAGCTCCTCCTCGACCCCGACGTACTCAGCCACGACGACGGCCGCCCCGATGCGCGTCGATCGCCTCGTACACCATCTGCGCCAGCAACTGGTCCGCGTCGCGGCGGCCGAACTCGGCGGCGGCGTGGGACATCTGCCACAGCCGCTGCGGGTCGGTCAGCACCGGCAGGACGTTCTGCAGCACCCACTCCGGGGTGAGCTCGGCGTCGTCGATCAGCAGGCCGCCGCCGGCGCGGACGACCGGCTGGGCGTTCAGGCGCTGCTCGCCGTTGCCGATCGGCAGCGGCACGAAGACGCCCGGCAGGCCGACGGCGGCCAGCTCGGCCACGGTCATCGCGCCGGCCCGGCAGAGCATCAGGTCGGCGGCGGCGTAGGCGAGATCCATCCGGTCCAGGTAGGGCAGCGCGCGGTAGGGCGGCATGCCGGGGAGGTCACCGGACGGCGGCAGCTCGTTCTTCGGGCCGACCGCGTGCAGGATCTGCACGCCGTACTGCTGCAGGCGCGGCGCGACGGCCTGGATCGTCTCGTTGAGGCGCCGGGCGCCCTGGGAGCCGCCGGAGACCAGCAGGGTGGGCAGGTTCTGCTCCAGCCCGAAGTACTGGCGCGCCTGCGGGCGGGCCATGCCGCGGTCCAGGTTGGCGATGGTCTGGCGCAGCGGGATGCCGATGTAGCGGGCCTTCTGGAACTTGCTGTCCGGGGTGGCCACGGCGACGTAGTCGGTGTAGCGGGAGCCGATCTTGTTGGCGACGCCGGGGCGGGCGTTGGCCTCGTGGATGACGATCGGCACGCCGCTGCGCTTGGCCGCGAAGTACGCCGACATGGAGACGTAGCCGCCGAAGCCGACGACGGCGTCGGCCTTGGTGCGCTCCAGGATGTCCTGGACGGCCTTGACGGTGTTGCGCAGCCGGCCCGGGAGGGTGATCAGGTCGCCGGAGGGCTTGCGCGGCAGGGCGACCTTGGGGATCAGCGCGAGCTCGTAGCCGCGCTCGGGCACCAGCCGCGTCTCCAGCCCCGACTCGGTGCCGAGTGCGGTGATGCCGACCGTGGGGTCGTTGCGCCGCAGAGCGTCCGCCAACGCGAGTGCGGGCTCGATATGACCGGCGGTGCCACCGCCGGCGAGGACCACATGCACCGAAATTCACCGCTCCTTGTGGGGCCACCGGAGGACCCGGCGCCGATCCTGCTTGCTTCCCTTGCCCTTGCGCTTGCTCCGCGCGGCGAGCGCCGCCTTCGCGCCCGGCTCGCTGCGTGCGAAGCAGAGCAGCAGGCCGACGGCGAACATGGTCGGCAGCAGGGCGGAACCGCCATAGGAGAACATCGGGAGCGGGACGCCCGCGATGGGCAGGAGTCCCAGCACCGCACCAATGTTGATCATGGCCTGGGCCATGATCCAGGTGGTGGCGCCTCCCGCTGCGTACCTGATGAACGGCTCCTTCGTGCGTACGGCCACGCGGATACCCGCATACCCTAGTGCCGCGAAGAGAACGAGGACCGACACCGTCCCCGCGAGACCCAGTTCTTCACCGGTCACAGCGAAGATGAAGTCGGTGTGCGGCTCGGGCAGCTGACCCCATTTCTGCACGCTCGCACCGATGCCGGTCCCGAAGATCCCGCCCGAGGCGAGCGCCCAGATGCCGTGCACGGCCTGGAAGCAGGAGCCGTCCGCGCCGACGTGGGTCGCCCCGATGCAGCCCAGACGCGAAAGCCGGTGCGGCACCGTGATGATGAGCACCGCGCTGGCGAGCACCGCGAGCAGCGCGGTCACGCTGAACAGGCGCGCGGGCGCGCCGGCCATCCACAGCAGCCCGAAGAGCAGCGCGCAGATGATCATGGCGGTGCCCATGTCGCCGCCGGCGAGGACGAGGGCGAGCAGCAGGAGTCCCATCGGGACGAGTGGGATGAGCAGGTGCTTCCACTCGCCGAGAGTTTTCATCTGTTGTTTACGGGTGAGCAGGTCGGCCGCCCACAGGACCAGCGCGAGCTTGGCGAACTCGGAGGGCTGGATCTGGAAGAAGCCGCCGAGCCGGATCCAGTTCCGGTTGCCGTTCACGGCGACGCCGATGCCGGGCACCATGACGGCGAGCAGCAGCACGATGACGCCCAGCAGCAACGGGTACGCGAGCGCGCGGTGGGTCCTGACGGGGAGTCGCACGGCGAGGTACATCAGTCCCGCGCCGAGGACGATCGAGATGAGCTGCTTCTTGAAGTAGTAGTCGAACGGGAGTCCGTCGAGGCGCGCCTGGATCTGGGAGGCGGAGAACACCATCATCAGACCGAGGATCAGGATGAGGGCCGAGGAGCCGAGGATCAGGTAATACGGCGTCAGCGGCCGCTCCAGGCCTTGTCGGAACCGTCCCCAGGCGGCCCGTACGGCGGAGAACCGGCTGTACGACCGGAAGGTCGCGACGTTCGCTTCCGGCACTTGGTGGTCCTCTCCCCTGCACAACGCCTACCGGCGTCCGACCCTATCGGGTTCTGCACCAGGAGCCAGTTGCCACACCCAGGGGCGCGAGGCTCTGTCGATCTGCGGCTGCGCCGCGTGGACGCGACGGGTCAGCGAAGCTACTGCAGCCGGCTGCAACCTCCAGGGGCGCGAGGCTCCACCGATTCGCGGCTCCGCCGCGTGGGCGCGACCGGGTCAGCGAAGCCACCGCAGCCGGCTGCAACCTCCAGGGGCGCGAGGCTCCACCGATTCGCGGCTCCGCCGCGTGAGCGCGACCGGGTCAGCGAAGCCACCGCAGCCGGCTGCAACCTCCAGGGGCGCGAGGAACTGCGTGACAAGCCACCCGCGCAGGTAGGGCCCCGAACGTTCAGGGCCATCCGCTCATCAGTGGTGTCTCGCGCAGTTCCCCGCGCCCCTGGGTGGTGCAACTACAGTGCGTGCACCGCGGCGGCGAAGAGGTCGCCGCGTTCGCCGTAATTCGTGAACATGTCCATCGACGCGCAGGCGGGCGCGAGGAGGACCGTGTCGCCCGACTCGGCGAAGCCCGCCGCCGCGTTGACGACCGCGTCCATCGCCGCGGCGCCGACGACGCCGTCGGGGAGCTCGAAGACCGGGACGTGCGGCGCGTGGGTGTCGAGCGCCGCGCGGATGACCGCGCGGTCCGCGCCCATGAGGACGGCCGCGCGCAGGCGCGGGGCCGCGGTGGCGACGAGGTCGTCCATCTCCGCGCCCTTGGCGAGGCCGCCCGCGATCCAGACCACGGACTCGTACGCCGCGAGCGAGGCCGCCGCCGCGTGCGGGTTCGTCGCCTTGGAGTCGTCGACGTAGGCGACGCCGTCCACCTCCGCCACGAAGGCGATGCGGTGGGCGTCCGGACGGAACGCGCGCAGGCCGTCCCGCACCGCCCGCGGCTCGACGCCGTACGCCCGCGCCAGGGCGGCCGCGGCCAGCGCGTCGGCGATGTTGTGCGGGGCGCTGGGCTGGACGTCCTCGACGGAGGCCAGCTCGGCCGCCGCGTGGCGGCGGTCCGGGATGAACGCGCGGTCGACCAGCAGGCCGTCGACCACGCCCAGCTGGGCGAGCGCCGGCGCGCCGAGGGTGAAGCCGACGGCGCGGCAGCCCTCCTCGACCTCGGCCTCGCGCACCAGCTGCTCGGTCGCCGGGTCGGCGACGTTGTACACGCAGGCGACGACGTTGCCCTCGTAGATCCGGCCCTTGTCGGCCGCGTAGGCCTCCATGGAGCCGTGCCAGTCCAGGTGGTCGGGAGCGATGTTGAGCACGACCGCCGAGTAGGGGTGCACGCTCGGCGCCCAGTGCAGCTGGTAGCTGGAGAGCTCGACCGCCAGGACGTCGTACGGCTCCTCCGCCAGTACCGCGTCGAGCACCGAGACGCCGACGTTGCCGACGGCGGCCGTGCGCTTGCCGGCGGCCGTCAGGATCGAGGCGAGCATCCGGACCGTCGTGGTCTTGCCGTTCGTGCCGGTGATCGCGAGCCAGGGGGCCGGCTCGCCCGTGGCCGGGTGCGGGCGGCGCAGGCGCCAGGCGAGCTCGACGTCGCCCCAGATCGGGATGTCCAGCTTCTCCGCCGCCTGGAAGAGCGGCGAGTACGGCGGCCAGCCGGGAGCGGTGACGATCAGCTCGGTGTCGTCGGGCAGGGAGTCGCCGTCACCGAGGCGGACGGTGACGCCGAGCTCGCGCAGTTCCTCGGCCTGGGCCTGCTGCCGCGGGCCGTCGCCGCCGTCGACGACGGTGACCACCGCGCCGAGGCCGTGCAGCACCCTGGCCGCGGGGACGCCGGAGACGCCCAGCCCGGCCACCGTGACGTGCAGGTTCTCCCAGTTCATCCCGTCCATGCCCTCACCGCTGCTCATCTACGACGTAACCCAGCCAGCGTAGAAGAGACCGAGGCCGACGGCGACGCACAGTCCCTGAATGATCCAGAAGCGGACCACGATGAGCACCTCCGACCAGCCCTTCAACTCGAAGTGGTGCTGGAGTGGTGCCATCTTGAAGACGCGCTTGCCGGTCATCCGGAACGAGCCCACCTGGATGATCACGGACAGGGTGATCAGCACGAAGAGGCCGCCGAGGATGGCGAGCAGCATCTCGGTGTGGGAGAAGATCGCCAGACCGGCCAGCGCGCCACCGAGGGCGAGCGACCCGGTGTCACCCATGAAGATCTTGGCGGGCGAGGTGTTCCACCACAGGAAGCCGAAGCAGGCGCCCATCAGCGCGGCGGCGACCACCGCGAGGTCGAGCGGGTCACGGACCTGGTAGCACTGCGCGCCGGCCGTGGCCATGGAGGCGCAGTTCTGGCCGTACTCCCAGATGCCGATGAAGACGTAGGCGCCGAAGACCATCACCGAGGCGCCGGTGGCCAGGCCGTCCAGACCGTCGGTGAGGTTCACGCCGTTGGACATGGCCAGGATCATGAAGATCGCCCAGATGGCGAACAGCACGGGGCCGAGCGACCAGCCGAAGTCGGTCACGAAGGAGAGCTTGGTCGACGCGGGCGTCGTCCCGGCGTGGTCGGGGAAGCGCAGCGCGCCGACCGCGAAGATGATGCCGACGATCAGCTGGCCGGCCATCTTGGCCTTGGCCCGCAGGCCGAGCGAGCGCTGCTTGACGATCTTGATGTAGTCGTCGAGGAAGCCGACCAGGCCCATTCCCGCGAAGAGGAAGAGCACCAGCAGGCCGGAGGCCGTGAACTCGCTCCCCATGATCACGTGCGTGAGCAGGTACGCGATCAGGGTCGCCAGGATGAAGGCGATACCACCCATGGTGGGCGTGCCGCGCTTGCTGTGGTGCGCCTGGGGGCCGTCGTCGCGGATCATCTGCCCGTAGCCGTGGCGGGCCAGGATCCGGATCAGGATCGGGGTGCCGACCAGCGACAGGAACAGTCCGATCGCCGAGGCGATGAGGATCGCCTTCATCAACGACCAGCCTCCCCCGCCGCGCCGGACGGCGCGTCGTGCGCCAGCAGAGCGGCAGCGACCTTCTCCAGCCCCACCGAACGGGACGCCTTCACCAGGACCACGTCCCCCGGCCGGACCTGCTCCCGGAGCAGCTCGATCGCGCTATCCGCGTCGGGCACCAGCACCGATTCCTCACCCCACGAACCTTCGTTCCTCGCGCCCAGCTCCATGCAGGCCGCTTCCCGGCCGCCCACCGCGACCAGGGTCGCGATGTTCAGCCGGACCGCGAGCCGGCCCACGGCATCGTGTTCGGTGAGTGAGTCCTCACCGAGTTCCCGCATCTCCCCGAGGACCGCCCAGGTGCGGCGGGCGTCGGGTCCCCTCCCACCGATCGCGGCGAGCGCGCGCAGGGCGGCCCGCATCGAGTCGGGGTTGGCGTTGTACGCGTCGTTGATCACGGTGACGCCGTCCGGGCGCTCCGTGAGCTCCATCCGCCACTTGGACAGGCTCCCGGCCTCGCTCAGGGCGGCGGCGATCGTCTCGACGCCCAGCCCGCACACGGTCGCGACCGCGGCGGCGGCCAGGGCGTTCGTCACGTGGTGCTCACCGTAGAGCTTCAGGGCCACCGGTGCGGAACCGGAGGGTGTGCTCAAGGTGAACGAGGCCCGCTGGAGCCCGTCGAAACGGACATCCTCGGCCCGCACGGTGGCGTCCGAGGCCTGGCCGTAGAAGACGACGCGGGCGGCGGTGCGCGCGGCCATGGCGCGGACCATCGGGTCGTCGCCGTTCAGCACGGCGACCCCGTCGGCGGGGAGCGACTCGACCAGCTCGCCCTTGGCCTCGGCGATGCCCTCGCGGCTGCCGAACTCGCCCAGGTGGGCGGTGCCGACGTTGATGACCAGGCCGACCTTGGGCCGGGTGATCGAGCACAGCTCGGCGATGTGGCCCTTGCCGCGGGCGCCCATCTCCAGCACCAGGAACTCGGTGTGCTGCTCCGCCTTGAGCGCGGTCAGCGGGAAGCCGATCTCGTTGTTGAACGAGCCCTCGGTGTAGACGGTGCTGCCCTTGGCCGGCCCGCTCCTGGACATCAGCACCTGGGCGATCAGGTCCTTGGTGCTGGTCTTGCCGGTGGAGCCGGTCAACGCGACGACGGTGGTGTCGGTCAGCCGCGCGGTGACGGCGTGGGCCAGTGAGGCCATGGCCGCCAGCACGTCGTCGACGACGACGGCGGGCACGCCGACCGGACGGGTCGCCAGCACCGCGACGGCACCGGAACCGGTGACGGCGCGCTCGGCGAAGTCGTGGCCGTCGACCCGCTCGCCGGCCACGGCGACGAACAGCGCGCCGGGCGTGACCTGGCGCGAGTCGTGGACCACCGGTCCGGTGACGCGCGCCTGCGCGTCCGGTACGTCAACGAGCGTCCCTCCGGTGGCCTCGGCCACCTCCGCGAGGGTCAGGGGGATCACGTGGCTCTACTCCTCGACGTCCCTGGGGGTGGACTGTGCGCTGTTACTGCTCGTGCTGCTCGTGCTGCTCGTGCTCAGCTGCGTGATGGCGTCGTGCAGGACGACACGGTCGTCGAACGGGCGGACCTCGCCCCTGGCGTACTGGCCGACCTCGTGGCCCTTGCCGGCCACCAGGATCGAGTCCCCGGCGTGGGCGCGGGCGACGGCCTCGGCGATGGCGCGGGCCCGGTCGGGCTCGACCAGCACCGCGCCGCGCTCGGCCTCCGGCACCTCGACGGCGCCGGAGAGCATCGCGGCGAGGATCGCCAGCGGGTCCTCGCTGCGGGGGTTGTCACTGGTCAGGATGGCGGTGTCGGCGTAGCGGGCGGCGATGGCGCCCATCGGGCCGCGCTTGAACGGGTCGCGGTCGCCACCGCAGCCGATGACGACCAGGACCTGGCCCTTGGTCACCTCGCGCAGCGAGCGCAGCGCGCCCTCCAGCGCGTCGGGCTTGTGCGCGTAGTCGACCACGGCGAGGTAGGGCTGGCCGGCGTCGACCTGCTCCATCCGGCCCGGCACGCCCGGCACCGCGGCGACCCCGGCGACGGCCGCCTCCAGCGGCAGCCCGGCGGTGACGGCGGCGGCGATGGCGGCCAGCGCGTTGGCGACGTTGAAGGGGCCCGGCAGCGGCGAGGAGGCGTCGGCGACGAGGCCGTCCGGGCCCACCACGCGGAAGTGCGAGTCGGCCTGACCCAGGTGCACCTGCTCGGCACGCCAGTCGGCGTCCGGGTCGCCGGTGGCGGAGTAGGTGACGACGGGGATCGTCGCCTCGGTGACCAGGCGGCGGCCGTAGCGGTCGTCGAGGTTGACGACGCCGACGCGGGCCCGGCGCGGGGTGAACAGCTGCGCCTTGGCCCGGAAGTAGTCGTCCATGTCGGGGTGGAAGTCGAGATGCTCCGGCGTCAGGTTGTTGAAGACCGCGACGTCGTAGACCACGCCGTCGACCCGGCCGAAGACCAGGGCGTGGCTGGAGACCTCCATGGCGACCGCGTCCGCGCCCGCCTCGCGCATCATCGCGAGGACCGCGTGCAGGTCGGTGGCCTCGGGGGTGGTCCGCTCGCTCTTGATCCGCGTCTCGCCGACGCGCATCTCGACGGTGCCGAGCAGGCCGGGGGTGCGGC
This sequence comes from Streptacidiphilus sp. MAP12-33, assembly GCF_041261265.1. Lineage (NCBI taxonomy): Bacteria > Bacillati > Actinomycetota > Actinomycetes > Kitasatosporales > Streptomycetaceae > Streptacidiphilus > Streptacidiphilus sp. MAP12-33. The sequence continues at coordinate 87,426 of NZ_JBGCCA010000022.1, forward strand.
CGGCGCCACGCAGTGCGCCCTCGATCAGGTAGGCGGTGGTGGTCTTGCCGCTGGTCCCGGTGACGCCGATGGACAGCAGCTGCTCGGCGGCGCGCCCGTAGACCGCGGCGGCCAGCTCGCCGACACGGGCCCGGGGCTGCTCGACGACGAGCAGCGGGACTCCGGCGTCGGCGGCGCGCTCGGCGCCCGCGGGGTCGGTCAGCAGCGCGACGGCGCCGGCGGCGACGGCCTGCGGGGCGAAGTCCGCGCCGTGGGCGTTGGCGCCGGGCAGCGCGGCGTAGAGGTCCCCCGGACGGACGGCACGCGAGTCGTGGGTGATGCCGGTGACCCGCGCGTCCGCGGCCTCGGTCACGTCCACTCCGAGCAGCGCGGCGACCTGCGCGAGGGCGAGGCCGTCGGTGGCGCGGGGACGGAGCGAGGGCTGATCACGATGGGGCACGGCGGTGAGGTTACCCGTACCGGTGCGCTCGGAGCCAAGTGGGGAGTTCATTGCCATGTTCATGCCGCCGTCCGTGCTGGTCATGTGAGGGTATCGCCATCCTTGGAGTCGTCTCTGAGCCGCCGGTCACCCCCCGGGACGCCGCGTCACCAGTTGACCGGCAGGTTGGCGGCCGCGGCGCCGGTCGGCGGGACGTCGAGGGTCTTCAGCGCGAACTCCATCACCTGCTTGAAGACCGGCCCGCACAGCTGGCCGCCGAAGTGGGCGCCGACCGGCTTCTGGATCACGCAGGAGACCGTCAGCCGCGGCTTGTCCGCCGGCGCGAAGCCGATGAAGGAGGCCGTGTAGCCGCTGTAGCCGTTGCCCGTGGCCCTGTTGGCGGTGCCCGTCTTGCCGGCCACCAGATAGCCGGGGATCTGCGCCATCGTGCCGGTGCCCTGCTCGCTGCCGACGACCGACTGCAGCATGTCGGCCAGTTGCTCGGCCACGCCCACGCTGACCACCCGGGTGCTCTGCGGCGTCGGGGTCGGCGTGTAGCGGCCGTCGGGGCCGGTGATCCCCTCCACCAGCGTCGGCGCGACCCGCACGCCGCCGTTGGCGATGGTCGAGTAGACGGAGGTGGTCTGCAACGCGTTCACGGCCAGGCCCTGGCCGAAGGGGATGGTGTACTGCTGCGAGCCGTTCCACTTCTGCGGCGGCGGCAGGATGCCCTGTGTCTCGCCCGGGAAGCCCAGCCCCGAGGGCTGGCCGATGCCGAACTTGGTCAGGTAGTCGTAGAGCACCTGGTTGGCCTGGCTCTGGGTGCTGCCCAGGTGCTCGGCGGCCAGGATCGTGCCGATGTTCGAGGACTGGGCCAGCACGCCGTTGAGCGTCAGCTGCTCGGTGCCGTGGGCGACGTCGTCGTGGAAGACCCGGTCCGCGCGCGGCAGCGCGCCCGGCACGGTCACGTGCGTCTCGGGCGTCGCCACGTTCTGCTGGAGCACCGCCGCCATCGTCATCAGCTTGCTGACCGAGCCCGGCTCGTAGGCGTCGCTGAGGGCGGTGTTGCCGATCGCGTCCGGGTTGGCGTGGGCCAGGTCGTTGGGGTCGAAGCCGGGCGCGGTGGCCATGGCCAGGACCCGGCCGGTCTGTACGTCCTGGACGATGACGTAGCCGCCCTCGGCCTGGCTCTTGGTCACCTGGTCGGAGATCGCCTTCTGCGCCTCCCACTGGATGTCCCGGTTCAGCGTCAGCCGCAGGCTCGACCCCGGCACCGGCGCGGTCTCGTGCTGGCCTCCGGCGGTCGGCACCTCGCGGCCGTTGGCCTGCGCGTACACCTGCTTGCCGTCGACGCCCCTGAGCAGCTTCTCGTACTGCTGCTCGAGCCCGCCGGAGCCGATGCCGTCGGCGTTGACGAAGCCGAGGACGTTGGCGGCGAGGCCGCCGTCCGGGTAGACGCGCTTGTCGTGGCGGGCGTGGAAGATCGCGGCGATCGGGTTGGCGCAGGCGTCGTCGACGCGGCCGTCCGCGCCCGCCTTGAGCGCGAGGGTGTTCTCCGTCAGGCAGTGGCCCGAGCTCGCCTTGTTCGCCAGGGTGTTGCTCAGGGCGTTGATCTGGTTCCAGGTCTGCGGGGTCTGCTGCTTGGCGACCAGACGGTACATGTCCGTCTTCGGGTTCTTCGCGGTCAGCGCCTGCTGGAGCTTCTGCTGGTCCTGCCCGAGGATCGGCGCGAGCAGCGCGGCGGCCTGGGCCGGGCCGTCGGGGACGTGGAGCTGCTCGGGGGTGAGCATGGTCGGGTCGGCGGTGATGTCGTAGGCGGTCACCGTCGTCGCCAGCACGTCGCCGGCTGCGTCGGTGATGGTGCCGCGCTGCGCCGCGAGCGGCGTCGACACGTACCGGTTGGCGCTGGCCTCCTCGGCGAGCGCGGTGGAGTCCAGGAACTGGAGCTGCACGAGCCGCCCGGCGAACAGCGCGAAGACCGTCCCGAGCGCCACCCACATCACCCGCAGCCGCTTGCGCGGCTCCCCGAGCTTCAGCGCGGGCACACCCGCGAGCGGCCTGCGCGGACCGGGCGGCCTCGGCCGCACCCCACCGCGCGCCGGCGCCTCGGACCGCGACGCGACAGCCACCCGCCCCCCACCCGAACCCGAACGCCCCGACTGCCCGCGCGAAGCGCGGGAGGAGGCGGAACCACGCGCGCTGTCGCGCGAAGCGCGGGAGGAGGCGGAACCACGCCCCTCGTCGCGCGAAGCGCGGGAGGAGGCGGAACCACGCCCCTCGTCGCGCGAAGCGCGGGGAGCGCGGGACGCGGCCGATCCGCGAGAGCCGTCGCGCGGAGCGCGGGCCTCGTCGCGCGAGTCCCTGGAGGCCGAGCGCTGGGTGAATCCGGCCACCTCGGACCAGCCGACCCCGTCGGCCTCGCGCCCGCTCTCACGGCGCGGAGCGCGGGCGGAGGAGGAGCCGCGCGCCTCGTCGCGCGGAGCGCGGGGGGAGGCGGGTCGGTCCGGGGTGTCGCGCGGGGCGCGGGGGCGGCGGTCCGGCTCGCGACCGGCTCCGGCGCGCGGAGCGCCCGAGGCGGAGCCGCGCGAGGCGCCGCCCTCGCCGCCGCGCGGAGCGCGGGGCTGGCGGTCCGATTCACGCGGAGCGCCCGAGGCGGCGCCGCCCTCGCCGCCGCGCGGGGCGCGGGGCTGGCGGTCCGATTCGCGCGGAGCGCCGCCGGGGGCCGCGTTGCGCGGGCGGGGGCCCTCGCTCCCGCGCGGAGCGCGGGCGTCGGGGCGGGGGCGGCGCGGGGAGGCGCCGTCGCGGTCGGGGTCGCGGGGAGGTTGGGGCATGGTGAGGTCGCTCCGTCAGTGGCCGGACGGGGTCGGGTGGGCCGCATGGGCGGCGGCGGGCGTGCCCGCCGTGTGGGAGGCCGGCGTCCCCGCCGTGTGGGAAGTCGGCGTCCCCGCCGTGTGGGAGGTCGGCGTGCCCGCCGTGTGCGGGGTCGGCGCGTGGCCGGAGGCGGAGGGCGAGGGTGAACCGGACCCGGAGGGTGAAGGCGACGGCGAGGCCGGGGGTGTCGGCAGGGGCGAGGGCGCGGCCGGGAGTTGGCTCGGGTCGCCGAGGACCTTGCCGCTGTCGGTGACGAACGCGGGGTTGCCCGCCGGGACCATGCCCATCTGGCGCGCCCGCGCCGCGAGCGCGTCCGGCGCGGACCAGCCGTCGATCTGCTGCTGCAGACCCTGCTGCTCGTTGGTCAGCTGTGTCGTCTGCCGTTGCAGCTTCTGCACCGTGAATGAGTCCTGGCTCAGCGCCGTGTTCAGCATCAGCAGCGCCACCAGCCCACCGGCCAGCAGCACCATGACCAGTGCCGCGAACGGTCCGCGTCCGGCCCGCCTGCCCGGTCGTCGCGTTCCCGCACCCCTCCCGACAGCCACCTGCGCGCTCCCCTCGATGCCCGATCCCGCCTCAGCGGCCGGCGCGGCCGCGAATCCGCTCCGCCGCCCGCATCCGGACGGGCTTGGCGCGGCGGTTCTCCGCGACCTCCTCCTCCGTCGGCAGCTCCGCGCCGCGGGTCAGCAGCTTGAACCGCGGCTGGTGCTCCTCCGGCACGACCGGAAGACCGGGCGGCGCCGTGGTCGCGGCCCCCTCCGCCAGGAAGCCCTTGACGAGCTTGTCCTCCAGCGAGTGGTAGGAGAGCACCACGATCCGGCCGCCGACCGCGAGCGCGGAAAGCGCCGCCGGAATCGCCCGTTCCAGCACCGACAGCTCGCCGTTGACCTCGATCCGCAACGCCTGGAAGGTGCGCTTCGCGGGGTTGCCCCCGGTCCTGCGCGTCGCCGCGGGGATCGCGTTGCGCACCAACTCCACCAGACGCGCGCTGTTGGTGAACGGTTCCTTCTCGCGCTCGCGCAGGATGACGGAGGCGATCTTCCCGGCGAAGCGTTCCTCGCCGTAGACCTTGAGGATCCGGGCGAGCTCGCCGTGCGAGTAGGTGTTCAGCACCTCGGCCGCGCTGATGCCGACCGTCTGGTCCATCCGCATGTCCAGCGGCGCGTCCTGCGCGTAGGCGAAGCCGCGGTCGGCCTCGTCCAGCTGCATGCTGGAGACGCCGAGGTCGAAGAGGATGCCCTGGATCTCGTCGATGCCGAGCCGCTCCAGCACCTCGGGCAGCTCGTCGTAGACGGCGTGCACGAGCGTGGCGCGGTGGCCGAAGGGCGCGAGCCGCTCGCCGGCCAGCCGCAGCGCCTCGGGGTCGCGGTCGATGGCGACCAGCCGGGCCTCGGGGAACTCGCGCAACAGCGCCTCACTGTGGCCGCCGAGGCCGAGCGTGGTGTCGACGACGACGGCGCCCGGGGCGGAAAGCGCCGGGGCCAGCACCTCCAGGGTGCGCCGGAGCAGTACCGGGACGTGCTTCGCGTTGTCCGCGGCGGAGCTCATCGGGGGGCCTCTCTACCGGGGCCCGCACCCACTGGTCCCCGCCCGCTCGCCGCGCGGCCGTGGGCCCTCTGGCGCCGGGGAAGGGGCGTCAGCGGGTGGCCTCGCGCGGGGCCGAGCGGGTGGAGGCCGGAAGGTACGGGCCCTCATGCTCTTTCGTTCATGTCCGGATGTTCACGTCGGCACGGAGAGTCGCATCTGACACTCCCTCGACGTCGCGCCACTCTACTCCACGGCACCCCCCGGTCAATCGAATGGCACGGCCCTCGCTCCGCCCGGGTGAACCGGGAAACCGCTGGTCAGCGAGGATTCCGGCCCACCTGGGGGCGCACGAGCCACCCGGGCGCGCCCCCGGCGCGGCGGCCCCGCGCGCGGCTCCCCGGTATTCTCGCCCTTCCGGCCACAGGGAATCCCCGTACGGTCATATGTATGACCACGACGCCCACGCCCGGTCCCGGCGAGTCGATCATCGACAGCTTCGTCGCCCGCAACCGCAGCTACGCCGAGCGCTACCGGGACGGCGGGATGGACGCCCGCCCGGTCCAGCGTGTCGCGGTGGTGGCCTGCATGGACGCCCGGCTCGACGTGCACGCGGCCCTCGGGCTGGAGCTCGGCGACTGCCACATCATCCGCAACGCGGGCGGCGTCGTCACCGACGACACCATCCGCTCGCTGACCGTCTCCCAGCGCGCGCTCGGCACCCGCTCGATCGCCCTGATCCACCACACCGGCTGCGGCCTGCTGAACCTCACCGAGGACTTCCGCGTCGAACTGGAGGAGGAGGTGGGCATCCGCCCCTCCTGGGCACTGGAGTCGTTCACCGACCTCGACCAGGACGTCCGCCAGTCCATGGCCCGTGTCCGCACCTCCCCGTTCCTGCCGCACCAGGACGACATCCGCGGATTCGTCTTCGACGTGGGCACCGGCCTGCTGCGGGAGGTCCTCCCGTAACGGCTCTGGCGGAGTCATGATCTTTACCGCAAATCGCCCCTTGTCAGTCAGTCGAGTGACGCAAACCCGGCCCACAGGGAACAATGCCTTCGAGCACCCCCGCCAGAGGCTGGAGACGGGCCTGGGGCCGGGGTCGCTCGACGGGGATCCCCGGGCCGCAGGCCCGCGGGTGGACGGGACGGGCCGAGGAGCTGCCGGGTGACGACCTTCGACAACCGCTTCGACGATCTGCGCGGAGCCGACCGCCACGGGCCGGACGGGCACAACCCGCCGCAGCCTGTCGCGCCGGGGGCCGGCCTGGCCGAGCTCGACGCAGTCGTCGGGCGCATCCGCGCCTCCGTCGAGAGCGTGCTGGAGGGCAAGCCCGAGGCGGTCCACCTGGCCCTGACGGTGCTGCTGGCCGAGGGGCACCTGCTGATCGAGGACGTGCCCGGCGTCGGCAAGACCATGCTGGCCAAGGCGCTGGCCCGGTCCATCGACTGCACCGTGCGGCGCATCCAGTTCACCCCTGACCTGCTGCCGTCCGACATCACCGGCACCAACGTCTTCGACCAGAACCGGCGCGAGTTCGAGTTCAAGCCGGGCGCGATCTTCGCGCAGATCGTCGTCGGCGACGAGATCAACCGCGCCTCTCCGAAGACCCAGTCCGCGCTGCTGGAGTCGATGGAGGAGAAGCAGGTCACCGTCGACGGCGTCAGCTACCAGCTGCCCTCGCCGTTCATGGTGGTGGCCACGCAGAACCCGATCGAGATGGAGGGCACCTACCCCCTCCCCGAGGCCCAGCGCGACCGCTTCATGGCGCGGATCTCCATCGGCTACCCGAGCGCCGACGCCGAGGTGCAGATGCTGGACGTGCACGGCGGCGCCAACCCGCTGGCCAACCTGCAGCCGGTCGCGCACACCGACGACGTGCTGAAGCTGGTCGAGGTGGTCCGCAGGGTCCACGTCGCCGAGGACCTGCGGCGCTACGCCGTCGCCCTGGTCGCGGCCACCCGCGCCAGCTCGGAGCTGCGCCTCGGCGCCTCGCCGCGCGCGACGCTGCACCTGCTGCGCGCCGCCCGCGCCACCGCCGCGCTGGACGGACGGGAGTACGTCATCCCGGACGACCTGCAGCGGCTCGCCGTCCCGGTGCTCGCGCACCGGGTGCTGCCCACCGCCGAGACCCAGCTGGGCCGGCGCAGCGCCGAGGACGTGGTCCGCGACCTCGTCCGCAGCGTCCCCATCCCCCAGCTGACCGGGGGGCGCTGAGCCGTGCCGCCGAGGGCTGTTCGTGAGCCGGGCGCCGTCCGGCTGGCCCTGCACGGACTGACCACCCGGGGCCGCTGCTTCCTCGCGGCGGGACTGACGGCGGTGTTCTGCGCCTACCTGCTCGGGCAGTTCGCGCTGCTCCAGGTGGGGCTGCTGCTGTCGGCCCTGCCGCTGGGCAGCGTCGCGATGCTGGTGCGCACCCGCTACCGGGTCGCCAGCGGACGGTCGCTGACGCCCTCGCGCACCCCGGCCGGGCAGGAGGCCCGGGTCAGCCTGCGGGTCGACAACGTCTCCAGGGTCCGCACCGGACTGCTGATGCTGGAGGACCGGGTGCCGTACGTGCTCGGGCCGCGTCCGCGCTTCGTGCTGGACCGGGTCGAGCCGCGCGGCTACCGCGAGGTGTCCTACCGGGTCCGCTCCGACCTGCGTGGACGCTACCCGCTGGGCCCGCTCCAGCTGCGCCTGGGCGACCCGTTCGGGCTGTGCGAGCTGACCCGCTCGTTCACCGCCGCGGACCTGCTGACGGTGGTGCCGCAGGTGCAGACACTGCCGACGCTCAAGCTGGTCGGCGAGTGGTCCGGCTTCGGCGACAGTCAGGCCCGCGCGGTCGCGCTGGCCGGCGAGGACGACGTGGTGCCGCGCGAGTACCGGCACGGCGACGACCTGCGACGGGTGCACTGGCGCTCCACCGCCAAGTACGGCGAGCTGATGGTGCGCCGCGAGGAGCAGCCGCTGCGCCACCACGCCACCGTGCTGCTGGACACCCGATACCGCGGCCACCGCGGCTCGGGCCCGGCCTCCTCCTTCGAGTGGGCCGTCAGTGCCGCCGCGTCCGTCGCGCTGCACCTTCTGGAGCGCGGCTACGAGGTGCGGTTGCTGACCGACACCGGCGAGCAGTCCACCGCGTCCGGCTCCCCGGCGTCCGCGAACACCGCGCTCGCGGGCGGCGGCACGACCGAGGCGGCCGGCGCGATGCTGGACCGGCTCGCGGTCGTCGAGCTCTCCGACGGCCAGGGCCTGTCCCGGGCCGAGGAGGTGCTGCGGCTGGGCGGCGAGGGCCTGCTCATCGCGATCCTCGGCACCCTGGAGGACGAGCAGCTCGCGGAACTGTCCCGGCTGCGCCGCCGCACCGGGTCCGCCGTGGCGCTGCTGCTGGACGCCGACAGCTGGACCCTGCTGCGCGGCCTCGGCTCCGGCGCAAACGGCAACGGCAACGGCAACGGCAACGGCAACGGGCAGGGGAACGGCGCCGCCACCGGCGGCGACGCCGAGGCCGAGACGGCCCCGGCGGAGGACCTGGACACCCGCCGCGAGCGCCACGAACGGCTGCTGCGCCAGGCCGGTTGGCGGGTCCTGCCCGCGAGCAGCGGCGACTCGCTGCCGGAGCTGTGGCGGTTGCTGGCCCGGGCCGGCGGCGCCGCCTCGGCGCGCCCGGTCATGCCGTCCGGCGCGCCGGCCGCCGCCACCGACGGGGGCGTGTGACATGCGTGCGCGTGACAGGCGGGCTCGTGACATTCACGACGTGAGAGACATGGGGATCGAGCGATGAACGGGCGCACCCGGATCGCCGTGGCCGCCGCGACGGCCACCGTGCTCACCGCGCTGTGCCTGTGGCCGCTGGTCGAGCCGAGCAGCTGGATCGTCGAGGCGGCCTTCCTGCTGGCGCTGATCGTGGCCGCAGGCGTGGGCGCCCGCCGGCTCGCGCTGCCGCGACCGGTCGTGGTGCTGCTCCAGCTGCTGGTCGGCGTGCTGCTGGTCACCTTCGCCTTCGCCTCAGGCGAGGCCGTGGGACGGTTCCTGCCGGGGCCCGAGGCGGTCCGGCAGCTAGGCGACGACCTCGCCTCCGGCGTGGACGACATGTCCCACTTCGCCACACCGGCGCCGGCGACGGTCGGCCTGCGGCTGCTGCTGACGCTGGCCCTGCTCGGCGTCGGCCTGATCGTGGACGCGGTGGCGGTCACCTACCAGCGGGTCGCCCTCGCGGGCCTGCCGCTGCTGGCCCTGTACGCGGTGGGCACCGGCATCCACCCCGCCGGTGCGGTCTGGTTCTACTTCCTCGTCGCCACGATGGGCTACCTGACCCTGCTGATGACCGAGGGCCGGGACCGGGTCGCCCGCTGGGGCCGGATCTTCTACGGCAGCAGCGGTGCGGACGACGGCACCAGCCCGCTCACCTCCTCCGGTCTGCGGATCGCGAGTGTCGCGGTGGCCGGAGGGCTGCTGCTGCCCCTGGTGCTGCCCGGCGTCGGCGCGGGCATCATCACCGGTCTCGGCCACGGCGGGGGCTCGGGCGACGGCGGCGGGGTGATCACCGCGGTCAACCCGCTGGCCTCGCTGGCCCAGAGCCTGCAGCAGACCACCCCGGTGGACATCCTCGACTACACCACCAGCGCCACCGACCCCAGCGACCAGTACCTGCGCATCGTCGACCTGGACCAGTTCAACGGCGTCTCCTGGACCACCACCACGCACCGCGCGGTCGGACTGCCGAGCTCCCTCGGCGCGCCGCCCGAGCTGAAGCCCGACGTCCCGTCGACCGCCGTGATCACCCACATCGTCACCCAGAACTCCTATGTCCAGCAGTGGCTGCCGATGCCCTACCCGGCCACCGACGTGGCCGTGTCCGGCGACTGGCGCTGGGAGCCCGAGGGCCGCACCGTCATCGGCGCCAACGAGCAGACCGCCCACGGCCTGGACTACCAGGTGCGCAGCCTCTCGCTGCGCCCGACGCCGGACCAGCTGCGCGGCGCGCCCCCGGCCCCCAAGGACATCCAGACCACCTACACCTACCTGCCCAAGGACCTGCCCGCCCTCGTCGCCACCGACGCCCGGAAGGTGACCGCGGGCGCCACGGACGCCTTCGACAAGGCCGTGCTGCTCCAGAACTGGTTCTCCCAGTCCGGCGGGTTCACCTACAACACCAACGTCCCCGTCGACAGCAGCCAGGACGCGCTGGCCAAGTTCCTCACCCGCAAGTCCGGCTTCTGCGTCCACTACGCCTCGGCGATGGCGGCCATGGCCCGCTCGCTCGGCATCCCCGCCCGCGTCGTGGTCGGCTTCACCCCCGGCCAGCAGAACCCCGACGGCTCCTGGACGGTCACCACCCACGACGCCCACGCCTGGCCGGAGCTGTACTTCTCCGGGGTGGGCTGGCTGCGGTTCGAGCCGACCCCACGCTCCGGCACGGTCACCCCGACGTACATCACCGCGGACACCGCGCCCGGCAGTTCGGCGGCCCCGAGCGACGGCGCCACCGCGGGCGCACAGCCCACGGGCGGCGCGCGCAGCCACGCCACCTGCCCGCCCCAGTTCCAGCGGATCGGTGACTGCGGTCAGCAGGCCGACGTGGGCGGCGCGCCGGCGCAGTCGGTGCTCTCCCCCACCGCGCCGCTGCTGCTGGCCGTCTGGTCACTTGCCGGGCTGCTGCTGGCCCTGCTGGTCACCCCGATGCTGTGGCGGCGCCGCACCCGGAGGTCGCGGCTGCGGCGCGGGCCCTCGGGTCTGACCGACCAGCAGGTGCTGGCCGCCTGGCGGGAGCTGATCGACACCGCCTGGGACCACGGCATCCCGCCGGACGACGCGGAGACCCCGCGCCGGACCGCGGCCCGGATCAGCGAGCTGGGCGAGCTGGGCCCGGGGCCGAGCGCGGCGGCCGGCCGGCTGGCGCTGGCGACCGAGCAGGTCCTGTACGCGCCCGCCGTCTCCACGCCGCTGTCGCTGCGTCAGGACGTGCGGGAGGTCCGGGTGGGCCTGGCGGCCTCCGCGGACCGGGGCACCCGGATCCGCGCGGTCCTGCTGCCGCCGTCGGCGGCCCGTCGCTTCCGCACACTGCCGCGCCGGATCCGGGCGACCGTGGCGGCCCGGGCACGCGCCGGGGCCGCAGCGCTGCGACGCGGACTGCGGCCCCGGTCCTGAAGTGCCCTGCGGTTCGGCCGTGCTTATCCGTGCAGGTAGACGATGCCGAGCTTGGTGATCTGCCACAGCTGGCCGTCGGCGCCGGTGTCGGGCTGCAGGGTGGTGATCGGGTTGCCGGACGAGTCGGTGGCGGCACTCGTGCCGAGGGTGATCACCATGTTGGTGTTCGCCGAATCGGCGATCTTGTAGTAGCCGCCGCCGGCCGCCTCCAGCACCCAGTGCTGGTTGGCGCCGCCGTTGCAGCCCCACTGCTGCAGGTGTGTGCCCGCGGCGGTGGAGGCGCCGTTGGCGTCCAGGCACATGTTGCGGTTGCCGCTGAAGTCCAGCTCGTAGCTGCCGCCGGACTTGATCTCGAAGACGAAGGACTGGTTCAGCCCTCCGGTGACGGGATAGGTGATCGCCGGGCGGCCGTTGGTGCTGTCGCCGTAGCTGCCGCCGCCGGAGAAGTCGAGCATCTGGCCGCTCGCCTTGTTGGCGATCTGGTACCAGGCGCCGTCCTCGGGCACGTCACCGAAGGAGGCGACCCCGGGTGTCAGCGGCATGATCGTGGTGCCGTCCTGCTGGTCCAGGGTGCAGTAGGCCTCCTGCTGGTTCGGGTTGTCGTAGAACTCCCCGAGGCAGTTGCCCTCCGCCTTGTAGCCGGCCACGCGCGGGTGGTACGACTGCCGCACCTCGTCCGTGCACAGTCCGAGCACGCCGATCGACTGGTCGCAGCCGTTGCGGGTGTTCTCACTGAGGTCGATCACGTCGCCGTTGATGTACTCGTACGGCGAGCTGGTCCACTCGGCGCAGACCTCGTGGCCGTAGGAGACCCGGCGCTGGTCCAGGAAGCGCACTCCCGGCACGGCCTCGGCGGCCGCCCGCTCGGTGTCGTCCAGGGTCGGCACCACCCAGTTGTGCGCCCAGGCGGCGTCCTCGGGGAAGCCGGGACAGCCCTGGGCGACCTTGTCCGCGTAGAGGTTGCTGCGGATGTCCGGGGTGATCGGGGTGAAGTACGAGTTCAGCACCAGCTGGTAGTCGCTGTCGGCGTAGCCGGCGTTGCGCATGGTCTGCCGGATGTCGGTGAGCGCCGCCTCGACCTTGGGCAGCACCGCCTTGGCGCGGGCCGAGACGGTCGCGCTGCCGATGGTGTCACGGCAGCCCTTCGACTGCGGGATCGGGAAGTAGGCGGTCAGGCAGCTGACCACGATCCCGGTGAAGTCGAAGTCGTCGTTGGCGCCGATGGTCACCACGACCATCTTGACGTCGTAGTTGGCGGCGGTCTGCGCCAGCTGGACGTCCTGCTTGGGCTCGCCGTAGTCGCCGCTGCCTCCACCGGTGATCTTGGCGAGGGTCGGGTCGGAGGTCAGGTCCCCGGTCTGCGCACCGGAACAGGCGAGGTCGACGGGGGTGACCCCGCTGACTCCGGTGTCGAAGATGACCGACTCGTTGTGGCGGTGACAGAAGTTCTTGGGCCCGTCGGTGCCCGCCATGTAGGCGTCGTTCGTGTCGGTGCCCGCTCCTTCGCCGGAGATGGCGCTGTCACCGAGCGAGACGATCGCCGCCGGCCGGCTGTCGGGCGAGCTCGCCGTCGCGGCGGCGGCCGGCTGGACCGCCGCCGTTCCGAGCGCGCCGACGAGCGCGGAGACGGCGAGGGCCGCGAAGGTGGCCCTGGCTTTTGCTGATCTGGTCACACAATGCTCCTGAGGGTGGACGGGGAGTGCCCGGATCGCCCCTCAGGGTAGGTACTGACCAGTAAGTAAACAAGAGTCGTGCTCATGTTTTCTGCAGCGAGCACAACAAAGCAGCGGGCCCGGATTCCGTCCGGGGCCCGCTGCTCGGGGATACGTTTCTGTTGGCCGGCCTGACCGGCTAGTAACCGCCGCCGCGGCCCTGCTGCTCCTGGCGGTGCTGCCAGCGCTGCTCCATGCGGTCCACCAGGCTGCCGCCACGACCGCGCTTGCGCTTGCGCGCCACCGGCGCGCCCGTCCGCGGGTCGACCAGGGCCAGCCGCGGGATCCGCCGCCAGGCCGTGACACCGAAGACCGCGCCCGCCAGCATCAGTACGAAGCCGCCGACGCTCACCCACTGCTGATGCAGGAAGAGGCCTCCCATCAGCAGACCGACGCCCACCACGAAACCCGCCGCGGACCCGTAGACGGCCCGGCGGGTGCGTGTGCGCAGACCCGTGCCCTCGAGAGCCGAAGCGAACTTCGGGTCCTCGGCGTACAGCGCTCGCTCCATCTGCTCAAGCAGACGCTGCTCGTGGTCCGAGAGCGGCACCTCGTCCTCCTCCTCTGGCCGCCTGGGGGCGTAGCCGCCCTCGGGGCGCCCACCCCGCCGCACTGCTGATTTGATGTTGCTGGTATGCCCCGGGCGCCCGGCCGTCATGCTTGCTGGCTTTACCCGAATCATACGGTTTACCCAGGGTTTTTGGACTGCCGAGGAGCATGTGCGGTAGCTCTCTCCGAGCGGCCGTGATCCCGACGTTCCGACCGGTCAACGACCTCGGCCCCGGAGAAGTTTCCCGCCTGCGGCGATTTGGTGATCAAGCTGGCCGGGCGGACCGCCGCGGCACCGAACTTCGCGTGCACCCGGTCCATGGTCCGCTCCAGTTCCGACCACCCGACCTCCCGCTCCCCCAGCGCCAGCTGGGTCGGCCGGGCACCCCCGTCCAGCCCCTCGACCCGCAGACCCACCAGCCGGATCCGCGCCCTCGCCGGCACCAGCCCCCCGAAGAGCGGGACCGCCGCCGCGAAGATGTCGTGGGCCAGGTCCACCGGCTCCGGCAGGGTGCGCGAACGGGTGACGGTCCGCAGGTCCGCGAAGCGCACCTTGACCGTGACGGTCCGCGCGGCCAGCCCTCCGGCCCGCAGCCGGGCCGCGTTCTGCTGGGCCAGGCCCAGCAGCGTCGTCCGGATCACCTCGTGGTCACCCGAGACGTCCGCCGGGAACGTCCGCTCCCCACCGAGGCTGCGCTCCGCGCGCTGCGGCACCACCGGCCGCGCGTCCTCGCCGCGCGCGTAGTGCGTCAGCAGGTCGCCCGCGGCCGCGCCGACGATCCGGCGCAGGGTGTCGCGGGGTGTGCCGGCGAGGTCGCCGACGGTGAGCAGCCCGAAGCGCGTCAACGCCTCCCCGGTCTTCGGGCCGACACCGGGGAGGCGGTCCACCGGGAGCGGGCGCAGGAACGCGTCCACCTCGGCGGGAGGGACGACCAGGAGGCCATCCGGCTTGGCCGCGACGGAGGCGAGCTTGGCCACGAGCTTGTTCGGCCCGACGCCGACGGACAGCGCGAGGTCCTGCTCGTCGCGGACGCGCTTGCGCAGCAGCTCCGCGAGGGCACGGGGGCGCAGGCCGACACCGGAGCAGTCGAGGTACGCCTCGTCCATCGACACCGGCTCGACGCGCCGGGCGAAGGCGTGCAGCACGGCCATGACGTTGGCCGAGACGACGGCGTACTCGTCCATGTCCGGCGGCACCATCACGAGTTCCGGACAGAGCCGCCTGGCCCTGACGGTGGGCATGCCCCCACCCACGCCCTGCTGCCGCGCCTCGTACGACGCCGACATCACCACGCCCCGCGGCCCGGCCCCACCGACGGCAACGGGCCTGCCTTTCAGCTCCGGCCTGCGGCGCTGCTCGACGGCGGCGTAGAACGCATCCAGATCCGCGTGCACGATCACGAGCGATCGCTCCCGCGCGTGCTTGCACGACCCGGGGGCGCGGGGACTTCTGCGCGAGGAGCCGGTCGCACCGCCCAGGGGCGCGAGGAACCGCGCGACAAGCCACCCACCCAGGTAGCGCGCCGAACGAGCAGGGCCATCCGCACACAGTGGTTGCCCGCGCCCTGCGGCGGAGCCGCATGCCGGCAGAGCCCCGCGCCCCTGGAGGGTGCGACTACCTCGTGTGCCTCATGCGAGCTCGGCGAGGACGTGGAGCTGGGTGGCCACCGCGTGGAAGGACGGGTCCGCGGACGCGGCCTGCTCCAGGGCGAGGAGGGATTCGAACGCGCCCGGCTCGGTGTCGACGAGGACACCGGGGACCAGGTCCGCGAAGATGCGGACGCCGTGCACGGACAGGACCGAAAGGCCCGCGCCGTCGGCGAGGTCCTGCAGTTCGACGCCGGTGAAACGGCGCGGCGCGTCGGCCTTCTGGATGCCGGAGAGCGCCGCGCGGGCCTCCGCGAAGTGGCCCGAGAGGGCGCGCGCGAGGACCGCGCCGTTGCGGTTGGCAGCAAGCAGGCTGACCAGGCCGCCGGGCCGCAGCACCGCAGTGAGCTCGCGCAGCGACTGCGCCGGGTCGTCGACGAACTCCAGGACGCCGTGGCACAGCACCGCGTCCATGCTGCCGGCAGGCACCTGCTGGGCGAGGGTGTCGGTGTCACCCTGTATGGCGCGGACCTGGCCGGTGACACCGGCCTCCGCCGCCCGCCGCTCCAAGGCGAACAGCGCGTCGGGGCTGGGGTCGACGACGGTGACCCGGTGGCCGAGGCTCGCGACGGGGACGGCGAAGTTGCCCGTGCCGCCACCCGTGTCGAGCACGTCGAGGACGGGGCGCCCGAGGGCCTCGGCCTGCCGGTCCAGCGCCGCGCGCAGGACCTCCCACACGACTGCGGTCCGCAACGCGCTACGGGGACGGGTCGGGTGCACGGAGCAGCTCCTCGGGTCGTATGGCCTGGCCGACAGGCCCACCCTATTGCTTCACACCCGTACCCGGGCCTCATCCGGGGCTCCCCGGGCTGGTGTGCCACAGCTTGCGCGGGGCGTCCGCCGCCGGGACGCCGGGCGGCTTGAGGTCGGCGTACGGGGACATCCGGAACCCGCTGGGATGCACCATGACGCGACGGGCCGGCGCCTCCTCCGCCTCCGGCACGACGGCCAGCACGGCCCGCACCGCGTCGATCCCCTCCGCGCGCCACAGCCCGTGCAGCGCCGTCAGCTCCCACGCCGCCGTCGCGGTCAGCGAGACGCCGCGCGGGCCGGTGCGGCGGACGACGCCGCGCACCAGCAGCAGCCAGGAGTGGAAGACGGTGGCGGCGTAGTGCGCCTGCGCGTCCTCGAACATGGCGAAGTCCAGCGGGCCGGTCGCGTCGTCCAGGGTCGCGAAGACGACGCGGACGCCGGTGCGCACCGGCGGGGTCTGCGTGGCGACCTTGACCCCGGCGATCAGGATCTCGCTGCGGTTGCGCTGCCGCAGCAGCTCGTTGGAACGGACGACCCCCAGCCCGGCGAGGAACGGCAGGTAAGGGCTGAGCAGGTGGGCGCTGTGGTCCAGACCCAGCGCCTCGATCTCCCCCCGGATCAGGTCCGTCGCGGAAGGAGCCGGCAGCGAGGTGGGACCGGCCTCCTCCCGTGCCGCGTCGGCCAGTTCCAGCTGGGACGGCAGCGGCCTCCTCGGCCCCCTGGGCTTCGGGTCGGTCGCCGCGTGCAGCAGCAGGTCCCGCCGGGTGAGGCCCGGGTGCAGCGCGTCCAGCGCGCCGGCCAGGACCAGGTTCTCCAGCGTCGGCTGGTCCGGCTCGGCGCGGCGCCGGAAGTCGGGCAGGCTCGCGTAGGGTGCGCCCTCGCGCTCGCGCACGATCCGGGCGATCTCGGCGTCGCTGATGCCCTTGACGTCCGCGAGCCCGATCCGCAGCGCGTCACGCCCGTCCGGCGTGCGCTCCAGGGTGTAGTCGGCGACGGAGTCGTTGACGCTGGGCGGCAGCACGGGGACGCCGAACTGACGGGCGTCGTCGAGGATCAGCCGCTTGGGGTACATGCCGGGGTCGTGGGTGAGCAGCCCGGCGTAGAAGGCGGCCGGGTGGTGGGTCTTCAGCCAGGCGGACTGGTAGGTGGGCAGCGCGAAGGCGCCCGCGTGGGCCTTGCAGAAGCCGAAGGAGGCGAAGGCCTTGAGGATCTCCCAGACCCGCTCGACCACGGGCCGCGGATAGCCGCGCTTGTCCGCTGCGAGGCAGAACCAGTCGCCGATCGCCTGCTGGCCCTTGATGGTGCCCAGCACGCGCCGCGCCTGGTCGGCCTGGTCGAAGCCGCAGCCGGTCATCGCCGCGATGATCCGGATCACCTGTTCGTGGAAGACGACGACGCCCTCGGTCTCGGCGAGGATCTTCCGCAGGTCCTCGTGGACGAAGACCGGGTCGGCCCAGCCGTGGCGGGCGTTGAGAAAGGGGGTGACCATGTCGCTCTTGACCGGGCCGGGCCGGAACAGCGAGATGTCGATGATCAGGTCGCCGAAGGTCTGCGGCGCGAACTTGCCGATCAGCTCGCGCTGGCCGGGCGACTCGATCTGGAAGCAGCCCAGCGTGCGGGTGGAACGGATCAGCTCGAAGGTCTCCTCGTCGTCCAGCGGCACCGCGTCCAGGTCGATCCGCTCGCCGCGCACCCGCTCCGTCTCGACGAGGGCGTGGGCCATCGCGGACTGCATCCGCACGCCCAGCACGTCGAGCTTGAGCAGGCCGACGGCCTCGACGTCGTCCTTGTCGTACTGGCTCATCGGGTAGCCCTGCGCGCTCGTTTCGACCGGGGTGCGGTCGCGCAGCCGGCGGTCGGAGAGCAGCACGCCGCTGGGGTGCAGGGCGATGTGGCGGGGCAGGCCGTCGAGCTTCTCGACGATGTCGAACAGGGCCGTGAAGACGCCCTCCTCCAGCCGGGAGTGGCGCAGTTCGGGCAGGTCGCGCATCGCCGCCCGCGCGTCGCGGGCGCGGATGTGCGGGAAGGCCTTGGCCACGGCGTCGATCTCGGCCGGCGGCAGGCCGAGCGCGGCGCCCGCGTCGCGGACGGCGTGGCGGACCCGGTAGGTCTCCAGCATCGCCACGCACAGGGTCCGGTCGGAGCCGAAGCGGTCCAGGATCAGGTCGTAGACCTCGGTGCGGCGGGCGGACTCGACGTCGACGTCGATGTCGGGCAGCGAGAGGCGCTTGGCGGAGAGGAAACGCTCCATCAGCAGGCCGTGTTCGAGCGGTTCGACGCCGGAGATGCCGAGCAGGTGGTTGACCAGGCTGCCGGCGCCGGAGCCGCGGGCCGCGCAGCGGATGCCGGCGGCGCGGGTGAGGTCGACGACCTCGGCGACGGTGAGGAAGTACGGCTCGTAGCCGAGCGTGTTGATCAGCGCGAGCTCCTGCTCCAGCCGGTCGGTGAGCTCGGCGCTGGGCCCCCCGTAACGGCGGGTGACGCCCGCCTCGCAGCGGGCGCGCAGCTCGCGGACGGCGCCCTCGCGGGTGGTGCCGAGCACGCTGGGCTCGGGCATGTGCATGGAGCCGAGGCCGATGTCGTGGCCGAGCTCGTCGAGCAGGCAGCGCTCAGCGATCCGGCGGGTCGACGCGAGCAGCTCGCGTGCCTCGGCGGCGGTGTCGCACAGGTCGTGGGCGAGTGCGGCCATCTCCGGGCCGGATTTCAGGTACCCCTCGGCGTTGACCCGGTCGCGGGAGCGCAGCTCCAGCGGGACCAGGCGGCGGGAGGCGTCCAGCACGTCGGCGACCGGCGCGTCCTCGGGCGCGAGGTAGCGCACGGCGTTGGTCAGCACGGCCGGGACGCCCGTCTCGCGCGCCAGCCGCAGCAGCCGCTGGGCGACCCCGCGCGAGGCGGGGTGGCCGGGCGGAGCGAGGTGGTGCACCACCTCGATCACCACGGCCTCCCCGCACAGGGTGCGCCAGCGCAGCAGCTCCGCCTGCGCCTCGGCCATCCGCCCGGCCGCGGCAGCGCGGCCGACGGCGGAGTCCGGCCCGAGCAGCACGTAGAGCCGGTCGGCGGCGGCCGCGACCTGCTGCGCGGCCAGTACCGGACGGGCCCGGCGTTCCACCTCGTCCCCGTGGGCCCCGCTGACCAGGCGGCACAGCGCGGCATAGCCGGCCCGGCCGCCCCGGGCCAGCACGACCGCGCGCGGCGGCCGTGCGGCGTCGGCGGCGGCGCGGTCCAGGCCCTCCGCCCCGCGCTCGCAGGCGAGATCGGCGCCGAGGACGGGCGCGATGCCCGCCTTGACGCAGGCCTGCACGAAGCGGACCGCGCCGTAGAGGCCGTCCCGGTCGGTCAGGGCGAGCGCCCGCATGCCGAGCGAGGCGGCGTGTTCGGCCAGCGCCGCGGGCGTCGCGGTGCCGTAGCGCAGCGAGTAGCCGGAGGCGGTGTGCAGCTGCACGAAGGAGTCCGTGGGGCTCATCTCGTCTGACTCCTCAAGGCGTTGTGGGCCCTCCCGATCCCGCCGGCTGTGTCGTACCCGTCCTGCTCACCCCGTGCGGGGCATCCCCTCCTCCCCGCTGCGCGCCCGTGGCACCGCGGCCCCGGTGGCCGCGCCGCGGGCGATCAGCCGCTGCACGATCCGCAGGAACAGCGCGGTGTTGCGGATCAGGTCGTCCGCGTCGCGGGCGCTGGCGGCCGACGCGATCCCGGCCTCGGCCGCGGCCCGCTTGGGGGCCCCGGCCGCGTAGTAGACCGCCCACTCCGCGAGCTCCGGGGCGACCTCCGGCAGCACCTCCCAGGCACTGCGGATCCGCTTGCGCTTGCGGGGGCTCTCCTCCGGGCGTCCGCGCAGCGCGAGCACGGCGGCGGAGGCGCGCAGCGCCGCGAGATGCGCGGCGGCGTACCGCTCCAGCGGGCCCTCCAGCTCCCGCGCCTCCGCGAGCCCGCGCTGCGCCTGCGCCAGCAGGTCCACCGCGGCGGGCGGGGCACCGGCGCGCCGCAGCACCGGATGGATGTCCGACGCCGGGCGGTAGGGCATGCCCGACCCGCCCACGGCGCTCGGCAGCGGCAGTTGCAGCACCTGCGCCTTGGCGTTCTCGGCGTTCGCGGTGTTCTCGGCGTTCTCCCTCATGACGTACGCCCTCCCGGTCAGTCCGTAGCCGTGTCAGTCAGCCGTGCTCGTGAGGGTCCAGCGGTCGGTGCCGCGGTCGAAGGTGAGGTCGTAGACGCCGGGGGCGAAGCAGCGGCCGGGGCTGGCCTCGACCCGCCACACCTCCCGCTCCGTCCGGTCCAGCGCCTGACCGGCGATCCGCGTCCCGTGGGCCGAGCGGACCTCCTCCCACCAGGCGCCGCTCTCCTTCCAGTGCCCGAGTACCTCGCGCACCGCGTACACCTTGTCGTGCCAGAGGAAGTGGGTGGGCAAGCCCGTGCCGCCACGCACCTCGATCAGGTCCGCACGCCTCCTGCTCATCGCGTCCTCCTCCTTGCGACCACGTTCGAACTTTCGTTCGAACGACTCCAGGGTAACCCGACCGGGCCCTCGTTCGCCATGCTCCACCGCACCACTGACAAAGCCGGGCGGACGGCCACTGACGTGGTCGTCCGCCCGGCTGGGGAGGTTTCGCGCGGCTACGCGGCGGGCAGCGCCCGCGCCCAGACGTGGTCCGGGGTGAGGTAGGCGTCCAGGGCCAGACCGGCCTCGGCGAGGGCCTGTTCGAACGCGGCGTCGGGGAGGTGGCGGGTGCGGAAGTACTGCGTCCACCGCGCGTCGGGAAACAGGTAGTCGACCTGGTTCGCGCGCAGACCCGGCTCGATCTCCTCGGAGGAGGTGATCCGCATCCGGCCGACGCCGTCGCGCATGACGGCCTCACGCGGGATCTCGCCGTAGAAGCCCTCCCCCTCGCGCTGGATCAGGACCACCCCGCCCTCGGCGACGTGCCGCAGGCAGGTGGCCAGCAGGCCGGCGCGGACCGCCAGGTCGCCGGTGTTGACCAGGAAGGAGCCGAGCAGCACCACGTCGAAGCGGGTCCCGAGGTCCAGCTCCTCGATGGAGGAGAGCACCGTCGTCGCGCCGCGCACGTGCGCCAGCATCTCCGCCGACTCGTCCACGGCGGTCACCGCGAAACCCCGCTCGACCAGCGGGTGGGTCACCCGGCCGGTGCCGCAGCCCAGTTCGAGGATGCTCGCGCCCGGACGCGGCGCCTGTCCGGCGACCTGGTCCGGCTCGTCACCCACGAGCAGTCTCGTGTACAGCTCCACCGCGCACCCGTCCGGAGTGATCGCGCCCGGCCCCGTCCCGCCGTGCCCCACTCGAATCGTCCGCATGAGGAACAGTCAACATCGGCAGGAAGAACTGCACCAGGGGGCCGATCGCCAGCGCGTAGGCGACGGTCCCGATGCCGAGCTGGCCGCCCATCAGCCAGCCGACCACGAGCACGGTGAGCTCGATCAGCGTGCGGATCAGCCGCAGCGAGCCGCCGGTGCGGCGGGCGAAGCCGGTCATCAGGCCGTCACGCGGGCCGGGGCCGAAGCGGGCGCCGATGTACAGGCCGCCCGCGAGACCGTTGGCGACGATGCCGCCGGCCAGCATCGCCGCCCGCACGGGCAGGCCGTGCAGCGTGGGCAGCATCGACAGGCCCGCGTCGACCGAGAGGCCGATGACGAAGACGTTGCTGATCGTGCCGAGTTCTGGCCTCTGCCGCAGCGGGATCCAGAGCAGCAGCACCGCGGCACCGATGATCATCGAGACGGTGCCGTAGGAGAGCGGGACGTGGTGGTCGACGCCCTGGTTGAGCACGTCCCAGGGCGCCAGCCCGAGCGAGGCGCGCAGCATCATGGCCATGCTGAAGCCGTAGAGCCAGAGCCCCAGATAGAGCTGGACGAGACGCCGTGCGAGGACCACAGTGGCCCCTCCCTCCTCAGCACCGCTTGCCTTTCCGCGGTTGTTGGCATCACTCTGAAGGGAATTGGACTGCTCTTCCATAGCCAATCCGCGAGAAGTGGACTGACCGACGATGCCACCCTCCGCCCGTGCGGCCGTCCGCGCCGCCCAACTCGACCGCGCCCTCGGCGACTGGCAGCGCCCCGACGCAGGCCCCGCCTACCGTGCGCTCGCGGGCGGCCTGCGCACCCTGGTGCTGGACGGCCGGGTGCCGGTCGAGACGCGGCTGCCCGCCGAGCGCGAACTGTCCACCGCCCTCGGGGTGAGCCGGACCACCGTGGCCGCCGCCTACGAACTGCTGCGGGACGAGGGCTTCCTCACCAGCCGCCGTGGCGCGGGCAGTTGGACGAGCCTGCCGGCCGGGCGGGCGATGCCCGTGATCGGCATCTCCCCGCACGCCGCGAGCGGCGGCCCGGGCGGCGGCGTGCCGGGCGGCGGTCTGCCGGGTAGGGGCGACGTGATCGACCTCGGCATCGCGGCCATGTCGGCGCCCGAGCCGTGGCTGAGCCGGGCGATGGCCGCCGCCGTCGCCGAACTGCCCGCCTGGACCGCCACCCACGGCGACTTCCCCGCCGGGCTCACCGCCACCCGGCAGGCCGTGGCCGACCGCTACACCGCGCGTGGGCTGCCGACCGGCCCCGAGCAGATCATGATCACCACGGGCGCGGCGGGAGCCTTCTCGCTGCTGCTGCGTCACGTCCTCGCCCCCGGCGAGCGCGTCGCCGTCGAGTCGCCCAGCTTCGCCAACGTGCTCCAGGCGCTGCGCTACGCGGGCGGACGCGCGGTACCGGTACCGCTGCTCCACGACGGCTGGGACCTGGAGGCCTGGGCCCGCACCCTGCGCGACGCCGCGCCGCGCATGGCGTACCTGATCCCCGACTTCCACAACCCCACCGGCCTGCTGATGCCCGAGGCCGAGCGCCGCTCCCTGGTCGACGCGGCCCGCGCCACCGGCACCCTGCTGGTCAGCGACGAGACCATGGTGGACCTCTGTCTGGACCAGGAGCTGGCCGCGCGCATGCCGCGCCCGCTCGCCGCGTTCGACCACGGCGGCACGGTGGTGACGCTGGGCTCGGCCGGAAAGACCTTCTGGGGCGGCCTGCGGATCGGCTGGATCCGGGCCACCCCGGAGCTGATCCGGCGCCTCGCCGGGGACCGGGCCAGCCTCGACGTCTCCTCGCCGGTGGTCGAGCAGCTGGCCGTCCGGCACCTGCTCGCCCCGCAGACCCTGCCGCAGATCCTCACCCACCAGCGCGACCGGGTCCGCGCCCAGCGCGACGCGCTGGCGGAGGCGGTCCGTGAGCTCCTGCCCGGCTGGACCTTCCGGCTCCCGCAGGGCGGCCTCTCGCTCTGGGTCCGCACCGCGCCGGGCCTGTCCGGCAGCGCGCTGGCGACGACGGCGGAGCGACACGGCGTCTGGGTCGGCTCCGGCCCGCGGTTCGGCGTGGACGGCGTGCTGGAGCGCTTCGTCCGGCTGCCGTTCTCGCTCCCGCCGGAGGTCTCCCGCGAGGCGGTCCGCCGGCTCGCGGCGGCCGCCGCGTCGCTCTCCGGCGCGGAACCGGCCACGACCCCGCCCGCCGAGGTCACCCTGCTCTGACGCCCCGGTCACTGCGCCGGCCGTTCCGGCCCCAACCGGCCCGGCCACTCCGGCCGGAACAGCGAAGCGGCGTCCACCGCAGGCGAGCCCCCACTCACCCGCGGCGGACGCCGCTCCTCCCCCCTGCTTCCCCCGTGCTCCCCCGGGCCCCGTACTCCCACCCCGTACGTGCTCCCCCACCGGTCCGGCACCTGCTCCGCCGCCCCGTGTCGGCGGTGCAGTGCCGGGCCCCGGGTGGGCCGGCGCCTTGCCGCCCCAGCCCCTCCCGGTGCCCACTACTTTGCCGTCGTCGCAGGTCGGGAACCATCCGCCGGGGTACTCAACCCGTTCGGACGATCAACTGAGTACGAGTACCTAGGGATCTTGGGACAATGCCCCGCGGCCCACTGCGCGCTCCCGCGTACGCTGGTGCCCCTTCCGATCCGCACGTCGACGCAACACACCCGGGGGAAACCAACGTGAGCCTGCTTCCGCTCGTCTTCACCAGCGGCTGGGCCAGCGGCATCAACGCCTACGCCGTGGTCCTGCTGATGGGCCTGCTCGGCCGCTACGACGGCGTGACCTCCGTGCCGCCGGCCCTGGAGCGGACCGACGTGCTGATCATCGCCGGGGTGCTCTTCCTGATCGAGGCGATCGCCGACAAGATCCCCTACGTCGACTCGCTGTGGGACCTCGTCCACACCGTGATCCGCCCGATCGCCGGCGCCGTGGTCGCCGCACTGCTCGCGGGCCACGCCCACGACTCGCTGACCACGCTGGGCGCCGCCGCGATCGGCGGCGGCACCGCGCTGGTCAGCCACCTGATCAAGGCAGGCGTGCGGATGGGCGTGAACACCTCCCCCGAACCGTTCAGCAACATCGCCCTCAGCCTCGCTGAGGACCTCGGCGTCGCGGGTCTGGTGGCACTGGCGCTGTTCCACCCGGTGCCCGCCGCGATCATCGCGGGCTGCCTGCTGGTGGGCGGCGTCGCGCTGGTGCTGTTCACCCTCTCCCGCATCCGGCGCTTCTGGCAGCGCCGCAAGGAGCGCCGCGCCGCCCGCGCCCTGCGGACCGCCCAGGCCTGAGCGCGCGTGGTCCGGCGCTCAGACGGCCTGACGCTGCGGGCGCGGCGGCCGGACGAAGAGCGCCAGGATCAGGAACGAGCCGACCGCCAGCCCCAGCGAGCAGGTCATCGCGAGCGAGACCCCGTGGGCGAGCGTCGCGTGCAGGCCCGCCGCACCGGGAAGGGCGGAGGGGTGGCTGGTGGCGTGGCTGAAGGCGGTGATGCCGACGGCCGTACCGAGCGAACCGCCCGCCTGCTGCATCGTCTGCAGCGTGCCGGACGCCGCCCCGGCCTCCTGCGGCTTGACGCTGCTAAGGATGGTCAGGCTCAGCGGCACCATGGTGAACCCGGCGCCGAGGCCGAACAGCAGCAGCGAGGGCAGCACCCCGGTGGCGTAGGAGGTGTGCGCGTCGACCTGGGTGAGCAGCGCCATGCCCGCGATCAGCAGCAGCGGAGCGCCGAGCAGGAAGGGCCGCGCGCCGAACCTGGGCACCAGTCGCGGAGCGAGACGCGCCCCGGCGAAGATCGGCACCGCCAGC
Source organism: Streptacidiphilus sp. MAP12-33 (assembly GCF_041261265.1). Lineage (NCBI taxonomy): Bacteria > Bacillati > Actinomycetota > Actinomycetes > Kitasatosporales > Streptomycetaceae > Streptacidiphilus > Streptacidiphilus sp. MAP12-33. The sequence goes on from NZ_JBGCCA010000022.1 coordinate 112,136, forward strand.
GGCAGGAAGCCGAAGCCCGCCCGCATCGGTGACATGCCGAGCCCGGTCTGCAGGTACTGGGTGACGAAGAAGAACATGCCGAACATCCCGGCCGCGAGCAGCGCCATGGCGGCATAGCCGCCCGCCCGGACCTTGTCCGTCAGCAGCGAGAGCGGCAGCAGCGGCTGCGCGACGCGCCGCTCGACCAGCACGAAGACGGTCAGCAGCACGGCGGCCGCGGCAAAGCAGACCAGCGTCAGGGTGTCGCCCCAGCCGACCGTGGCGGCGCGGATGAAGCCGTAGACGAGGCCGACCATGCCGCCGGTCGCCGTGGCGGCCCCGGCCAGGTCGAGCCGTCCGGCGTGCCGTTCGGGCTCCTGGATCACGCGCGGCGCCAGCACCGTCACCAGGACGCCGAAGGGCACGTTGATGAACATGACCCAGCGCCAGGAGAGCCAGGAGGTCAGCAGCCCGCCGAGGATCAGGCCGACGGTCGCGCCGCCGGCGGACATCGCGGAGAAGAGACCGATGGCCCGGGCCCGCTCGATCGGGTCGCGGAAGGTGCTGACGATCAGCGCCAGTGTGCTGGGCGCCGCGACGGCCGCGCCGACGCCCTGCGCCATGCGCGAGAGCAGCAGTTCGGTCGGGTTGGTGGCCAGGCCGCCGACCAGCGAGGCGAGCGTGAACAGCGCGATGCCCCAGGCCAGCAGGCGGCGCCGCCCGAAGATGTCGCCGGCCCGGCCGCCGAGCAGCAGCAGGCCGCCGAAGGTCAGCGAGTAGATGTTCATGACCCAGCTCAGCCCCGCCGAGGAGAAGCCGAGGGCGTGCTGGATGCCCGGCAGGGCGATGGTGACGACGGTGGCGTCGAGGATCACCATCAACTGGCAGGCGAGGATCACCGCGAGCGCGAGCCGCTGGCGCTGCGGCGGTGAGTCGACCGGGGATTCGGCACGGGTTCTGCTGGAAGGGGACACAAGGGTGTTCTCGGACATGGCTCCGCCCTGGAGTGCATGGAGAATGGATGCGAAGATAGGCAGGGAACGCAAACGGAGGTATCCTCCGGTTCCAGGGACAACAATACGGAGACTGTCTCCGCTTAGCAAGGGATCGGGGTCATGACGGCCGAAACCGAGGCGAAGGACGCCCAGGAGCGGCCGCCCCGCCGCCCCATGCGGGCCGACGCGCGACGCAACTACGAGAAGCTCGTCGCCGTCGCCACCGAGTCCTTTCTCGCCAACGGCCCGGACGCCTCACTCGACGAGATCGCCAAGCGGGCCGGCGTCGGCCCCGGCACCCTCTACCGTCACTTCCCCACGCGTGACGACCTGTTGGACGCGGTCTGCACCCGCTGGGCGGACGCCGTGGCCGCCGACGCGGCGCCGCTGCTCACCGCCGAGGACCCGACACGCGCGCTGGCCGACTGGCTGGTCCGCCTCGTGGACCACGTCGGCGCGTTCAAGGGCCTGGCCTCCGCGCTGCTGCTCAACGCCGACCGCAAGCACGACACCGCGTGGATCCTGCACCACGCCTCCGAGGAGCTGGTCGCGCGCGCCAAGGCGGCGGGCGGCATCCGTCAGGACGTCACCACCAGCGAGCTGATGACGCTCACCAGCGGCGTCACCTACGCCTGCGGCTACTCCAAGCAGGCCGGAAAGACCGTCAGCTCACCGGAGCGGCTGATCGGGCTGATCATGGACGGCGTCACGACCCGCTGACGCGGTCCTCCGGGACGGGGGCCGGGGCCGACGCGGGCTCCGCGGGCCTGCGGGACAGCGCCGCCACGGCGGCCGCCAGCGCGAGCGTCGCCTCCACCTGCGCCACCTGCACGTGGTAATGGCGGTCACCACTCGTCGTACGGGACTCCGCTAGGGCCCGGAACGCCAGCTGCTCGTGGTACTCGAAGTCCGCCATGCAGCGATCATAAGGGCCCCCATCAGCACCTACGATGGGTGCCCATGGCAAGGATCGTGGTCATCGGCGCAGGAATGGGCGGGCTCGCCGCCGCGGCACGGCTGGCGACGGTCGGCCACAAGGTCACCCTGTGCGAGGCCGCGCCGACCCACGGCGGAATGCTCGGGCGCTACGAGCGCGACGGCTTCCGCTTCGACACCGGCCCGACCCTGCTCACCCTCCCCGCCGTCTACCGCGACCTGATGCTCAAGACCGGCCGCACCCGGCTGGAGGACGAGGTCGAGTTGCGGCCCGTCGACCCGGGCAGTGAGCACCTGCTGCCGGACGGCAGCCGCGTCCTCCTCGCCAACGCCTCACTCGCCCGCGTGGAGAGCGCCCTGAACGCCGCCCTCGGCGGCGACGCGGGCACCCGCTGGGGAGCCATGCTGGAACGCGGTCGCGGCGTCTGGGAGGCCACCCGCCGTCCGCTGCTGGAGGAGCCGCTCCCCGCCGACCCGGCGCCACTGCACCGCGACCCCTACGTCCCCGCCCGGCGCGGCCTGCTGACGCGCGCCCCGCGCACCCTCGCCGACGTCGCCCGCCGCGAACTGCGCGACGCGCGCCTCACCGCCCTGCTGGACGAGTACGCGCTCCGCTTCGGCCTCGACCCCGAGCAGGCGCCCGCCTCGCTGACCTGGCTGCCCTACATGGAGCAGAGCTTCGGCGTCTGGTACGTCACCGGCGGCCTGCGGGCGCTGGCCGACGCGGTGCTGCGGCGCTGCGAGGCCCGCCGCGTCGACCTGCGCTTCGGGACGCGGGTGGAACACGTCGTCACGGAGCCCAGTGTCACAGAGCACGGTGCCGGCGAGGACCGGGTGACCGGCGTCAGGCTGGCGGACGGCACCGTCCTGGATGCCGACGTCGTGATCGACGACCGCGCCCCCACGACCTCGGCCGGCACCGGCGCTCCCGGCCGGTTCACGCTGCTGCTGGCGCTGCGCGGCGACCGCCCGCGCGACACCGGGCACCGCACCGTCGTGCACGCCGCCGACCGCGCCGAGGAGCTCGACGCGCTCTTCGGCCCGACCCCACGCTTGCCCGAGCGGCCCACGCTGCAACTGCTGCGCCCGGACGACGCCACCCTCGCCCCGGCCGGCCACGAGGCCGCGGTCGTCACCGTCACGGTGCCGCCGCAGGGGCCCGTCGACTGGACCGACACCGCCCGCGTCGCCGCCTTCGCCGACGCGGTCCTGGCCCGGGCCGCACAAGCGGCGCCCGGGCTGCGTGAGCGGGTGCTGTGGACGCACGCCCGCACCCCGGCCGACACCGCGGCCGAGACGGGCGCGCCGGGCGGCTCCGTTCCGCCGCCCTCCCTCGCGGGAGCGGGCGGGGCGTTCCTCGCCCCGGGCAACGCCGACGCCCTACCGGGCCTGTTCCACGTCGGCGGCGGCGCCCACCCGGGCGGCGGGCTGGCGCGCGTCGGCATGTCGGCGGCGGTCGTCGCCGGGCTCGTCGGCACGCCGTAGGGCTCAGCCCTGGGGGGCGTGGTGCTGCGGGTCCTGCGGGTAGTACCCGGCCTGCTCGTACGTTCCGTAGGCCTGCTGCTGGTAGTCCTGGTACGGCTGCTGCTGCTCGTAGGCGGCCGCGTACTGCTGCTGGTACTCGGGGTACTGCTGGTACTGCTGCTCGTACTGCGGGTACGGCTGCTGCTGCTCGTAGGGCGCGTACTCCTGGTACTGCGGCTGGTACTGCTGCGTATAGGGGTCGGCGTACGGGTCGGTGTAGGCGACCTGCTGCCCGGTCGAGTACCCGTACTCCTGCTCGGCCCGGCCGTAGTACACGCTGTCGCCCTGGTAGACCGCCGTCGCCTCCACGGCCTCGGGCAGCGGCTCCGGCGTCGGCTCCGCCACGAACTGCGGCTGCGGCGGGGACTGCGGCTCCGGGTCCGGCTGCGGGCGCGCCGCGCGCGATCGCCCCTTGGGGGCGGGCGCCGGCTCCTCGCCGCCGAAGAGGCGGCCGACCACCGGCACGCGCTCCGGCGCCACCAGCGACCAGTGCGCCGTCCCGGTGGACCGCTTGACCGCCATGGTGGCCAGCACCTGCCCCGCACCGAAGGCGAGGACACCCGCACCGATCAGCGGCAGCGACCCCTGCACCACCCCGGCGACCAGCACCAGGAAGCCCACCAGCGCCAACCCGCGCCAGTGCAGCGGCGCGCGGCGCTGCAGCAGCAGCTCGCCGATCAGCCACAGGGCGACCACCGCGAACGCGACATACAGAAGCGCCACCTCGGGCACCACCTCTCGAACGGTGGAGGACACCGTACCCGTTCGGGGTGGACGCGTTCAGCCCTGCGGGGTAAGACCCAGGTTCTGGTAGATCTCCGAGGTCACCGTCGAGAAGTTCATCGTCATGAAGTGCAGGCCCGGCGTGCCCTCGTCGAGCAGGCGGCGGCACATCCCGGTGGCGTACTCGATGCCGATCGCGCGCACCGCGGCCGGGTCGTCCGCGTGGGCGAGCATCCGGTCGCGCAGCTGCGGCGGGAACCAGGCGGTCGACAGGGTCGGGATCCGGTCCAGCGAGCGGATGCTGGTCACCGGCATGATCTCCGGGATGATCGGCACCTCGCACCCGGCCGCCGCGACGCGGTCGCGGAAGCGCAGGTAGAAGTCCACGTCGAAGAACATCTGGGTGATCGCGTAGTCGGCGCCCGCGCGGATCTTGTGGACGAAGTGCTTGATGTCCTCGTCCCAGTCCGTCGAGCGGGGGTGCCGCTCGGGGAAGGCCGCGACGCCGACGCAGAAGTCGCCCGACTCCTTGATCAGCTCCACCAGCTCCGAGGCGTAGTTCACCCCGTGCGGGTGCGCGACCCACTCGCCCAGCGGGTCGCCCGGCGGGTCGCCACGGAGCGCCAGCACGTTGCGCACGCCCTGGTCGGCGTAGCAGCCCAGGATGTTGCGCAGCTCGGCCACGGTGTGGTCGACGGCCGTCAGGTGCGCGACGGGCGTGAGCGTGGTCTCGGCGGCGATCCGGCCGGTGATGTTGATCGTGCGGCCGCGCGTGGAACCGCCGGCGCCGTAGGTGACGCAGACGAAGGTCGGCGCGAGCGACTCCAGCCGGCGGATCGCCGTCCACAGCCCCGCCTCCGCCTGTGGCGAGCGCGGCGGCATGAACTCGAACGAGTAGGACTTGGCACCGGACGCCAGGAGGTCGCGGATCGTCTCTGCGCGATCCGGGCGTGTGCTGGGGGTTCCGAGAGCCATAGCCGAAGGTTATCCGCGATCCGGACGGAGTTTGAAACAGGTGTCCAGTCCTTGGGACGCGACGGCGGGACCGGTGGCGGCGGCCGCGCCCGCGGCACCTCCCCGTCCCCGGGGGCGCGGTTCGCTCGCGTTACGCTGTTGGTCCCCGTACCAGTCGGAGTCACCGGTGTCGCTCGCTCAGTCCGCCCCCGCGCCCGTCGTCGGCAACCCCGTCGACGCGGAGTGGCTGCGAACGCGGATCGACGAGGCACTGAACGCCTTCCTCTCCGGTCAGGAACAGACCCTTCAGGCGATCTCGCCGCAGCTGGCCCCCGTCTGCGGCACCGTCCGCGACTTCCTGCTGGACGGCGGGAAGAGACTGCGGGCGGCGTTCTGCTACTGGGGTTGGCGCGGAGCGGGCGGGGCGGCGGACGAACCGGGAGCGGTCGCGGCGGCGGCCGCGCTGGAGCTGCTCCAGGCCAGCGCGCTCGTCCACGACGACCTGATGGACCACAGCGACACGCGCCGCGGCCTGCCCTCCGTGCACCGCCGTTTCGAGTCGCTGCACCGCGGCTCCGGCTGGCGCGGCGACGCCGCGCAGTTCGGCGGGGCGAGCGCCGTCCTGGTCGGCGACCTGCTGCTGGTCTGGTGCGACGCGCTCTTCTCCGACTGCGGCCTGCCGCACGACGCCGTGCGCCGCGCCAAGCCGCTGCTGGACCTGATGCGCACCGAGGTCATGGCCGGCCAGTACCTCGACATGCTGGAGCCCGCCGCGAACTGGCCCGCCTGCGGCGAGGGCGCCGTGGACCGCGCGCGCACGGTGATCGAGTACAAGTCCGCCAAGTACACCGTGCAGCGTCCGCTCCAGCTCGGCGGCCTGCTGGCCGGCGCCTCGGCGGACCTGACCGACGCCTACGGCGCGTTCGGGCTGCCGCTGGGCGAGGCCTTCCAGCTCCGCGACGACCTGCTCGGCGTCTTCGGCGACCCCGCCGTCACCGGCAAGCCCGCCGGGGACGACCTGCGTGAGGGCAAGCGGACCCTGCTGGTCGCCGAGACCCTCGCCTCCTGCGGCACCGCCGACGCCCGCCTGCTGGACGACCTGCTCGGCTCCCCCGAGCTCGACGCGGACGGCATCGAGCGACTGCGCGACGTCATCACCCGCAGCGGCGCCCCGCGCCGCATCGAGGAGCGCATCGCCGCGCTGCGCGAGGACGCGCTGACAGCGCTGGACTCCGCCCCGATCCGCGCGCCGAAGGCCCGCGCGGTCCTGGCCCGCCTGGTCGACGCCGCGACGGCCCGCCGGAACTGACGCGGAGATCCGACCCGCCTGCCCTTCAGGGCCGCTGCGGCGGCCCGGCCTGCGGGGTGAGCACCGGTGCGGCCAGGCCGACGAACACCACCAGCTCGTGACCGCCCGGGTTGGTCTGCAGCGGCACCTGCCGCCAGTTGTTCGCCAGCCAGACGTTGCCCGAGGGGTCGATCTGCACGCCCGTGTTCCGCACCAGCCCGTCGCTGGGGTAGCCGGTCGCGGCCGGGGAGATCGGCTGACCGGTGCGGTAGCCCGGCGGGCAGGTCGAGACCCGGGCGCCACACAGTTCCGCGAGCCGCCGGCCGGCGAAGTTCGCCACCCAGACGTGGTCGTCCCCGTCGACCGCGACGCCCCAGGGCAGCACCAGGCCGCCGTTGGTGAACGGCGCGGGCGCCGCCGTCCCGTCCGGACGGATCAGTACCACGCCAGGCCGGTGCCCAGGGCCGGGCACGGTGCTCAGCGCGCCCGCGAGGTCCGCCGTCGTGCTGCCCTCGCAGGGCACCGGCAGGATCTGGTCGTCGGCCACCCACAGGTCGCCCAGACTGTCGGAGGCGATGCCGAGCGGCCGGTGCAGCCCCGGCGGGGTGACCGTGCGCAGCGGACGGCCGTCCGGCGCCAGCTCGACGACGTTGTCGCTGCCGTTACCGGTGACCCAGGCGCGGCCGCGGGGATCGACGGCGATGTCGAAGGGCTTCACGAGGCCCGCGGCCGCGAGCGGCAGGTTCCGGGCGGCCTCGGGGCGTCCGTCCGGGATGCGGGTGACGCTGCGGTTGCCGCAGTTCGCGATCCAGACGTTCCCGGAGCGGTCGGCGACGGTCCCCTGCGGCTGGCTGATCCCGCCGAACCGCCAGCCGGTCCCGGGCGACAGCGCCCGGCCGTCGGCGGCGAACTCCGAGACGGAGCGGTCGTGACGGCTCGGGTCCACCGGACAGCCCTTGCCCTGGAACCCGAAGTTGGAGACCCACGCCTGGCCGTTCCGGTCCACGGCGATGCCGAATCCGGCCCCGTAGAGCCCGCCACCCCGGTAGGGCGCGCCGGGCAGATCGGCGCCGGTGGGCGAGAGAGCGAGGACGGCGCGGCCGCCGCAGACGGAGGTGAGGGGGTTCAGGGCGAAGGGGTAGTTGTTGCTGACCCACGCGTTCCCCGCGGCGTCGAAGGCGATGTTCCCCGGCCCGTTCACCTCGTGGCCGTTGCCGTCGTAGCGCAGCGCCAGGGTCCACGCGTCGGGCGCGGCGGCGAGGGCCGGCCGGTACACCGGCTGCGTCCGCGCCAGCGCGAACAGCGCGGCCGCGTCGTGGCCGGGCGCGCGGGCGATGTCGGCGGCGGCCTGGAAGCTGTCCTGCGGCCGGGCCTCGCCGGGCGGCTGAGCCAGCCGCAGGAGCGTCCCGCAGTCGCCACCGCGCGCGCAGACCGCGAGGAGGTTGGCGAGGGTGTCGAACGCGGCGAGCGTCGAGGTCTCCCGCCCGTTGGGCGGCGCGGCGAGGAGCGGCGCGACACCGCCCGTGCGGACGTCGGCCAGGTTGTGCGAGATCGCGGCGGCGTTCGGCAGGCCCGGGCTCCCGCCCGCGACCTCGCCGTCGTGGGTGAACTGCGCGAAGGCGTAAGCGGCGGCGACGGTGGTCCGCTCGTTCACCACGACGGCGGAGCCGCCGTCCACCGTGGCGGCCAGCCGCAGCCCGCCGCTGCCGCCGTCGGCGGTCAGGTACAGCACCGCACGGGGATCTGCGGGCCGCCGGTACGTCAGGTGGAACCGCCCGTCAGGCCCGCTGCAAGTCTGCGCGAGGACGCGCGGCCGCGCGGGTCCTGCCTCCAGCAGGGTCACCCGCAGGTTCCCGAGGGGCGTGCCGCCACTGCGGACCACCCCGTCCTGCGCGGCGTCGGCACCACGCGGAGCACCACTGGCTCCGCCGGCACCGAGGCAGGCGAGCACGGTCGCAACGAGCAGGAGCTGTCGACGTCGGCGCATGCTGGCACTGTCGCCCAGCAGTGTGCGTGCCGGTCGACGGCACACGCTCAGCGGAGGGAAGGATCAGTCGGTTGCACTATCCCCCAGGGGCGCGGCGCTCTGCTCGATGAACTGCGTGCGCGACAATCCCCCGGCCTCCGGCCGGGGGGACCCCCTCCCGCGGACCTTGGGATCCCGCGCGGACAGGGCCATCCGCCCCGGGTGGGTTGTTCGCGCCCACGCAGGGGGCACCTCCGGGGCACCTCCCGGCCGAAGGCTGGGGGAGGAGCCGCAGATCGGCAGCGCCTCGCGCTCCTAGAGGGACACCTGCCGGACCCTCGCTGAAAGCGACTGCGCTGCCGCGAAGGGGTCCTTCGCCTGCGTCAGGGCCCGGACGACGACGACGCGGCGGGCGCCCGCCTCCAGCACCGCGTCCAGATTGGACTCCTCGATGCCGCCGATCGCGAACCACGGACGGTCCGTGGCCTGCTTCGCCGCGTACTCGACGAGACCCAGCCCCGGGGCGTGCCGCCCCGGCTTGGTCGGGGTGGGCCAGACGGGGCCGGTGCAGAAGTAGTCGACGCCCGGCTCGGTCAGCGCGACATCGACCTCGGACTCCGCGTGGCAGCTGCGGCCGATGACGACGTCCTCGCCGAGGATCGCGCGGGCGACCGGAACCGGCAGGTCGTCCTGCCCCAGGTGCAGCACCTCGGGCCGTGCGCCGAAGGCGACATCCGCGCGGTCGTTGACGGAGAGCAGCCGGCCGTGGCGGCGGCAGGCGTCGGCGAAGACCTCCAGCGCCTCCAGCTCCTGCCGGGCCTCCAGGCCCTTGTCGCGGAGCTGGACGATGTCGACGCCGCCGGCCAGGACCTGGTCGAGGAACTCGGCGAGATCGCCCTGCTCGCGGCGGGCGTCCGTGCACAGGTAGAGGCGGGCGCCGGCGAGCGCGGTGCGCGCGCCGCTCACAGGCTCATCGCCTGGGCGCGGCGCCGGACCTCCGTGCCGCGGTTCTCGTTGAGGGCCTGCGCGGGGGTGCCGGGCAGCGACGGGTCATCGGTGAAGAGCCACTCCAGGGCCTCCTCCTTGCTGAACCCGGAGTCCTTGAGCACCGTCAGCGTGCCGATGACGCCCTTGACGGGCCCGTCGTCGCCGACGAAGGCGGCCGGGACCATCAGGACCTTGTTCTCGCCGCGGCGGACCGACAGCAGCGTGCCGTCGTTGATCATGTCGCGGACCTTGGTGATCCCGACCCCCCACCGCTCGGCGATGTCGGGGAGGTTCATCCAGTCGGGAACCAGGGCGTCGATCTTGGCATCAATCTCACTCACGGCAACAGACTACTGCCGGCGCTCGTCCCAGCGGCGCTCCAGCCGCTCCAGGCGCTGGTTCAGCTGCTGGACCTCCCGCAGCAACGTGCGGAACTGCTCGATCTGCTGTTCCCGCTGCTCCTTGGCCGCGGCCTGGTCGTCCTCGCGCCGGGAGAGCTGGACCAGCCAGCTGGCGACGGAGGCGGTGACCATGCTCAGCGTCGCGATTCCGGTGATCATCAGCACCGAGGCGATCAGCCGGCCCCAGGTGGTCACCGGCACGTAGTCGCCGTAGCCGACGGTGGCGATCGTCACCAGCGCCCACCAGATCGCCTCGCCGAAGGTGCGGATGTCCGCCCCCGCGGCGTTCCGCTCGGCGAGCCACTCCGCGTAGGAGCCGACGATCAGCACGACGACGAAGGTCCCGCCGGTGTAGGTCGCGGTCCGCAGGCTGCGGTTACGTTGCAGGCCGCGGGCCATCAGCGTGAACACGCCGAGCAGGCGGAGCGCGCCGAGCGGGCGGAACATCGGCAGGACCACCATGACCAGGTCGAGCCGGTGGCTGCGGAAGAAGGCCCTGCGGTGCTCCGCCAGCCAGACCTTGACGCTGTAGTCGACGACGAAGACCAGCCAGATGATCCCCTCCGCCACCCACAGGACCTTCTCCTGGTCGTGGCTGAGCGTGGAGTCGACGGCGGGCAGCAGCATCAGGACCAGGAAGCAGCAGCCGAGCACCAGCAGCGGGACCTGGGTCGCCCGGCTCCACCGCTCGAACCGCGGCCCCTGCGACGGTGCCGGCTCGGTACCTGACGGCTGGGAACCTGACGAAGAGTCGGACATATGCCGCAAATTCTATGCGGTCACCCTCAGTCCAGCACGGCGATGCCCTCCAACTCCACCAGCGCGGGCGCGTCCCAGAGCCGGACCACGCCGATCAGTGCCATCGCCGGGTAGTCCCGGCCCGCGCGGGCGCGCCAGACGCGGCCGATGTCGGCGGCGTGGGCCCGGTAGTCCTCCGGGTCGGTCGCGTAGACGGTGAGCCGGGCCAGCTGCGCGGGCGTGCCGCCCGCCGCCGCCAGGGCCTCCAGCAGGTTGGCCAGCGCCCGGTCGAACTGCTCGACCACGTCCGCGCCGACGATCGCGCCCTTCTCGTCCAGCGCGGTCTGGCCGGCCAGGAAGACCAGCGTGCCGCCGGTCGCGGTGACCGCGTGACTGAATCCACTGGGCTCGGCGAGCCCCGGCGGGTTGATCCGACGCAGCGTCATGACTGGACTCCTCCTCCGTCGACGGTGACGCCCTGACCGTTCAGGGCCTCGTTCTCCACCAGCAGCCGCACCACGGCCGCCACCTCCTGCGGCCGGATCAGCCGTCCGATCGGCTGCATCCGGGCCAGCGCCTCGCGCGCCTGCGCCTCACCCCGGCCGGTGCGGGCGGCGATCGCGGCGACCGTGGCGTCCGTCATCGGCGTGTCGACGTAGCCGGGGCAGACGGCGTTGACCGTGACGCCCGTGCCCGCGAGCTCGGCGGCGGCCGAGCGGACCAGGCCGAGCACGCCGTGCTTGGCGGCGGTGTAGGCGGCGACGTAGGGCGCGCCGGTCCTCGCCGCGACCGAGGCGACGACCACGATCCGCCCCCACCCGGCCGCCCGCATCGCCGGCACGGCGCGGCGCACGCAGCGGAACGGCGCGGTGAGGTTGAGCGCGAGCTGCTGCTCCCACAGCTCGTCGCTGGTCTCCGTCAGCTTGGCCGAGGCGCCCGCGCCCGCCGCCGCGACCAGCACCCCGGCCGGGCCCCAGGCCGCCTCGACCCGGTCGAACAGCGCGTCGGCCGCCCCCGGTGCGGTCAGGTCGACCGGCACCGTCAGCACCGGGCCCGGCAGGGACCTCGCGGTGTGCTCCAGTGCCTCCGCGTCGCGCGCGGCGAGCACCACCCGGTGCCCGGCGGTGGAGAGGTCCGCCGCGACCGCCGCCCCGATGCCCTTGCTGCCGCCGGTGACGACACAGATCCGGCTCGTCCCGTTCACCGGTACAGCTCCCGGGCGATGATGCTCAGCTGCACCTCGGAGGCGCCCTCGTAGATCCGCGGCGCCCGCACCTCGCGGTAGAGCCGTTCCAGGAGGTGTCCGCGTTGCAGCGCCCGCGCGCCGTGCAGCTGGACGGCGGAGTCGACGACGTACTGGGCCGCCTCGGTCGCGAAGAGCTTGGCCATGGCGGCGCGCCCGCTCGGCCCGTGCAGGCCGGTCGCTTCGGCACCCCGGTCGTACGCGGCCGCGGCCGCGTACACGAGCAGACGGGCGGCCTCGATGCGGGTCGCCATCTCGGCGAGCCGGTGGCCGACCGACTGGAGTTCGCGCAGCGCGCCACCGAAGGCCTCGCGAGCGCCGGCATGGGCCACCGTCGCATCCAGGGCCGCCTGGGCCATGCCGACGGCGAAGGCGCCGACACTGGGCCGGAACAGGTCCAGCGTGCGCATCGCCACCCGGAACCCGCCACCCACCTCGCCGAGCAGGTCCTCGGGCCCGACCGGGACGCCGTCGAAGACCAGCCGCCCGATCGGGTGCGGGGAGATCATGTCGAGGGGCTCGCCGGACAGCCCGGGCCGGTCGGCGGGGACGAGGAACGCGCTGACGCCGCGCGCTCCCGCACCCGGGCCGGTGCGGGCGAAGACGGTGTACAGGTCGGCCTCGGGGGCGTTGGAGATCCAGCACTTCTCCCCGCTGAGCCGCCAGCCGCCTCCGCTGCCCGCGTCCTCGGGCTTGGCCTCCAGCGCCAGCGCCGCCGCGTCCGAGCCGGCGCCGGGCTCGGAGAGCGCGAAGGCGGCGACCGCCCGCCCCGAGGCGACCTCCGGCAGCCAGCGCGCCCGTTGCGCCTCGGTGCCGCTCTGCACGACCGGGTAGAAGCCGAGCCCCTGGAGGGCCAGCGCCGTCTCCGCCTCGGTGCTGACCTGGGCCAGTGACTCCCGCAGCAGGCACAGGTCCAGCGCGGCGGCCGAGCGGCCGCCGTCGGGGAAGAGGCGGGCCAGCAGGCCGAGCCGTCCCATCTCCTCCAGCAGCGGCCGGTTGACCCGCTCTCCGAGCGCGGGATCGTCACCGTGGGCGAGCGGCAGCAGCCGCTGCGCCGCCTGCTCGCGGACCTCGGCGCAGAACCGCTCCTGCGCCTCGTCCAGCGCGAACGCCGTCGTCATCGCACGCTCCCTCCTTGCGTCTGCCCCCATTCATATCGCGGATGGTTGACTGTCGTCACCAACACGCTAGCCTCATCCTGGATCCACCGGTCCGTACCCGGTTCACAACCCGGTCGAGGTGAGGGGGTACCACCCGCCATGCACCTGCTCCCCTCCGCCCACGTCGACACCTTCGCGCGCGACCATCTGCCGCCCGCGCCGACGTGGCCGGAACTCCGCTTCGACCTGCCCGGGCTGCACTACCCGGACCGGCTCAACTGCGGCGCCGAACTGCTGGACGCGACCCTCGCCCGGCTCGGCGCCGACGGCGCCGACCGGCCCTGCCTGCGCATGGAGGACGGCACGGTCTGGTCCTACGGCGAGCTGCGCGAGCACACCGACCGGATCGCCCGGGTGCTCACCGACCGGCTCGGCGTCGTCCCCGGCAACCGGGTCCTGCTGCGCGGCACGACCACGCCCTGGCTGGTGGCCTGCTGGCTCGCCGTCATGAAGGCGGGCGCGGTCGCCGTCACCGTCCTGGCGGCGCAGCGGCACACCGAGCTGGCCACGATGATCGAGATCGCCGAGGTCGGCCACGCGCTGTGCGACGCCCGCGCCCTGGAGGAGCTCACGGCCGTCGACGCGCCGGGCCTGTGCATCACGCCCTACGGCGGTGACACCGACGACGACCTGCTGACGCTCGCCGCCGCGGCGTCCCCCGAGCCCTTCCCCGCCGTCCCGACCTCCGCCGACGACGTCGCGCTGATCGCCTTCACCTCGGGCACCACCGGACGACCCAAGGGCTGCATGCACTTCCACCGCGACGTGCTGGCGATCGCCGACACCTTCTCCGCCCACGTGCTGCGGCCCACGGCCGAGGACGTGTTCGCCGGGACGCCGCCGCTCGGGTTCACCTTCGGGCTCGGCGGGCTGGTCGTCTTCCCGCTCCGCGTCGGCGCCTCCGCGCTGCTGCTGGAGCAGCCCTCCCCCGTCACCCTCCCGGCGGCGATCGAACGCCACCGCGTCAGCGTGCTGTTCACCGCGCCGACCGCCTACCGGGTGCTGCTCGACCAGGCGGGTGACGCCGACCTCTCCTCGCTCCGCCGCTGCGTCTCCGCCGGGGAGAACCTGCCGGCCGCCACCTGGGAGGCCTTCCACGCCCGCACCGGCCTGCCGCTGATCAACGGCATCGGCGCGACGGAGCTTCTGCACATCTTCATCTCCGCCGCCGACGCCGACGCCCGCCCCGGCGCCACCGGCTTCCCCGTCCCGGGCTTCCGCGCCCGCGTCGTCGACCCGGCGACGGGCACGGAGGTGCCCGACGGCACGCCGGGCCTGCTCGCCGTCCAGGGCCCCACCGGCTGCCGCTACCTCGACGACCCGCGCCAGTCCCAGTACGTCCACGACGGCTGGAACCTCACGGGCGACACCTACGTCCGCGACGGCGACGGCCGGTTCCACTACCAGGCCCGCGCCGACGACATGATCATCTCCGCCGGCTACAACATCGCCGGCCCCGAGGTCGAGGAGGCCCTGCTGCGCCACCCCGAGGTCCGCGAGGCCGCGGTCATCGGCGTCCCCGACGAGGCGCGCGGACAGGTGGTCAAGGCCTTCGTGGTCCTGGCCGAGGGCGTCCCGGCGGACGAGGGAACGGCAAAGGCGTTGCAGGACTTCGTGAAGTCCACGATCAGCGCCTACAAGTACCCGCGCCAGGTCGAGTTCCGCGAGGCGCTGCCGCGCACGCCCACGGGCAAGCTCCAGCGTTTCCGGCTGCGCGGGGGCGATCTTTAGAGTGACCGTATGACCGCCGCCGAAGCCCTCGAGGAAGACCAGTCCGCGCGCGAGCACACACCGGGCTCGCTGCTGGTGACGTTCTTCGGCGCCCACGGCCGCGACCTCGGCGGCTGGATCGCCGTCGGCGACCTGATCCGGCTGCTCGCCGCGCTCGGCGTGGACGCGCAGCCGGTCCGGTCGGCGGTCTCCCGACTCAAGCGGCGGGGCTTCCTGGTGCCGGAGCCGCTGGGCGGCGTGGCCGGGTACACGCTGTCGGAGCAGGCCCGGGAGCTGCTGGCGGACGGCGACCGCCGCATCTACGCCCACCGGGCGCCGCGGCTCGCCGACGGGTGGGTGCTGGCCCTTTTCTCCGTCCCGGAGAGCGAGCGCCACAAGCGGCATGTGCTGCGCAGTCGCCTGGCCCGGCTGGGCTTCGGCACGGCGGCGCCGGGCGTGTGGATCGCCCCCGCGCATCTCTACGAGGAGACGCGCCACGTCCTGGCGCGCCTCGAACTCGCCGCGTACACCGACCTCTTCCGCGCGGAGCATCTCGCGTTCGACGCGACGGCGGAGTCGGTGCAGCGCTGGTGGGACCTCCCCGCGCTGGCGCGCTGCCACGAGGAGTTCCTGGAGGTCCACGAGCCCGTCCTCACGCGGTGGAACCGCGCGCGCGGCGCTGTCGCGCCGGCGGAGGCCTTCGCCGACCACCTGCGCGCCGTCGACAGCTGGCGCCGCCTCCCCTACCTGGACCCGGGCCTCCCCCCGGAGCTCCTCCCCGCCTCCTGGCCGGGCGGCCGGGCGGCCCGCGTCTTCCAGGAACTCGACGCCCGCCTGGGCGGAGCCGCGCGGGACTTCGTGAAGGAAACCGTGGCGCGGTAGTCGCACCACCCAGGCGGCGCAGCCGTCAGGGGCGCGCCGCTCTGCTGATCAGCGGCTCCTCCCCCAGCCTTCGGCCGGGAGGTGCCCCCTGCGTGGGCGCGAGCAACCACCGGTGTGCGGATGGTCCGGGGCGTTCGGGGCTCTACCTGCGTGGGAGGGGCGCCTTCCGGCCGAAGGCTGGGGAACTGTCGCGCCCCGCGGCGGAGCCGCAGATCGGCAGAGCCCTGGGCCCTGGACCCTGGACGGTGCCACCGCGCCTACTGCCTCCGGCCCGTCTGCGGGCGTCGGCTGCCCGCCCGGTACTGGACCGGCCATTCCACGCCCGGCCCCGACCACTCCTGCTCCGCCGCAGCGTGCAGCGTCCACGCCGGGTCGTACAGATGCGGTCGCCCCAGGGCGACCAGATCCGCGCGGCCGGCCAGCAGCAGCGAGTTGACGTCGTCCCAGGACGACACCGCCCCCACCGCGATGACCGGCACGCGCACGCGGTTGCGGATCGCGTCCGCGAACGGGGTCTGGTAGGAGCGGCCGTAGGCGGGCCGCTCCTCGGGGACGACCTGGCCGGTCGAGACGTCGATCGCGTCCGCGCCGTGCGCGGCGAAGGCCGCGGCGATGACGACGGCCTCCTCGGTGTCGTTGCCGCCCTCCGTCCAGTCCGTGGCGGAGATGCGGACCGTCATCGGGCGGTCCCCCGGCCACACCGCGCGCATCGCGTCGAAGACCTCCAGCGGCCAGCGCAGCCGGTTCTCCAGCGGCCCCCCGTACCCGTCCTCGCGACGGTTGGTCAGCGGGGAGAGGAACGAGGACAGCAGGTAGCCGTGCGCGCAGTGCAGCTCCAGCAGGTCGAACCCGGCCTCCGCGCCGCGCCGCGCCGCGTCCGCGAAGCGCTGTTTCAGCGCCTCGAGCCGCTCGTGCGTCAGCTCCGCCGGCACCTGGCCCACACCGGGCCGGTAGGCGAGCGGCGACGGGCCCTCCAGCGGCCACGCCTGCTCGGGGGCGAGCGGGTCGTCCATGCCCTCCCACATCAGCCGCGTGGCGCCCTTGCGCCCGGAGTGGCCGAGCTGGAGGCCGACGGCCGCGCCGCTGCGCTCGTGGACGAAGCCGGTGATCCGCGCCCACGCGGCCTGCTGCTCGTCGTTCCACAGGCCCGTGCAGCCGGGGGTGATCCGGCCCTCGGGGGTGACGCAGACCATCTCCGTCATCACCAGCCCGGCGCCGCCCAGCGCCCGCGAGCCGAGGTGCACCAGATGGAAGTCGTTCGGCAGGCCGTCCTGCGCGCTGTACATGTCCATCGGGGAGACCACGACGCGGTTGCGCAGCGTCAGCCCGCGCAGCCGGAAGGGGGTGAACATGGGCGGCGTACCGGCCTCGGCGAACTCCTGCTCCGCCGTCGCGACATAGCCCGGATCGCGCAGCCGCAGGTTGTCGTGGGTGATCCGGCGGCTGCGGGTGAGCAGGTTGAAGGCCAGCTGCCAGCCCGGCTGGTCGAGGTACTGCTCCAGGTTCTCGAACCACTCCAGGCTCGCCTGCGCGGCGCGCTGCGTGGAGGCGACGACGGGGCGCCGCTCCTCCTCGTACGCGGCCAGCGCCTCCGGCACGCGGTCGTGTCCGCGCAGTGCCTCCGCGAGCGCGACCGCGTCCTCCATGGCGAGCTTCGTGCCGGAGCCGATGGAGAAGTGCGCGGTGTGCGCCGCGTCCCCGAGCAGGACCGTCCTGCCGTCGCGCCAGGTGGCGTTGCGGACGGTGGTGAAGGCGATCCACCGCGAGTCGTTGCCGTGCAGCGCGTGCCCGCCCAGCAGGTCGGCGAAGAGCTTCTCGCAGGCGGCGACGGACTCCCGCTCGTCCATCCGGTCCAGCCCGGCGCGGCGCCACACGTCCTCGCGCATCTCGACGATGACGGTGCTGCCCGCGTCGGAGTACGGGTAGCCGTGCAGCTGCATCACGCCGTGCTCGGTGCGCAGCACCTGGAACTGGAAGGCGTCGAAGACCAGGTCGGTGCCGAGCCAGATGTAGCGGCACTGCCGCTCGTCCAGCTCGGGCCGGTAGACCTCTGCGGCGGCGGTACGGGTGCGCGAGCGCACCCCGTCGGCGGCGACGACCAGGTCGTACGCGCGCGCCAGCTCGGCGGCGGGCGGCGCCTCCGCGCGGAAACGCAGGTCGACACCGACGGCCCGGCACCGGTCCTGCAACAGGCCGAGCAGGCGACGCCTGCTGGTCGCCGCGAAACCGTGCCCACCGGAGGTGAAGACCTGGCCGCCGGGCAGGTGCACGTCGATGTCGTCCCAGCGGGCGAAGCCCGCCGCGAGGGCGGCGTACAGCTCGGGGTCGGCGTCCTCGATCCCGCCGAGCGTCTCGTCGGAGAGCACCACGCCGAACCCGAAGGTGTCCCCGGGCGCGTTGCGCTCCCAGACCGTCACCTCGTCCGCCGGCCGGTGCTGCTTGGCGAGCGCGGCGAAGTAGAGCCCGCCCGGCCCACCGCCGATGACCGCGATCCGCACAGCTGCCTCCCTGCCGTTATGCCGTGTCCCTCACCATCGTAACGAGAGCGCTATGCGGTGTCATCGGCCGCGCTCGTCGACCGTGCTGATCGACCCTGCTCATCGCCCCTGCCACTTGGGCGGGCGCTTGCCCGTGAAGGCGGCGTGGAACTCGGCGTAGTCCGCGCTCTTCATCAGCAGTGCCTGCGTCATCGCCTCCAGCTCGACCGAGGCCGCGAGGCTCATGTCCAGCTCCTGCGTCAGCAGCGCCTTGGTCTGCGCGAGGGCGAAGGCCGGGCCCTCGGCCAGGCGGCGCGCGAGCGCGCCCGCCGTGGCGTCCAGCTCCTCGTCCTCGACCAGATCGCTGACCAGGCCGTACCGGTCCGCGGTGACGGCGTCCACGGTGTCGCCCAGCATCAGCAGCTTGGTGGCGTGCCCGAGCCCGACCAGGCGCGGCAACAGGTACGCGGCGCCCATGTCCGCGCCGGCCAGCCCGACCTTGGTGAACAGGAACGCGAACCGCGCGGAGCGGGCGACCACCCGGAAGTCCGCGGCCAGCGCCAGCACGGATCCCGCGCCTGCGGCGATCCCGTGGATCGCCGCGACGATCGGGATCGGGCACTCCCGCATCGCCCGGACCACCTGCCCCGTCATCCGGGTGAAGTCCAGCAGCTCGTCCGGCCGCATGGCCAGGGTGGCGCCGATGATCTCGTTGACGTCCCCGCCCGAGCAGAAGCCGCGGCCCTCTCCCCGCAGGAGGATCGCGCGGGTGTCCCCGCGCTGCGGCAGCTCCGCGAGGAGATCGCGCAGGTCGGCGTAGGACTCGAAGGTGAGCGCGTTCAGCTTGTCCGGCCGGTCCAGCGTGACCGTCAGCACGCCCGCCTCGTCACGGGCCAGACGGAAGTGCCGCCACTCCTCGGTGAACGGCACGGATCCACGGAACGGGCTCATGGCAGTAGCCTCCCCTGTTGTCGACCAGCGTCACGAACACGATATGCCCAGGGGTGGACGGCTGGGAACGGCCGCCGGGCCGGGCCTGGTGCATACTGCAAGGGACGCCGAGGACGAAGGAGCTGAGCATGCGTTACGCACCGATCGCCGTGGTCGTGGCCGCGATCTGCGCACTGGAGTGGGTCACCTCGCCCACGGTCCTGGCCGCGCTCGCGGTCGTGATCCCGACGCTGATGCTCGCGCCTGTGGCGGTCCTGGCCGCGAGGCCTCTCGGGAACGAGGACGAGGCCGTGGGCAACCGGCGGGTGGCGTAACCACCCGGGGCGCGGGGCTTCGCCAATGCGCGGCTCCTCCCCCAGCCTTCGGCCGGGAGGTGCCCCGAGGTGCCCCCTGCGTGGGCGCGAGAACCACCGGCCTGCGGATGGCCCTGCGTGTGCGGTGCTCTACCTGCGTGGGTGGCCTGTCGGGCTGACGCGGCGGAGCCGCTGATCAGCAGAGCCCCGCGCCCCTGGAGGGTGCAACCTCAGGCGGTGGCAGCCTTCAGTGCGGTCGCCGGGTCGGCCGCCTTCTCCGGATCCAGCCGCGCGCCCGCCTCGATCAGCTTCCGTCCCTGCGCCAGGTCCCGGGGCTTGTCCACCGTCAGGACCGCCTGCAGCCTGTCCTCCCGCAGCCACAACACCGTGTCCTCGCCACGGGCGACCTGCTGCGCGCCCGCGTCGATCGAGCCCGCGACCTGGACCATGTGGCCGAACTGCTCGGACCAGAAGTACGGCACCGGGTCGTAGTCCACCTCCCCGCCCAGCAGGTTGGCCGCGACCACCCGCGCGCCCTGGAGCGCGTTGTCCCAGTGGTGCACCGCGAGCCTGCGCCCGTAGCGGGCCGACGGGAAGGACGCACAGTCGCCCACCGCGAACACCTCCGGGCGTCCCGCCCGCAGGCGCGCGTCCGCGCGGACCGCGCCGCGGTCGTCGAGGGGGATGCCGGAGCCGGCCAGCCAGGCGTTGTCGGGGCGGGCGCCGATGCCGACGACGACCACGTCCGCCGCGATCTCCCGGCCGTCGGTCAGGTGCACGGCCCGCGCCGTGATCCCGCTGACCGCCGAGGCCGTGAGCAGCTCGACCCCCGCCGCCGCGTACCACGCGCGCGTGCGCTCGCCGAACTCCGCGGGGAGCGCGCCCGCGAGCGGGGACGCGGCCGCCTCGACGACGGTGGTCTCGCAGCCCAGCTGCCGGGCGACGGTCGCCGCCTCGGCGCCGATCCAGCCGGCGCCGACGACGACCACGCGCGCGCCGGGTCGCAGCGCCGCGCGCAGGGCGAGCGCGTCGTCCTGGGTGCGCAGCAGGAACGCCGAGTCGGGCTGGCCGGGCAGCGCGACGGGGGCCGCGCCCGTCGCGAGCACGAGGTGGTCGTAGCCGAGGTCGCCGTCGTCGGTCTTGACCGCCCGCGCCTCGACGTCGAGGGAGAGCGCCCGGCGACCGAGGTCCAGGCGGATGTCCAGCTCGTCGAAGTCGATCTCGAAGCGCGAGTGCTCCGCCCGCCCCAGCAGAACGTCCTTCGAGAGCGGCGGACGGTCGTAGGGCGGGTGGGCCTCCGCGCCCAGCAGCGTCAGCGTCCCGGCGTATCCCTGCTCACGCAGGGCCACCGCCGTCTGCACCCCGGCCATTCCGGCCCCGACGATCACAACAGCCATTCGGCCACTGTATAGAGTGGGTCCAGAACGCGGGAGCCCGGAGCACCGGGCTGAGAGGGAGGCTGGGGCGCCTCCGACCGTCCGAACCTGATCCGGGTCATTCCGGCGAAGGGAGTGCAGAACCATGACGTCATCGGACGTCGATCGAGCCGTGCCGCCGGACGTGCTGGTCGTCGGCGGCGGGATCATCGGCCTGGCCGTGGCCTGGCGCACCGCGCAGCGGGGCCTCGCCGTCACCGTGCTCGACCCGGGCCCGGGGCACGGTGCCAACCAGGTCGCCGCCGGAATGCTGGCGCCGGTCACCGAGCTCCAGTACGGCGAGGAGCCCCTGCTCGCGCTCGGCATCGCCTCCAACGCGCGCTACGCCGACTTCGTCGCCGAGCTGACCGAGGCGAGCGGCGGGCTCGGCACCGGCTACCGCCGCTGCGGCACCCTCGCCGTCGCGCTCGACGCCGACGACCGGGCCGAGCTGCGCGAGGTGCACGCGTTCCAGCAGCGCCTGGGCCTGACCTCGCAGTGGCTGACCGGACGCGAGTGCCGCCGGCTCGAGCCGATGCTCGCACCGGACGTGCGCGGCGGGACGCTGGTCGCGGACGACCACCAGGTCGACGGGCGCCGCCTGGGCGCCGCCCTGGTCGAGGCGTGCCGCCGGGCCGGGGTGACCCTGCACCGGTCCCGCGCCGCCGAGCTGCTGCTCGACGGCGACCGCGCGGGAGGCGCCCGTGCCGAGGACGGCACGACCCTGCGCGCGGAGCAGACCGTCCTGGCCGCCGGGAGCTGGAGCGGTGAGCTGCCGGGCCTGCCGCCCGAGGCCCAGCTGCCCGTCCGCCCCGTCAAGGGCCAGGTGCTGCGGCTGCGGATGGAGAGCGTGCAGGGGCCGCTGCCGATGCCGTTCCTCTCCCGCAACCTGCGCGCGGTCGTCAAGGGCGTCCACCTCTACCTGGTGCCGCGCGAGGACGGCGAGCTGGTGCTCGGCGCGACGATGGAGGAGCAGGGCTTCGACACCACCGTCACCGCGGGCGGTGTCTACGAGCTGCTGCGCGACGCCCGGGAGCTGCTGCCGGGCATCACCGAGCTGCCGCTGGTCGAGGCGAGCGCGGGCCTTCGGCCCGGGACGCCCGACAACGCGCCGCTGCTCGGCCCGACCGCGCTGCCGGGCCTGGTCGCCGCGACCGGCCACCACCGCAACGGCGTGCTGCTGACTCCGGTGACCGGCGACGCCATCGCCACCTACCTGACCACCGGCGCATTGCCTCCCGAGGCGGCGCCGTTCACTCCCACCCGCTTCCAGCACAGCCCGATCCCGGAGTTCGCCCGATGACCGCCCCCGCCGCCTCCATCCGACTGACCGTCAACGGCGAGATCCGCTCGCTACCGGGCGGGGTGACCCTCGCCGAGGTGGTCGCCGAGCTGTCGAGCGCGCGCAGCGGTGTCGCGGCCGCCGTGAACGAGGCCGTGGTCCCGCGCAGCGAGTGGAACGGCACCGTGCTCGCCGACGCCGACCGCGTCGAGATCCTGACCGCCGTCCAGGGAGGCTGACCACCATGGCCGACGACCTGCTCACCATCGCCGACCGTTCCTTCTCCTCCCGCCTGATCATGGGCACCGGCGGCGCGCCCAGCCTGGAGGTGCTGGAGCAGGCGCTGCTCATCTCCGGCACGGAGCTGACGACCGTCGCGATGCGCCGGATCAACCCGGCCGCACGCGGCTCGGTCCTGGAGGTGCTGCGACGTTGCGGCATCGACGTACTGCCGAACACCGCCGGCTGCTTCACCGCCGGGGAGGCGGTGCTGACGGCGCGGCTGAGCCGTGAGGCGCTCGGGACCAACTGGGTCAAGCTGGAGGTCATCGCCGACGAGCGGACCCTGCTGCCCGACCCGATCGAGCTGCTGGACGCCGCCGAGACCCTCGTCGACGACGGCTTCGTCGTCCTTCCCTACACCAACGACGACCCCGTCCTGGCCCGCAAGCTGGAGGACGTTGGCTGCGCCGCGGTCATGCCGCTGGGCTCGCCGATCGGCTCCGGGCTCGGCATCCGCAACCCGCACAACTTCCAGCTGATCGTCGAGCAGGCGAACGTCCCGGTGATCCTGGACGCGGGCGCCGGCACCGCCTCGGACGCGGCGCTGGCCATGGAGCTGGGCTGCGCGGCCGTGATGCTGGCCACCGCGGTCACCCGCGCCCAGGAGCCGGCGCTGATGGCGGAGGCGATGCGCAAGGGCGTGGAGGCCGGGCGGCTGGCCCACCGGGCGGGCCGCATCCCCAAGCGGTTCCACGCCGAGGCGTCCTCGCCGATGGCGGGCCGGGCGGCGTTCGACCCGGAGGCACCGGACTTCTGAGCCGGGCTGCTGAGCCGGGCTGCTGAGCCGCGTGCCGCACCCGCCCGTGCCGCCCCGGCCGTCACACTTCTGCGACGGATCGGGCCGTGGCGCGGGCGGAGGTTCCGCCTCCCCCTACACTCCTCAGGGTGGACGTAACGCTGCAGGACCCCCTTATCGGGCGCATGCTCGACGGCCGGTACCGGGTCGAGCAGCGCGTCGCCGTGGGCGGCATGGCCACCGTCTACCGGGGTCTGGACACCCGGCTGGACCGGGTCGTCGCGCTCAAGGTGATGCACCCCGCCTTCGCGGCCGACCCGGAGTTCGTCGGGCGCTTCATCCGCGAGGCCAAGGCCGTCGCCAGGCTCTCGCACCCGAACGTCGTCGGCGTCTTCGACCAGGGCGAGGACCACTCCGCCGTGCCGGCGGTGGTCTTCCTGGCCATGGAGTACGTGCCGGGCTGGACCCTGCGCGACCTGCTGCGCGACCGCGGCGCGCTGAGCCCGCGCACGGCGCTGGACATCCTGGAGCCGGTGCTGGCCGCGCTCGGCGCCGCCCACCGCGCGGGCCTGGTGCACCGGGACGTGAAGCCGGAGAACGTGCTGCTCACCGAGGACGGCCGGGTCAAGGTCGCCGACTTCGGCCTGGTGCGCGCCGTCGACGGGCAGACGGCGGCCACCACCCAGCAGGTCATGGGCACCGTCTCCTACCTGGCGCCCGAGCAGATCGAGCGCGGCGCGGCCGACCCGCGCACCGACGTGTACGCGTGCGGCGTGCTGCTCTACGAGATGCTGACCGGCTCCAAGCCGCACACCGGCGAGAGCCCGATGCACGTCATCTACCAGCACCTGAGCACGGACGTCCCGCCGCCCTCGCAGCGGGTGCCCGGTCTGCCGCAGCCTCTGGACGCCGTCACGCTCGCCGCGACGGCGCGTGAGGCCTCCCGCCGTCCCGCCGACGCGGTCGAGCTGCTGGCCGCGCTCCAGCAGATCCGGCGCGGGCTGACGCCCGCGCAGCTGGACGCGGAGCCGCAGCGACCGGTGCCGCAGCAGCCGGGCGGTGTCGGCGCCGCCACCACCGTGCTGCCGCCGTTCGCGGGCGCGGCCACCGGGCCCGCCGCGGAGGCACCGGTGGAGCGGACCTCGATCATGGACCCGGCGCTGCTGCGCGAGCTGCCCGCCGACTTCGTGATGCCGCGCCACGAGACGCCCGACGCACCGCCGGTGGCGCGCCGCCGCCGGGGCGGCGGCCGCCCGCGCTGGGTGCTGCCGACCGGGGTGGTCCTGGTGCTGGCGCTGCTGCTGGCCGGGCTGACCTGGGCGCTCAACGGCGGCCTCTACACGAGCGTGCCGGGCGTGCTGGGCGAGCCGCAGGCGACGGCGGTGCGGACCCTGGAGAACGCGGGCTTCGTGGTCCAGGTCCGGCAGGACTTCTCGCCGACCGTCGCCAGGGGCTCGGTCATCGGTACCGATCCGGGCCCGGGCGCACACGTCCGCAAGGACGCCACGGTCACCGTCGACGTGTCCAAGGGCGCCCAGCGTCCGACCGTTCCCTCGCTGTCGGGCAAGTCGGTGGGCGACGCGACCACGGCGCTGCAACAGGTCGGCCTCGTCGTCGGCGGGCAGCGGCAGCAGGGCGACCCGACGATCGCCGCCGGTGCCGTCATCGGCACCGACCCGGCGGCCGGCACCCAGGTCGCGGCGAACACGCCGGTCACCCTGATCGTCAGCTCCGGCCCGCAGCCCGTCGACCTGCCGGACGTCACCGGCGAGAGCGTCGCCCAGGCCACCTCGGACCTTCAGCAGGCGGGCTTCCAGGTGAAGGTCGACCCGAACCAGGTCTTCTCCGACCAGGACGCGGGCACGGTCGCCTCGACGACTCCGGGCGCGGGCCCCTCGCAGCAGGGCGTCACGGTGACGCTGACCGTCTCCAAGGGCCAGCAGCAGGTGACCGTGCCGGACGTCACCGGGCTCAGTGAGAAGGACGCGCAGCGCACGCTCAAGCAGGCCGGGTTCAAGGTCCGCACGCTCGGCTTCTCGCTGTTCGGCACGCCGACCGTCCACAGCCAGAACCCGGGCGGCAACAGCCAGGCCGGTCTCGGCAGCACGATCACCATCTGGGTCTACTGATGACGCTCACTCCGGTCACCGTCTGGCACCTGGAGCAGGCCTCGGCGGCCGCTCTCCCGGCGGAGCCCGTGCCGGCCCCCGCCGGGCTCGACCTCGACGTGGTGCGGGCCGAGGCGATCGGCCCGGAGTTCGCGCGTTTCCTGTACACGGCCGTCGGCGGGGTCTGGAACTGGGTCGACCGGCTCGGCTGGAGCTACGCGGACTGGGAGAAGTGGCTCGGGGCCCCGGGCACCGAGACCTGGGTGGCGTGGGTGTCCGGCTCGCCCGCCGGCTACGTCCAGCTGGCCCCGCACGGCGACGGCGCGGTCGAGGTGGTCTACTTCGGCCTGCTGCCGGCCTTCATCGGCCGCGGCCTCGGCGGCCACCTGCTCGACCGGGGCCTGCGCCGCGCCTGGGACCTGGCGGAGCGTCACCCCGCGCTCCCGGCGACGCGCACGGTGATCGTCGAGACCTGCTCGCTGGACGGCCCGGCGGCCCTGGCCAACTACCGTGCCCGCGGCTTCACGCTCGCGCGCACGGAGACGGTCGAGAAGGCCGTCGGCGAGGCGCCCGGCCCGTGGCCGGGCTCGGGCTTCTCCTTGGGATGAGCCGGGCCTGGGCGCCGGGGCGTGGCTCCGACCGCGCCGCAGCCCGCGCCGCCGACCTACGCCTCAGCCGGTGAGGGCTGCGGCGGCCTGACGCTCCGTCCGCCACACCACGGTCTCCCGGCCCAGCTCCGCGTCCGGACGCCG
This sequence comes from Streptacidiphilus sp. MAP12-33, assembly GCF_041261265.1. Lineage (NCBI taxonomy): Bacteria > Bacillati > Actinomycetota > Actinomycetes > Kitasatosporales > Streptomycetaceae > Streptacidiphilus > Streptacidiphilus sp. MAP12-33. The sequence goes on from NZ_JBGCCA010000022.1 coordinate 137,918, forward strand.
CTCCACCCGGGCGAAGCCGAGCCTGGCCGGGACCGCGCCACTGGCGTGGTTGCCGGCGTCGTGGTGGATCTCCACATGCGTCGTCCCCGGCAGCGCGAACGCCTGCCGGGTGAGCGCGGCCGCCGCCATGGTGACCAGCCCGCGCCCACCGCCGTCCTCGTGGATCCAGTACCCGATCTCCCAGCCGCCCTCGCCGATCCGCGCCATCATCGAGCACGACCCGAGGATCGGCGCGTCGGCGGCGCCCTCGCGGATCGCGTAGTTGTAGGCGGCGCCCGAGGCCCAGTCGGTGTCGGCCTGGGCGAGGTAACCGGCGACGGCCTCCCGGGAGTGGGTGTGCGCCCACGGCATCCACGGCTTCAGCCGCTCCAGGGACGCGTCGATCAGCGACGTCAGCCCGTCGATCTCGTCCTCGCGCCACCGGGTCAGCACGACGCGGTCGTGACGGAGGGTCTCTTCGGCTACGGATTCCATGTCGGGATCTTTCCGGACCATCTCCCACCTGCGCAAACGGATATCCGGGACGGATCTTTCGGGCAGGCGCCCGACCGCGTACAGTCCTCCGCCGTGGACGAGCTCTGGTTCCGCGCGAGTGACCGCTCGCGCTCCTTCCCCTGGTGGCGGATGGCCGCCCCCACCGCGTTGACCGCCTTCCGGCTGCTGGCGGCCCGGCACGTCGACTCCGTCTTCTGGGTCTTCCTGGGCCTCGTCACGGTCGCCGCCCTCAGCATGCTGATGACCCGGGCCGGCTGGACGCACGTGGGCCCGGAGGGCGTCCGCGTCCGCCGCTACCTCGGCCGCGGCCGGCTGACGCCCTGGTCGGAGGTCCGCGTGCTCTGGCTTCAGGAGTACCGCTTCGCGCCGACCCTCAAGAGCGTCCGGATGCTGCGCGCCGACGGACGCCGGCCCGTGCTGCCCGGACTGATCTCGACGCCGTCCGTGCCCGACCCGGAGCTGCCCGAGAAGTTCGCGCGGCTCAGCGCCTGGTGGGAGCTGCACACCGACGCCGAGTCCCGGCTCGCCGCGCCGCCGCGGCGACGGTACCGGTTCCGTCGCTCGGGGACGTGGCAGGCGGCCGCGACCCTGGTGATGGTGGCCCCGGTGGCCGGGACCTACGCCCAGCTCTCCGACGATCTCGGCAAGGGCGAGGGGTGGATCGGCTACGACATCGGGCAACTGGTGCCCGCGGTGTTCCTCTTCCTCCTTCTCGCGTTCTGGACCGGCGCGCTGGTGCGGGCCTGGCTGCTCGACCGCACGGTCCGCTTCCGCTGGTGGGTGCCGCTGCTGGCGCTCGGCATGCTTCCCATCGCCCAGGTCGGCAGCCGGGTCTCGGGCGCCGACGCGCGGATCCACGTCTCCGACTACCTGCCGAGCCTGCTCACCCTCGCGGCCGGGCTGGCGGTCGCCGTGGTGATCGGCCTGACGCGCGACCGGAAGGCCTGAGGCCCCGAACCTCGGGGGCCCGAACCTCAGCGCTCAGGCCTCAGGGCTCAGCGCTCAGGCCTCAGCGCTCAGGCCTCGGCGCTCAGGCCTCGGGGCCGTCGCCCTGGGTCTCCTGGTAGGTGTAGCGCTGTTCGCGCCAGGGGTCGCCGAGGTTGTGGTAGCCGCGTTCCTCCCAGAAACCACGACGGTCGGCGGTCATGTACTCCACCGCACGGACCCACTTGGGCCCCTTCCACGCGTACAGGTGCGGCACGACCAGCCGGACCGGGAAGCCGTGCTCGACCGTGAGGGGTTCGCCGTCGCGGTGGGTGGCGAAGACCGACGCGGGTGAGGCGAAGTCGGCCAGGCGCAGATTGGCGCTGAAGCCGTACTCGGCCCAGACCATGACGTGGGTGACCTCGGGCGCGGGCGGGACCAGGGCCAGGATCGTGGCCGTGGCGACGCCGCCCCAGCGGTTGCCGAGCATGCTGAAGCGGGTCACGCAGTGGAAGTCGCCGGTGACCTCGGTGCGCGGCAGCGCGGTGAACTCGTCGAAGGTCCAGCTGTGCTTGTCGCCGTCGGCGGTCGCGCCGAAGACCTGGAGTTCCCAGGTGGCCGGCTTGAAGCGTGGGATCGGCCCGTAGTGGAGCACCGGCCAGCCGCGTTGCAGGCGCTGGCCGGGAGGCAGCCCCTGGGCCTCCGAGGCCGCAGCCTGCTCGTTTTCGGACTGACCCATGGCTCAATGGTGACAGATGCACAGAGCCGCGAACGCCACGGGTCAGCTGAGTGTGACCTTGCTGGATTCGCGGCGTCCGGAGTGGAACGATGCCTCGAAACCGGACGAATCGGGAAAGAAAGGGCGCGACCCATGCAGGGCGACCCCGAGGTCATCGAGTTCCTGAACGAGCAGCTGACGGCCGAGCTGACCGCCATCAACCAATACTTCCTGCACGCCAAGATGCAGGAGAACTTCGGCTGGACGAAGCTCGCGAAGTTCACCCGCTCGGAGTCCATCGACGAGATGAAGCACGCCGAGGTGCTGACCGACCGCATCCTCTTCCTGGAGGGGCTGCCCAACTACCAGCGTCTGTTCCACCTGCGCATCGGGCAGACGGTCAAGGAGATGTTCGAGGCGGACCGGCAGATCGAGGTCGAGGCCATCGACCGGCTGCGCCGGGGGATCGTCGTGATGCGCGCCAAGGGGGACGTCACGTCGGCCAACGTCTTCGAGTCGATCCTGGCGGACGAGGAGCACCACATCGACTACCTCGACACCCAACTGGAACTGCTGGAGAAGCTCGGCGAGCCGCTCTACATCGCCCAGCTCATCGAGCAGCCCGAGAGCTGACCTCAGAGGCGGAGCCGCATGGCGGCAGAGCCTCGCGCCCGGAAGGCCGCTACGCGGCCTCGGCCGTCGAGGTCGCCGGGAGGCCGAGCTTGGTGGCCAGGCGGGCGGTGGGGCAGGGGCGGGCGCCCTCGTGGCCCAGGAGGGCCTGGATGCGGCGGACACAGGAGCCGCAGTCCGTGCCGGCCTTGCAGCCCTTGGCGACCTGGCGGGGGGTCTTCGCGCCGTCCGCTATCTCCTGGCGGACCCGGTCCTCGGTGACGCCGTGGCACAGGCACACGTACATCGGGGTCCTCCAGGGCTGGGCGGCGACTGAGCTAAGGCTTACCTTAGTCAATCTCCCCGGGATACGAAAAGGCCCCCTCGGTCGAAACCGAGGGGGCCTTCGTCACACTCGCACCGCACCGCCGGGCTGCGTCAGCGCAGCATCTCGGCGACGAGGAAGGCGAGGTCGAGGGACTGGCTGCGGTTGAGGCGGGGGTCGCAGGCGGTCTCGTAGCGCTGGTGGAGGTCGTCGACGAAGACCTCGTCGCCGCCGCCGACGCATTCGGTGACGTCGTCGCCGGTGAGTTCGACGTGGATGCCGCCGGGGTGGGTGCCCAGTGCCCGGTGGACCTCGAAGAAGCCCTTGACCTCATCCAGGACGTCGTCGAAGTTGCGGGTCTTGTGGCCGCTGGAGGCCTCGAAGGTGTTGCCGTGCATCGGGTCGCAGATCCAGGCGACCTGGGCGCC
>NZ_JBGCCA010000023.1:0-141082 GCF_041261265.1 Streptacidiphilus sp. MAP12-33
ATTGCCCATGAAGCCCGGACAACACCAGTTCCCACTTCCCACGAATCCCAACATTCCTGCAGGCAACGATGTCCACGAAATCGCGGACCCTACAGGCACCAGGAGTCCTGACCATGTCCACTCCCACGCCCACGCCTGCCGCCTCCTACCTGGCGGGCATCGCCCGCGCCTTCCCGGCCGTCTCCTGCGTCGTCGGCGATCCGGCGGGCCGGGTGCTGCTGGTGCGCTGCTTCAACCGAGAGCCCTGGGGCTGCCCCGGCGGCGTCATCGACCCCGGGGAGACGCCCGAACAGGCGGCGGAGCGCGAGCTCACCGAGGAGACGGGTCTGCGGCTGCGCGCCGGGCGGCTGCTGCACCTCGCCTGGGCGGTCGGCGACGCGAGCGACCTGCCGAACATGCCGGGCGTCCAGTTCTACCTCGACCTGGGCACGGTCCCGCTCCCCCACCCGGCACTCCGGCTCCAGCCGGACGAGATCCGGGACGCGGCGTGGGTCGCCCCGGCGGACTTCCCCGCCTTCATGGGCCCGCTCCGCGTCTCCCGGCTCCAGGCGGCCCTCGCCGCCCGCGCCTCGGGCGAGGTCCGTGTCCTCTCCGCGACCCGCGCCGAACTCGCCGCCGACGCGGCGGCGTTCGCATCGGGGAGGCAAGGGAGCAGCTGACGGACGGCGGCGTGCACCTCCGAGAGTGCCGAGCCGGTCGATCAGGTCGGGCGCGCCCGGCGAGCGGCGTGCCCGCCCGTCAGCCCGCCGAGCGCCCGGCGTGCTCGACGAGGCGCGTCGCTGCGCGCGCCCTTCGTCCAGGCCGCACGGCCGGCCGGGGATCGTGGGGCCACGGCGAACATGGAGTCGACCAGGCGTCACCCACGTGTGGGTGCGGGATCCAGGCGTTCAGCGCGGAGCAGACAGCGGTCCAGTTCCGCGGCGAGTTCCCGCGCGGTCGCAGGGTGTTCCAGCGGGCCGGTGAGGAGGAGTTGGCTGCCGTCGCCGTCGGCGTTCGAGGTGTGGACGGCGAGCGAGAGGTCCGTGCCTGCGGCAAGGAACTGGATGAGGAGCTCGAGGACGAGCGCCGTGGCGCCGTAGTGGACGGCGTGACCGTCGAGGTAGGAGGCCTCGTCGGGTGACTCCCCGTAGGACCAGGCCGGACCCAGCGCTTCGTATCCGACGCGGGTTCCGGGCGGAACCTGCTCGCCCCAGGTGCGGGCCAGGTGCTTCAGGCGGAAGTGCGCGTCGCGCAGGGCCACCGCCAGTGCGACCGTCCCCGCTGTCTGCTCGTCCGGCATGTCCGCCCTCCGGTCCGCCGCACCGGGCGCACGGCGGACCGATTCTGTCCGTCGCCCGCATCGGTGCCCGGAGTCGGGTGGCCGTGCGGCGGGGAGTGGGGTCGTAGAGTCCGGGCATGACGTGGACCGAGGCGGAGTACGACGGCTACCTGCAGGCCGAACGCCGGCGGTACGCCTGGGTCATGCGCCACTACGGCGGCTTGGACCCGGAGGAGGCTCAGGCCGCGGCGGTGGAGTGGTACGCCTACGAGCCCGCCGAGGCGACCTTCCGGGGCCTGGTCTTCCATGACGAGGCGTGGCACTGGGCGATGCTGGCCATACACGGGCAGGACTACGTGGTCGAGCAGCCCGAGCTGGTGCAGCCGCCCGCGCAGTACGACGCCCTGGACTGAACCCTGGACTGAACCCCAGGACAGGCAACGGGTGGGCGGGCCCGGCGACCGGGCCCGCCCACCCGTGGACGGCTACTCGCTCATCGCAGCCAGTTGCCGCTCCACCGCTGCCGCGTGGGCCTCGGCGTCCTCCCGGGCGCGGCGGGGGCTCCAGCGTCCGGTCATGGCGAAGACGAACGGCAGGAAGACAGCCTGGCCGGCGAAGCAGATCCACCACCAGGTCTCCCACTGGCCCGGCCCCTGGGCCGCGGCCTTCTGGACCTCGGGCCCATAGGTTTGCAGGACCTTCAGCTGGGCCTGGTCCTTGGAGACCAGCTGCAGGTCGGCCGGGCCGACCTCCTGGGCGGCCTGGGCCAGGAGCGCGGCCGGGATCGCGTTCGGCGGGTACTTGGCGAGCTCGGCGAAGAGCTGGGGGTGCGCCTGGACCACGGCCAGCGCCGGGCCCGCCTCCGCCTGCGCGGTGGCGACCTGGGTTCCGTGCTCGACCAGCGGTGTCACGGCCGTCACCACGACGGGCACGAAGGCGGCCGAGACGGCGACGACGACACGGATGATCCAGCCCCAGACGGCGAGGCCGGTCGCCGTCGCGGCCGGGTTGTGCTTCTCCACGGTCTCGGTGAAGCTCGCCATCCACGGCGCGTAGGCGACGCCGCTGAGCACGCCCACGCACGCGCACAGCGCGGCGAAGGTGTAGTAGCCGGTGGTGGCGTGGGTCGCGCGGGTGGCGAAGACCGCCGTCGCGGCCATGGTGCCGAGCGCGCCCACGATCATGAACGGCTTGCGGACCCGCAGCCGGTCGGAGAGCAGACCCACGACGACCAGCGCCACGGCGTTGGGGGCCCAGTACCAGTTGGCCAGCGCGTTGGCGCGCTGCTCGGTGTAGCCGAAGGTGGTGGCGAAGTAGACGACGAAGTTGCCCACGGCGGCGAAGTAGAAGAGCAGGAAGACGCTGATCGCGAACGCCGAGCCGACGACGTCGAGCCGCAGCATCTGCCGCCAGTGCCCCTTGAGTTGCCGCTCCGGGTCGATGCCGGCGGCGCGCGCCTCGACCAGGGCGCGGTCGCGCAGGGTGACCATGATCTGGTCCCGCAGCCCGGGCGAGAGCTCGCGCAGCCCAGGCAGGGCGAGGAGGAAGACCAGCAGGCCCGCGTAGCCGGAGTAGCGCAGCTCGTCCTGCCAGGTGGCCGAGTTGAGCGTCGCACTGGTGACGCTGGTGACGACCAGGCTGCCGATGACCGGACCCATGGTCCAGTAGCCCATGGCGGTGGCCCGCCCGAGCTGCGGGGAGAAGTCGCGGATCAGCGCCGGGGTGGCGACGAGCACGATGCCCTCGACGAAGCTGACGGCGCAGAACAGCACCAGGTAGACGCTCCGGTTGGACGCGGCCGGCAGGCCGAACACCAACAGCAGCGCCGCCACGAGCAGACCGTAGACGACAAGGTTCGCCCGTCCCCAACGGTCGGCCAGCCCCGCCACGAGGGAGGCGAACGCACCGACGGCGTTGCCGATGACGCTGATCCAGACGAAGTCGCGGAAGCTCATGCCGTAGTGCTGGATGATCGAGGTGGCCACCGCGTACTGCACGTAGAGCTCGTAGTAGAGGACGACGGTGGTGACCACGACGATCGCCAGGTAGAGATAGCGGCGCGCCGTGTCAGGGTAGTGGGCGAGCTCTCTTCGCCAGAGCCGGGCGAGCGGGGACGGAGCGGTCAGGGGCACGGACACGGTCATGCGGAGCCCTCCTCGTACCCGGCACGCACGGGGACATGGACGTGCGGCCAGGACGGATTTCCAGTTGTCGGCGAAACGAATTGGAATGGAGCACACCTACCGGTCGGTATGGAGGAATGTAGAAGTCGCTCCGTCGGCGGTCAATGCCACGGACAGAACGCGCCGGGAACCCGTGCAGAATCGACCTATGGAGATCACCGCGGTCGGCCCCGTGCCCTACTTCTCCCAGTTCGGCTCCCCCGAACTGGTTCCCGAGCTCATCGCGCGCACCCGCGCCGCACAGGACGACCCGCGCTGGGCGGAGTCGGGCGCGGCCTCGCCGCAGGAGTACGCGTGGTGGTGTCGCCGGGTCTGCGGGATGGCCTGCCTGCGGATGGCGCTGGTGCACTGGCGCGGCGCCTCGCCCGGCACGGTCGAGCTCGCGCACGAGTGCGTCGCGGCGGGAGCCTACGTCGTCGACGGCGAGCGCGTGGAGGGGCTGATCTACGCGCCGTTCGCCGTCTACGTGCGCGAACGCTGGGGTTTGGAGGCCGAGGTCGACACCGCGCTCGATCCCGCGCGGATCCGCGCACACCTCGACGCAGGACGGCTGCCGATTCTCTCGGTGCACCCCTCCATCCGGACCCTGGACCCCGAACCGCCGTCCCGTGGCGGTCATCTGGTGCTCGCCGTGGCCCACGACGACGAGGCGCTCTCCGTCAACAACCCCTCCGGCTTTCCCGGCAGCCAGCACTACGCCCGGGTGCCCTGGGCGGACCTGGACCGCTTCTTCGCCCGTCGGGGCGTCGTGCTCGGCCCGATGTGACGGGGTCCGGCCCGGCGCGGGTGCGCCGGGCCGGACCCCGTGGTGGTCGCCCTGGGCCGGTCAGCCGAGCGCCTCCGGCGTGCGGACGATCTCGCGGTCGCCCGCGGCCGCCTCCAGTTCCACCACCCGCCGCTCCAGTCGCGCGCGCTCGGCGGCCAGCACCGTCAGATGGCTGAGCAGCGACTCGCGCGGCCCGGACCGCACCAGGGACGGATCACCCGCCGCGACGGCGGAGACGAAGGCGTCCATCAGTCCGGCGTCGCCGCCACCATGGCCGCCCTCGGCGGTCATGGCCCCGACGGCCGACACGGCGCTGGTGCCGATCGACTCGGTGGTCCCGGTGAGGAAGTCGTGGACGTGGAGCAGTTGTCCGTCCCCGCGGACCTCGCCGCGCGTGCCGAAGATCTCGGTGCGGCGGTGGCCGATCTGCGTGAAGCCGGTCATCGTGAAGGTCGCGGTGGCTCCGCCCTCGAACTCCATCGCGACGACCTGGTGGTCGACGACGTCGTTGTCGCAGGCGAAGACGCAGCGCCCGTAGGGGCCGGTGCGCAGGGCGGTGTCCAGCGCCTCCTCGGTGAGGTCGTCCACGACGACCGAGAGCGGCCAGCCGTGGTCGCCGCCGGCGAGTCGGTCGCCGTAGAAGCGGACGACGTCGAAGGAGCACTGCGCACGCACCGGGCACTCGACACAGCGGTCGGCCGCGCCCTCGGGACGGTGCTCGGCGGTGAAGTAGGAGAGCCGGCCGAAGCTGGAGACCCGCTTGGGCGGCGCGCCCACGACGTACTGGAGCCAGTCCAGGTCGTGGCAGGACTTGGCCATCAGCATCGTGGTGGCCTCGTCCGAGCGGCGCCAGTTGCCGCGCACGAAGGAGTGCGCCTGGTGCCAGAAGCCGACGGGTTCCAGGTGCCGCACGCTCACCACGTCGCCGATCCGGCCCTCGCCGAGCAGGACCTTGAGCGCCTGGGTGTAGGGGGTGTACCGCAGCACGTGCCCGACGGACAGGATGACGCCCGCCTTCTCGACGGCCTCGACGACGGCCCGGCAGGACTCCTCGTCGAGCGCCATCGGCTTCTCCAGCATGATGTGGTAGCCGAGCGCGGCGAAGGCAAGCACCGGCTCCAGGTGGTCGCGGTCCAGGGTGCAGACCAGGACGGCGTCGGCGATCCGCCGCCCGCGCGAGGTGAGTTCACGCCAGTCGGCGACGGCGTCCTCGGCCGCGAGGCCGTGTTCGGCCGCGAACCGCTCCCGCCGCACCGCGCGCGGCTCGGCGACGGCGACGACCCGTGCCCGGTCGGGGTGTTCAAGCGCGAACCTGGCGTGCCGGGTCCCCCGATCGCCCGCGCCGACAACGGCAAGTGAGATCTGCGGCAAGGTCAACGCTCCTCGACGACGGGCGACTGCAGCCATGCCGCAGTATCCACCGGGAGCCGACCCGCGGCCACAGGCCCGCTGGTGAGCAGCAGGCTTTCGTGCGAGGGCAGTTCGACCGGTTCGCCGGAGAGGTTGACCACGCAGCTGAAGCCGCTGGACCGGCGGAAGGCCAGTACCCCGGTGCCGAGGTCGAGCCACTCCAACTCACCGGCGCCCAGTCCGGGGTGGGCTCGGCGCAGGCGAAGCGCCGCGCGGTACAGGGTCAGGGTGGAGTCCGGGTCGCCGTCCTGGGCGGCCACGGTCAGCTGCTTCCAGGCGGGCGGCTGGGGCAGCCACGGCTCGGTGGCGGTGTCGTCGGCCGGACCGAAACCGAAGGGCGGCGCGTCACCCTCCCACGGGAGCGGCACGCGGCAGCCGTCGCGGCCCCGGTCAGTGTGCCCGGAACGCTCCCACACGGGGTCCTGGAGTGTGTGTTCGGGGAGGTCGGTGACCTCGGGCAGGCCGAGCTCCTCGCCCTGGTAGATCCCGGCGTTGCCGGGGAGGGCCAGGGTGAGCAGGGCCAGGGCGCGGGCCCTGCGGGTTCCGGTCTCCACGTCGCTCGGCTCCTCGGTACGGTTCCAGGCGTCGAAGTGGACGCGGCGCCCGAGCCGGGTGACGGGCCGCGTCACGTCGTGGTTGCCCATGACCCAGGGCGAGTGCCCGTCAGGACCCTGGACGTGGCGCGTGCGGTCGACGGCCGCCCGCAGGGCCGACGCGTCGGGCGCGGTGGTGAACAGGGCGAAGCAGAAGCCGCCGTCGAGCCCGTGCGGGTTGACGTAGCGCCGGAACAGCTCGGGGTCGTCCTTCCACAGCTCGCCGACGAGGACCTTGGGCTCGGGGTAGGAGTCGGCGATCCGGCGCCAGGCGCGGTGCACCTCGAACACCGTGGGCTGGTCCGCGATCGGCTTGGGACCCGGCGCCCAGGCGTCGGCGTCCGGCAGCCCGTCGGCCTTGCCCAGGAGGTCGGCCACGTCGATCCGGAAGCCGTCCACACCGCGGTCGAACCAGAACCGCAGGGTCTCCTCGAAGTCGGCCCGCACCGCGGGGTGCTCCCAGTTCCAGTCCGGCTGACCGGAGTCGAAGAGATGCAGGTACCACTCCCCCGGGGTGCCGTCCGGCTCGGTCACCCGGGTCCAGGCCGACCCCTGGAAGCAGGACCTCCAGTTGTTGGGCGGCAGCTCGCCCGACGCGCCGCGCCCGGGGCGGAAGTGGAACAACTCGCGCTCGGGCGCCCCGGGCCCGCCCGCCAGGGCCGCGCGGAACGCGGGGTGATCGATGGAGGTGTGGTTGGGGACCAGGTCCAACAGCACCCGCAGCCCGACCCGGTGGGCCTCGGCGACCAGCGCCTCCGCCTCGGCGAGGGTCCCGATGCGCGGATCCACGTCCCGGTAGTCGGCGACGTCGTAGCCGCCGTCGGCGAGCGGAGAGGGGTACCAGGGCGTGAACCACACGGCGTCGACGCCGAGTTCGGCCAGGTACGGCAGTCGGGCCCGGAAGCCGGCGAGGTCACCGATCCCGTCCCCGTTGCCGTCGGCGAAGCTGCGCGGGTAGATCTGGTAGACGACGGCACTGTCCCACCAGGAGGCGGGGCGCTGGTCGATCATGACGGGGAACCTCTCGGACGAGGGACGGGGCGGTCGGGGAGCGGAACGCGGCCCCGGGGCGCGGGCCGGTCCGACGCCGGAGCGCTGCCGGGCACGCGTCAGGCAAGCGCCGGGCAGCGCCAGGGCGGGGAGCGGCCGTACCGACGGTGGCGGTGGCGGTGGCCGCAGGATGCGGCCCCCGCCTCGGCTCCGGACGGGCGTCGGCCTCGCGCGGTTCTGCCGCGCGGGGTCAACTGCCGTGGCTCCCCGCAGTCGCGAGGCGGGAACCGCTTCGGGGCGGCCGCTCGCCACGCCATCCTGGGAGCCCCGCCTCCTCAGGTCAACAGGAAAGCCTCACTCGGTCATCCGATCCACAGAAGTGGCCTGCCCGCCCCGCCCGACCAGGGCCGATCCGCACGAGTCCCGCACCTTCAGCTCCGGCACGAGCGCGAGGTGGGTGCGCTCCACCGAGGGGTCGGCCAGGCGCCGCAGCAGCAGCGTCACCGCCGCCTCGCCGAGGGCGTGCTTGGCCGGCGCGACCGCCGTCAGGGCCACGTCCGACACCGCGGGCAGCTCGTCGTCATAGCCGACCAGCGCGAAGTCCTCGGGGACACGCAGGCCCTCGACCGCGAGCCGGTTCTGCACGTTCACGGCGTCGGCGTCGGCATGGACCAGTGCCGCGCGCACCTCCCCGGAGCGCGCCAGCGCGACCAGGCGGGTGAACTCCTCCTCGAAGCTGTCGAAATGACCGAGCACCCCCGGCTCACCGGGTGCGCCCAGATCGTCGTCGGGCAGCCCGAGGGCCCGCACGGCCGCCCGGTAGCCCGCCCGCACCTGCGGTTCGGTGTGCGAGCGACGGGACAGCAGCGCGACCCGCCCGTGCCCCAGCCCCGCGAGGTGCCGCACCGCCTGGGCGGCGCCGTTGGCATGGTCGGAGCAGACCCGGTCGAGCAGGGCTGCCGAGCTGCCGACGGGGATGTCCCGCTCGACCACGACGGTCGGCACGTCCAGCCCCGCCAACTGCGCGAGATCCTCGGGACTCGGCCCGCCCACGTCCCAACTGGGCGTGAACAGCAGGCCGTCCACGCCCGCCTTGGCCATGGTGCGCAGTTGCGCCGCGTCCTGTTCGCGGCGGTACTCGGTGACCCCGATCAGCAGCCGCGCTCCGGCGGCGGTCGCGGCGGCGCGCGCACCACGCACCACGCCGTGGAAGAAGTAGCCGGTCACCGGCACGACCATGCCGAGCAGCGGCCCTTGGGAGCCGGCCGCGTCGCGGCGGGCGAGCCGCGCGTCACGCGCGTTCAACGTGGCCGTGGGCCAGCAGACCTTGCCGTGCACCCGCCGCAACCGGCCCACGTCGACCAGGGCGACGACATCGCGGCGCATGGTCTCCTTCGACGTGCCGAGCTGCTCGGCGAGCTCGGTGACCCGCATACTGCCGTGCTCGCGCACCAAGCGCAGGATGCGCTCGTGGCGCTCCTCGACCCGATCGGCCATCAGCCCGACTCCCCTCTCCCGCTTGGTCGGCCGCGTCCCCGGGGGGGGGGGGGGCAGCGGTGGTGCCGCAGCCTAGCGGACTGTGTGGATTTTCTGACCGAGTGGGGCTCTGCTGCCTCTTGGGACTTGACCGGGCAGCGGCGGCCTTCCTACGCTCCATCCACTCGCGGGCATCGGGCCTCTCCCGTCGGTCCTCCTCGGCGGCCCCACGCCGAACAGGGCCGTGGCTCGCATGCCCGCGAGTCTGCGCGCAGCGCGCCCGGGACCCCCGGCCGACCTCCCGTCCGCACCCCACGGGCGCGCGGGCCGTTCCACCGCAAGCGGGCAAAAGCCACCGACGTGAGGCCCGCCCCTGCCCTGGCGCCCGCTCTCCGCCTGCCCTGCCCCGCAGGGCCGCGCGCGTCAGTCCGCGGTGCGTCAGTCCGCGGTGCGTCGGTCCGGCGGTGTGTCGGTCCTGCGGTGCGTCGGTCTGGCGGTGTGTCGGTCCTGCGGTGCGTCGGTCCTGCGGTGCGTCGGTCCGGCGGTGTGTCGGTCCTGCGGCGCGTCAGACCGGCGGCGCGTCGGTCCTCCGGCGCGTCAGTCCGGCGGCGCGGCTGTGCTGGCGCGGAGGACCAGCTCCGCAGGCAGGTCCACGCGGCGGGGTTCGTCGCCGCGCGGTTCCAGCAGCAGGCCGACCGCCGCCGCGCCCGCGGCCTCCAGCGGGAGCCGGACCGTGCTGAGCGCCGGGCGCAGGTCGGCGGCGAAGGGCACGTCGTCGTAGCCGACGACGCTGACCTGATCCGGAACGGCGAGGCCGAGGTCGTCGCGCAGGCCCCCGAGGGCGCCCGCGGCCATGACGTCGTTGAGGACCAGCACCGCCGTCAGGTCCGGGTGGGCGCGCAGCAGGCGGACCGCCGCCGCCCGGCCGCCCTCGCGGGTGAAGTCGCCGGCCTCGATCGCGTCCTCGGCCGCCGGGACACCGAGGCCGCGCAGCGCGCGCCGCGCACCATCGAGGCGGTGGCGGACGGTCAGCAGCTCGGGCGGACCGGAGACGACACCGATCCGGCGGTGGCCCAGCTCCCACAGCCCGCGCACGGCGAGCCCGCCGCCCGTGCGGTTGGCCATGGCGACGGTGTCCAGGTCGGGGCCGCGTTCGCCGACGCAGACGACGCGACCACCGTCGGCCTCGAAGCCCGCGATCTCCTCCGCCAGCTGGGCCGTGGCCTCGGCGTCGACGGTGCCGCTGCCCGCGAGGATCACCGCCCGGGCGCGCTGGGCGCGCAGGCCGCGCAAGTACGCCAGCTCCAGGCCGGGCTCGCGGAACGTCGCCGCGATCATCACCATCAGCCGCTGCTCACGCGCCGCGCGCATCGCGCCGGCCGCGATGGCACCGAAGTACGGGTCGGCCACGTCGTGGACGATCAGGCCGACGACGGAGCTGGTGGCGCGCGCCAGCGCCTGGGCGGGCGCGTTCGAGACGTAGCGCAGTTCCTCGGCCGCCGCCTCGACCCGGCGCCGCAGCTCCTCGCCGACGGTACGCGAACCGCTCCCGTGCAGCACCCGTGAGGCCGTGGCCAGGGAGACGCCCGCATGCTGGGCCACCTGCTGGAGGGTCACGCCGGCACTGTGCGCGGGACGGGTCCTTGACCGTGGATTCGCCATGACCGTACGGTACCGGGAAACACCTGGAAAGCGCTTTCCAAGCGATCCGGGCAGCCTCCACCTCCTCCGCACGAAGGACCCCGCCATGAACCGCAGGTCCATCGGCATCGTCATGAACGGTGTCACCGGCCGCATGGGCTACCGCCAGCACCTCGTCCGCTCGATCCTCGCGCTGCGCGAGCAGGGCGGGCTCACCCTCCCCGACGGCACCGTCGTGTGGCCCGAGCCGGTCCTGGTCGGCCGCGACGCGGACAAGCTGCGCGCCATCGCCGAGCGCCACGGCCTCACCGCCTGGACCACCGACCTCGACGCCGCGCTCGCCGACCCGGCCAACGAGATCTACTTCGACGCCCAGCTGACCCAGGTGCGCGGCAAGGCCCTGCGCGCCGCGATCGCGGCCGGCAAGCACGTCTACACCGAGAAGCCCACGGCCGAGTCCGTCACCGAGGCCCTGGAGCTGGCCCGGCTCGCGAACGAGGCGGGCGTCAAGAACGGCGTGGTGCAGGACAAGCTCTTCCTGCCGGGCCTGCTCAAGCTCAAGCGCCTGATCGACGGCGGCTTCTTCGGCCGGATCCTGTCCGTGCGCGGCGAGTTCGGCTACTGGGTCTTCGAGGGCGACTGGCAGTCCGCGCAGCGGCCCTCCTGGAACTACCGCGCCCAGGACGGCGGCGGCATCGTGCTCGACATGTTCCCGCACTGGCACTACGTGCTGGAGCGTCTCTTCGCCCCGATCCAGTCCGTCTACGCGCACGCCGCCACCCACCTGCCGGAGCGCTGGGACGAGCGGAACCGCGGTTACGTGGCCACCGCCGACGACGCCGCCTACGGCGTCTTCGAGCTCGACGGCGGCGTGGTCGCGCAGATCAACTCCTCCTGGGCGGTGCGCGTGGACCGGGACGAGCTGGTGGAGTTCCAGGTCGACGGGACCGAGGGCAGCGCTGTCGCCGGGTTGCGCAACTGCCGGTTCCAGCACCGGGCCGGGACGCCCAAGCCGGTGTGGAACCCCGACCTGCCGGCCACCGAGCCGTTCCGCGCGCAGTGGCACCAGGTGCCGGACAACGACGAGTTCGACAACGGCTTCAAGATCCAGTGGGAGCGCTTCCTCGCCCACGTCGTCGCCGACGAGCCCTTCCCGCACGATCTGCTCTCCGGCGCGCGCGGCGTCCAGCTCGCCGAGCTGGCGTTGCAGTCCGCCGCCGAGGGCCGCCGAGTCGCTGTGCCCGACCTCTCGCTCTAGGAGTTCCGCGTGTCCTCGATCCTGCTCCCGCTCGCCGAAGGCGCGGTCTCCTACCGCCTGCCCGAGGCCGTCCCCGTCCCCGGCCTCCCGGAGAGGGTCGCCCCGGCCCGCTCACGCACCGTCCTCGCGGCCGCGCACGTCGTCGCCGACCCGGCCCGTCCGAACGGCCCCGGGCTGCCCGCGGCCGTCGACTGGGACACCACCCTCGCCTTCCGCCACCACCTGTGGTCCCTCGGGCTCGGCGTCGCCGACGCGATGGACACCGCCCAGCGCGGCATGGGCCTGGACTGGCCCGCGACCCGCGAACTGATCGCCCGCAGCGGTGCGGCCGCACGGTCCGTCGGCGGCCTGCTCGCCTGCGGGGCGGGCACGGACCAGCTCGACCCGGCGAAGGCGCACACCCCCAAGGAGATCCTGGCCGCCTACGAAGAGCAGTTGGAGGTCGTCGAGCAGTCCGGCGCCCAGGTGATCCTGATGGCGAGCCGTGCCCTGGCCGCGACCGCGACCGGCCCGGAGGACTACGCCGAGGTGTACGGGCGGCTGCTGGCCCAGGCCGCGCAGCCGGTGATCCTGCACTGGCTGGGTACGGACTTCGACGCGCAGCTCGCCGGCTACTGGGGCTCCGCCGACCTGGACGAGGCCGCCGCGCACGTCCTGGCGCTGATCCGCGACCACGCCGACAAGGTCGACGGCATCAAGGTCTCCCTCCTCGACGCGGACCGCGAGATCGCGCTGCGCCGCGCGCTGCCGGACGGCGTCCGCCTCTACACCGGAGACGACTTCCACTACCCCGAGCTGATCCTGGGTGACGAACAGGGGTTCAGCCACGCCCTGTTGGGCGTCTTCGACCCGCTGGCCCGGCACGCCGCCACCGCGCTGGCCGCGTTGGACCGCGGCGACACCGACGGCTACCGCGCCATCCTGGAGCCGACGTTGCCGCTGGCCCGCCACCTGTTCGCGGCGCCCACGCGGCACTACAAGACCGGCGTCGTCCTGCTGGCCCATCTGGCCGGGCACCAGGACCACTTCGCCATGGTGGGCGGCGCCCAGGACCACCGTGAACTGACTCATCTGAGCCGCCTGTTCGTGCTGGCACTGGAGGCGGGCGCGCTGCCCGACACCGAGCTCGCCACCGCCCGGATGCGCGCGGTCCTGGCCGAGCGGGGGTTCCGGCCGTGAGCGTGGACCGTCTCTCCCTCAACACCGCCACCACCAAGCACTGGACGCTGGCCGAGGCCGTCGCCGGCTGCGTCGCCGCCGGGATCGGGGGCATCGGTCTGTGGCGCGACCGCGTCGCCGAGGCCGGTCTCGGCGAGGCGGCCCGTCTGGTGCGCGAGGCCGGGCTGACGGTGACCAGCCTCTGCCGGGGCGGCTTCTTCGCCGAGCCCGGAGCGGTGCGGGACAACCGGCGCGCCGTGGACGAGGCCGCCGCGCTCGGCACGGACACCCTGGTGCTCGTCTGCGGCGGCCTCCCTGCCGGCAGCCGTGACCTGCCCGCCGCCCGGCGTCTGGTCGCGGACGGCATCGCCGCCCTGGGCCCTTACGCCGAGGCGAAGGGCGTGCGGCTGGCGATCGAGCCGCTGCACCCGATGTTCTGCGCCGACCGCGCCGTCGTCTCGACCCTCGGCCAGGCGATCGACCTGGCCGAGGCGGCCGGACACGGCACCGGCGTCGTCGTCGACACCTACCACGTGTGGTGGGACCCGGAGTTGGAGCGGCAGATCGGGCGGGCCGGGGCGGCGGGGCTGATCCACGCGTTCCAGGTGTGCGACTGGCTGCTGCCGCTGCCGGCCGACGCGCTGCTCGGCCGCGGCCACGTGGGCGACGGGCACATCGACATCCCGCGCATCGCCCGCCTGGTGGCGGACGCGGGATACGACGGCTGGACCGAGGTCGAGATCTTCAACCAGGAGATCTGGGACACCCCGGGCGAGCAGACCCTGCGCACACTCGTCGAACGCCACCGCACCCATCTGACGGAACAGGCCGCACCGTGAAGCTGACCACCACCGGGGACGGCTTCCTGCGCGACGGCCGCCCACACCGGATCGTCTCGGCGGCGATCCACTACTTCCGCGTCCACCCGCAGCTCTGGCGCGACCGGCTGGAGCGGCTGCGGGCCATGGGCGTCAACACCGTGGAGACCTACGTCGCCTGGAACGTCCACGAGCGCGAGCGCGGCCGGTTCGACTTCTCCGGCTGGAACGACGTGGCCGGGTTCGTGGCGCTCGCGGGCGAGTTGGGGCTGGACGTGATCGTCCGGCCGGGCCCCTACATCTGCGCCGAGTGGGAGTCGGGCGGGCTGCCCGCCTGGCTGCTCACCGAGCCGGGCCTGCGGCTGCGGCGCTCCGAGCCGGTCTACCTGGCCGCGGTGGACGCGTGGTTCGACGCGCTGCTGCCGCGGTTGACGCCACTCCTGGCCGAGGCGGGCGGGCCGATCGTGGCGATGGCCGTGGAGAACGAGTACGGCAGCTACGGCAACGACGCCGGCTATCTGCGCCACCTGCACGACGGGCTGCTTCGGCGCGGGGTCACCTGCCTGCTGTTCACCGCCGACGGCGCGGAGGACTGGTTCCAGCTCGGCGGCAGGATTCCGGGTGTGCTGGCCACCGGGACGTTCGGCTCCCGCCCGCAGGAGGCGCTCGCCTGCCTGCGCCGGCACCAGCCGAGCGGCCCGCTGGTGTGCATGGAGTACTGGCACGCCTGGTTCGACAGCTGGGGCGAGCCGCACCGGGTCCGGGAGGCGGCGGAGTCCGCGCGGGTCCTGGACGAACTGCTGACGGCCGGGGCCTCGGTGAACCTGTACATGGGCCACGGCGGCACCAACTTCGGCTGGTGGAACGGCGCCAACTGCTACGACGGCCGCTATCTGCCGATCGCGACCAGCTACGACTACGACGCACCGGTGGGCGAGGGCGGCGAGCTGTCGCCGAAGTTCCACGCGTTCCGCGAGGTGATCGAGCGGCACACGGGCCCGGTGACCCATCCGGTGCCGCCCGCGCCGTCGCGTCTGGCACCGCGCCGGATCGGGCGCCGGACGGGACGGGCGGCCCTCTTCGACTGCCTGGACCTGCTGGGTGAGCCGGTGGAGCGGCTGGAGCCGGAGCCGATGGAGGCGCTCGGCCAGTCCACCGGACTGATCCTCTACCGCACGCGACTGCGCGGCCCGTTGGACAAGGTGGAGCTGCGCGTCGACGGGCTGGCCGACCGTGCGCAGGTCTTCCTCGACGGCCAGGAGCTCGGCACGCTGCACCGCAACGAGCCGCTGGGCGCGGTGCCGCTCGGTGTGCCGGCCGCGGGAGCCCGGCTCGACCTGCTGGTGGAGAGCCAGGGCCGGGTCAACTACGGCCCGGACACGGCCGATCGCAAGGGGATCACGGGTGGGGTGCTGCTGGAGCGGCAGTACCAGTTCGGCTGGGAGATCCGCCCGCTGCCGCTGGACCTGCTGCCCGAACTGCCCTTCGCTGCCTCGCCGTCGGACACGTCGGGCGCGGACGCGGTGGACGCGGTGGACGCGGTGGACGCGGTGGGCGCGGACGCGGTGGAAGCGGCAAGCGCAGACGCGTCGGACGCGGCGGGGCCCTCGTTTCACCGCTTCGAGCTGGACCTGGGCGAGGAGCCGCCCGCCGACGGGTTCCTCGCCCTGCCCGGCTGGACCAAGGGCATGGTCTGGCTCAACGGCTTCGCGCTGGGCCGCTACTGGGAGGTCGGACCGCAGCGCACCCTCTACGCGCCCGCGCCGCTCTGGCGCGCCGGGCGCAACGAGATCACCGTCCTGGAGCTGCACGGCCCCGGCCGGTGGCTCGAGCTGTGCGACGCAGCCGATCTCGGCCCGACGGATCCGGCCCCGGAGGGCTTCTGACCGGGTGCTCCACCACGGGTGCACCCGCTCTCGATCGGGTCGGGATCGAATGATACATACTGATCCCCGCAGTGGACCGGGGCCGCAGAGCCCTGCCCCGGCCTGCACCGGGAGGTAGCCGTGACCCTGACGCCCGAGCAACGCCGCACCCGCATCCTGGAGGTGGTGCGCGCCCAGGGCACGGTGCGGGTCGTGGATCTCGCCGCGGAGATCGGGCTCGCGGCGGTCACCGTCCGGCGGGACGTCGCGGCGCTGGCCGAGGAGGGCGCGCTGCGCCGCTCCCACGGCGCGGTCGCGCTACCGCAGGGCGCGCCCGCCGTCGGCCCCGACGGGCGCGGCCTGGTGGTCGGCATGCTGGTCCCGACCGTCGGCCTCTACTTCGACGAGGTCATCGCGGGTGCCCGCGCCGCGGCGGACCAGGTCGGGGCGCGGCTGGTGCTCGGGGTGTCCGCGTACCGGGCGGCCGACGACCGGGTGCAGGTGGCGCAACTGCTGCGGTCCGGCGCCGGCGGGCTGCTGCTGACGCCCAGCTGGACTCCCGAGAGGGGGCCGGAGACGGGTGACTGGATCGGCGAACTGCCGGTCCCGACCGTCCTGGTGGAACGGCGGCCACCGGCGGCCGGACCTCTCGCCCGCCTCGACTCCGTCGGCTCCGACCATCGCGCGGGTGTCCTCGCGGCGTTGCGCCACCTGGTCTCCCTCGGCCACGACCGTGTCCTGCTCGCCGCGCGGACGGACTCCTGGACCGCCCACGAGGTCCGCGCGGGCTACGCCGAGGCTGTCCGCGCCCTGGGGCTCGCGCCCGTCCCGGTCGTCGAGCTGGACCACGTGACCCCCGACCTCGACGCGGTCGCGTCCACCCTGGTCGAGGCGGCCGCGTCCGGCATCCGCGCGGCCCTCGTCCACAACGACCAGGACGCCCTCCGGCTCGCCCCGCTGCTGCGCTCGCGCGGCGTGCGCATGCCCGAGGACCTGGCGGTGGTCTCCTACGACGACGTGGTGGCCGCCCTCGCCGACCCACCGCTGACGGCGGTCGCCCCGCCCAAGTACGCGGTGGGCCGCGCCGCGATGGAGCTGTTGCTGCGTCACCACGCCGCACGCGGGGCGCTGCCGGTGCACCACGTCCAGCTGCTGCCGGACCTGGTGGTGCGGCCCTCCTGCGGGGGCACCGGAACGCCCTGCCGCTGAACCGGTGCCCTCTCAGCCCTCTCGGCTCAGCCCTCGGCTCAGCCCTGGGCGCGCAACGACCTGGCGACGTCCCGAGCTCTCCGGCCGCACGGCGGCGTCAGCCGGTCGCGGCCGCTCCCCCGCCGAACCCGCCCTCGCCGAACTCGCCCTCGCAGACCTCGGCCCCGCCGTCGATCCGCAGCCGCACCAGTTGCCGACCGCCGTCGGGCCAGACCACGCGGAGCTGGAAGTCCGCTGCAAGGGCCTGGAGTTCGACCTCGGGGAGTGGCCCGGACGCCTCGGGCTCATCCGACGCCCGGGTGGACCCGTCGAGTCGGGCGTGGGCGACAAAGACCGACGGGCCGTCACCGACCGTGCCCGACAGCACCGGGAACCCTGCCCGGGGGCCGAAGGCCGTGCCCTCGGCGACGTCCACCGTCCAAGCGGAGTCGAATCCCGGTCCGCCGTGGAGCAGGGAGACCAGGCTCCGCTCGCCGGTGGCGCGGACACTCGCCGTCCTGCCCACGCTCCGGGCGGTGGTCCGTTCCCCCGCCACGGCCCAGCCGCTGTGGCGGGCCTCCGTGCCGGGCGCGGCGCCGGTGACGAGGTGCGCGTGGAGCTCCTGCGCGCCGCGCGCAAGCACGACGGAGACCACGTCCACACCAGGGAGTTCGGTGCCGGCCGTGTGCGGCCGGTGTGCCGAGGCGGCCCAGCCGGGGCCGGTGCCCAGGGGGCGGATCGGGCCGCGCTCGGTCGGCGCTCCGTCCACGACGAGCGCGAGGTGCTGGTCGGCGGGGCCGGTGTGGACGGGCGCGGTCGCGGTGGAGTGGCCGAGCCGGGCGTAGAGCGGGTCGTCGGGGAGGGTTTCGTCGGCGAACTGGTCGTCGCTGCCGTGGTTGTGCAGCCGCACAATGCCGTCGGCGGCGGTCGACTGGATCAGCCAGCCGGGCGCGGGCAGCGGCAGCACCGCGTCGGCTCGGGCGGCGGGTGCCGGCTCCTCGGGCGCGGTCCAGACGGGGTGGTCGGCGGGGAGCAGCAGGCCCAGGAACGCCTTGCTCGCCCAGTACGGGGAGGCGGGGCCGGAGTAGGTCTGGACGGCGGGCAGATAGGGGCCGTGCCAGCCGAGCGTCAGCAGGCCGTCCGCGTCGAGCGCGCCCCGGTCGAGGAAGTGGCGCAGCGCACCGGAGGCCAGGCGGCGGGTGGTGCCGGGGCTGATCGGGGTGCGGCCGGTGAGCGCACCCGCCCACAGCGGGGCGGCCGCGGCGAAGCGGTAGGTGAGCGAGCGGCCCTGGTGCATCGGGACGCCGTCGGCGCCGAAGGTGGCGGCGTAACCGGCGAGGTAGGACTCCAGGCGCGCACCGTAGCGGTCCGCCAGGGCCCGGTCTCCGCCGAGGTAGGCGTGGAGCACCGGGTAGAGGTGGAAGGCCCAGCCGTTGTAGTGGTCGAAGGCGCGCGGGCGACCGTCGGTGTACCAGCCGTCGCCGCGGTACCAGGTCTCGATCCGGTCCAGGCCGCGCGCGACGGTCCTGACGGCCAGATCGGCGTCCTCCCCCTCGCCGACCTCGGTCAGGAAGCCGCCGACGGTGACGGGGAAGAACCACCAGTTGTTCTCGACCGGGGCGCGCACCAGCACCTCGCGGAGCCAGACGCGCACGTGCTCGCGCACCGCCGGGTCGAGGGTGTCCCAGAGCCAGGGCCGGGTCAGCCGCAGGGCGAGCGCGACGGAGGCGGCCTCGACGATGGGCTGGCTGCGGTCGGTGACGACGGGCCAGGAGACGGGGTCCTGCGCGGTCGCGTCGGGATCGGCCGTCGGCGTGCGGGTACCCGCCGCGAGGCCGGCGGCGTAGCGCGGCAGCAGCCCGTGCGGGTCGTCGCCACCGGCGCCCGCGACGCGGAAGGCCGCGAGCAGGAAGGTACGGGCGAAGCCCTCCAGCCCGTCGGAGCGCGTGCCGGACCGGCTCGGACGCGGACCGGGCAGGTTGACCAGGGCCTGCTCGGGGCCGGCGTGCCGCAGCGCGGCCAGCAGCAGGCCGTCGGCGACCGCCTCCCAGTGGGCCCGGGTCCAGCCGGTCCAGGGGCTCAGGTCGCGGTCCTCGGGCGGCAGCGACGACTCGCACGGCAGCGGCGACTCGGGCATGGCGGTGCTCCTCGCTGGCGGGGGCGGCGGAGCGAATCTAGGAGCAACCTGATCAGGTGTCAATGATCCAGATCATTTGATCGCACCTCACCGATGCGTCGGCGGAACCCGATAGCCGAAGCGCTCCGCGAGGGCGCGCACGTCGTGCCGGTCCTTCTCGGCCGGCGGATAGGCGGTCTTGAAGCGGAACATCCATTCCGGCGCGATGCAGCGCACCTCCTGCCCGCCGAGAACGCCCGTCCCGGCCAGGGACGCGGCCGGGTAGGCGATGCCCCACGCGTGCTCGCCGCGCTCGTCGAAGGCGAAGACATGGACGTCGACCGCGCGGCCCGTCCCGTCGTCCATGACGAAGTTCCACTGCGTCGCCCCCTCCTCGCCGCGCGGCCGGAAGCCGCGGGCGGCCAGGACGTCCACCAGGCGGGCGACGTGATCGCGGGCGACGGCCACGTCCAGGTCGGCGTGCGGGCGGGTCTCCCGCCCGAGCAGCGCGTCGACGCACCAGCCGCCGTCGATCCACACCGGCGCGCCCGCCACGTCGAGTTCGGCGTAGAGGGCCAGGACCTCCACCGCCTCCATCAGGTCAGCTCCTCGGCCAGCAGGTCCATCAGCAGGCCGTCGTGCCAAGTGCCGTCCTCGCCGCGCTCGTAGGCGCGCAGGACGCCGACGCGGCGGAAGCCGACCTTCTCGTAGCAGCGGATCGCGGCGGTGTTTTCGGCGGCGGGGTCGATGGTGAGGCGGTGGTGGCCCAGCTCCTCGACGAGGTAGCGGGCCAGGGTGCGGACGGCGTCGACGCCAAGGCCCCGGCCGTGGCAGGCGGGGTCGAGGAAGACGTCGATGCCCGCGTGCCGGTAGTCCGGCTCGTCCTCGGCGTGCCACTGGATCGCCCCGACGACGCGGCCCTGGTGCTCGATCGCCAGGGTGGGCGTGGTGTCGTCGGCGAGGTCCGCGGTGATCTCCGCCGCGAGGTCGGCACCGCCGCGCCACCAGCGGTGGACCTCCGGCGTCTCCCTGATGACGACGAGCTCGGGCACGTCCGCCACCTCCGCGGGCCGCAGGGTGACGGACGTGCCGTGCAGGGTGAGTCGCTCCATACCCCAGAGGCTAACCGCTACCAGGTGTCGGTCACGGTGCCGGTGGAGCCGGAGGAGGTGGTGGTCAGGGAGTGGTTGCTGCCGGGCTCCCAGGTGATCGAGCCGTCGGAGTTCTTGAGGATGTACTTGTACTCGACGTAGGTGTTCGCCGGGAGGCTGACGGTGCCGCGCCAGACGGGGTAACCCGAGGAGGAGAGCGGGACGGCCTGGGCGGTGTTCCAGCTGCCGAGTGCCGGGATCGAGCCGACCAGGTAGACGTTCTGGCCCCAGCTCGTCGTCTCGTTGACGCCGAAGCTCTCGCCGGACGTGCCGGAGGCGGCCGTCGGGAGGTAGAGCGCGACCGCGTCCATCGCGGGGACGGTGACGGTGGCCGTGCCGCCGGTCGCGACGGTGACCGTCGAGCCGGTGCAGGCGCCCGTCGCGGGGGTCAGGTCGCCGTGGATCACGTCACAGTAGCTGCCGGCGGGCAGGCCGGTCTCGACGGTGATCGTCTTGGCGGCGGACTCGTTGTTGATGGCGATCCAGCCGCGGTCGCCCCGACTGAAGGCGATCAGGTTGGTGCCGTCGTCGTACCAGTTGGCGACAGACTGACCGGCCGTGGC
Source organism: Streptacidiphilus sp. MAP12-33 (assembly GCF_041261265.1). Taxonomy (NCBI): domain Bacteria; kingdom Bacillati; phylum Actinomycetota; class Actinomycetes; order Kitasatosporales; family Streptomycetaceae; genus Streptacidiphilus; species Streptacidiphilus sp. MAP12-33. The sequence continues at coordinate 20,435 of NZ_JBGCCA010000023.1, forward strand.
GTTGTGCCAGCCGACCATGTTGGCGACGCCCTGGTTGCGGTCGGTGCAGTACCAGCCGTTGCTGCAGTCGGTGTTGGTGACGAAGCCGCCTGCGTCGGCCGGCGGCGAGTCGTCGCTGTTGGTCCAGTCGAAGCTCGCGTAGACCTGCGGGACGTCGTAACCCCAGGCCAGCTCGAAGAGGTTGGCCAGGAGGTAGCTCGCGCCCGACTTGTAGTTCAGCGTGCTGCCGTTGCGCTCGGTGTCGTGGTTCGTCACCATCGAGGTCGACGCGGCGGCCGGCTCCAGGCCCCAGCTCTGGCCGAAGGTCTTCAGGTTCGCGATGCTGCCGGTGAACTGCGCCTTCAGGTCCTGGGCGTAGGTGAACTCGATGACGCTGCCATTGGACTCGAACGCGGCCGGCTGCAGCGCGGAGTTGGTGCTGCCCGGGATCACCTCCTGGTAGACGTAGGGACGCGAGCCGGTCCAGGTGGTGCTGTGCACCTGGGCGAGGATCGCGGCCATGTCGGCCTGGTTGATGTGCTTGGCGGCGTCCATCCGGAAGCCGTCCACGCCGTCGGCGACGAGGCTGTTGAGGTAGCCGGCCTCGGTCTGCCGCACATGCGTGGTCTCGGTGTAGAGGTCCTCCAGGCTGGACAGGTCGCACTCCTGCACCTGGGCCTGGTTGTTCCAGTCCGAGATGGACAGGTCGGAGTTGGGACAGTTGGCGGGCGAGGTGTGGAAGTCCGCACTGGTGTAGCCCGGTTGGGCATAGCTCTCGGTGGCGGAGTTGAAGCTGTCGCCGCCGTAGGAGTCGGTGCTGGTGTTGTTGTTGCCGGCCATGTGGTTGAGCACGGCGTCGGCGTAGACCTTGACCCCGGCGTTGTGGCAGGTGGTCACCATCGCGGCGAACTGCGCGGCGGTGCCCATGCGGCTGTTGAGGTCGTAGCCGATCGGCTGGTAGACCTCCCACCAGGGGTGGCTGCTCTGGTTCAGCCGGATCGAGTCCTGCGGCGGGGCCACCTCGACGGCGCCGTAGCCCTTGGGCCCCAGGACCGTCGTGCACTCGTTGGCGACGGAGGTCCAGTTCCACTCGAAGAGGTTGGCGATGACGTCGCCGCCGTTCGGCGCGGTGGCGGCCCGCGCGGGTGCGGCCTGCACGGTCAGCGGCAGGACCGCACCGGCGAGGAGGGCGCCGACGGCCGCCCAACGGGGTCGGGTGCCACGTCCGGCACCGGCTCTGCGCTGCGACGTGATGCGCTTCATGGGAGCTCTTCTCTGCGCGCGGCCCGGCCGCGGACGACCGGGCGCGCCGGATCCCGCAGGGGCCAGGGGGTGGGGACGCGGCGTCGGCCACGCCCGCCGTGGCCACCCCGCCGCGTAGCAGACCATCCCGCAGCCGGAATGAGCGCGTCAATAACTCCGTGGAAATTCTTACGGCAAGTTTCGGCAACTGCTTACGAACAAGTGCCGATGGCCGTCGTCCAGCTTCAGCATGAGAACTATTGAGCACCTCATGTAATCTGGAGGGAGAGCTTGGAGCACAGAACACCGGAGCAAGGAGCAAGACCGTGCGCGTCGAGATCTGGGGCGACATCAACTGCCCGTGGTGCTACATCGGCAAGGCGCGGTTCGAGAAGGCGCTCGCCGTCTTCCCGCACCGCGACGAGGTCGAGGTGGTCCACCGCTCCTTCGAGCTCGACCCCGAGGCCTCCGGCGAGCCGCGTCCCGTGCTGCCGGCCATCGCCGCGAAGTACGGGATCAGCGTCGAGCAGGCCCGGCAGGCCGAGGAGCAGATCGCCTCGCACGCCCACGGCGAGGGCCTGGCCTACCGGGGCGCCGAGCGGGACGTGGCCAGCAGCTTCGACATGCACCGCCTGCTGCACCTCGCCGAGGCGCAGGGCCTGCAGGAGCGCCTGCTCGACCTGCTCTACCGGGAGAACTTCGACGGGGACGTCTCCCCGTTCGCGCCCGGCCGACTGCTCGCCCTCGCGGTGGAGGCCGGACTCGACCGCGACCGCGCCGCCGAGGTCCTCGCCGACCCCGCGGCCTACGCCGACGCCGTCCGCGAGGACGAGGCGACGGCGGCGGCGCTGGGTGCGACCGGTGTCCCCTTCTACGTGTTCGACCGCCGCCTCGGCGTCTCCGGCGCCCAGCCCCCGGCGGCCTTCACCTCCGCACTGGAACAGGCCTGGAGCACCCGGGCGGTCCCCGCTCCCTGAGGCCGGCCGTGTCACCCACCCGGGCTCACCGCGGTTGTGACCGGGCAGTGCCTGGCGAAGGCTGGGACGAAGGCGCACGGACCGGCCGGATGGGGTGACGATGTGCTGACGGCGAAGAGTGTGTTCCAGGAGATCCTGGACGACGACGAGGCGTTCCGGCTGTTCTGCTCGATCGCGGCGAGCGGCGAGGCGCAGGGCGGCTGGGAGAACGGGCGGATCGCGGCGCTGCTGCCGGCCGGCCTGGACTACCTGGCCCCACGCGTGGCCCGGCACGGCGCCGACGAGGACAAGCACGGCCGGATCTTCCACGCGCTGCTGCACAAGCGCGGGCTCACCCCCGTCCCGGTGCCGCCGGAGACCGACTACACGATGATCCTCGAACGGATGGGCATCGGTCTGTCCCACCTCAAGCTCAGGGCCGACGCCCGCCTGGACGAGCACGACGTCGTCGCCTACCTCGCCCACAGCCGGGTCACCGAGCAGCGGGCCTCCGAGCAGATGCGGATGCTGCGGCACTACTTCGGCGAGGACCCCGGCATCGGCAAGGCGGTACGGATGATCTGCCGCGACGAGGACAACCACCTCGCCTACTGCCACGAGGAACTGCTGCGCCTGGCGGCGGACGGCCGGGGCCGGGAGATCAAGGACCTGCTCGACGCGAGTGCGGCGGCGGAGATCCGCGTCTACCGCGACGTGAGTCTCGCGGTCATGGGCCGGATGGCGGAGATCCTGCGCTGGCCGAGGGCGAAGGCGGCGGTGATCACCGCGGGCATCCACGGGGTCTACGCGTGGGAGCGGCTGGGCGGCTGGTACCGCATGGTGAGCCTGCGTATGCCGGAGAACCGGGGCGCGCTCGACGGCCCGGTGCCCGCCCCGGCCACGCCCGAGTTCGCCTGAGTACGGCCGACGGCCAGGAGTTGACCGGGTAAGGGTAGGTGCCCGTCCCTCCGGCCCCTCGCGGCCCAGCCGCAGCCACACCAGCGCCCAGACCAGCCCGGCCAGACCGACCGCGCCGAACCCCCACCGCCAGGGTCGAAGGTCGCGTCCGTGGCGCCGTTGTCGCCCGAGGCCCCCAGGACGGTGACGCCGCGCATGGCGCGTGCCGGGAGCCGGGAGCGGCGTAGCGCACCTGCTCGGTTCGCCAGGATTCGCCGCCCCCGCGCTACTCCCCCACACCCCCGGAACCACCACCAGGGTGGTGACCATGAAAGCGAACGTGATCCCGCGCCACGAGCCCGTCCGGCTCCCCGCTGCCTTCGTCCACTGGTGGCTCTCCGAACCGGCGCCCCGCCCGCCCCACCCCGACACCGCGGACTACGCGGACTCCGCGACCAGCAAGGGCGCCGCGCTCAGCGGCAGCCCCGGCCTCCCTCCGGCCCAGGCCGCTCACGACGCCGGCTGAGCCGGCCGGTCGCCTGGGCCTCAGCCCAGGCCCGGGACCGAACCGAAGCCCCGTGTCAGGACATCGGCCGCGCGGCGGACATCCGCCGTCACGCGGCCGAGCGGTTCCTCCGGGGTCGTCTCGGTGGCGACCTCCCCCAGGCCGATCGGCGCGGAGGCGGCGAAGCGGCTCCGCGGGTCATCCGGCTCGGCGTCCGCACGCCGGGTCCGTGGCCGGATGCTCGACGACGGACTGCCGGCGTTGCTCGACGCGATCGACCCGCTCAGTCCTGGACCGGAAGGATCGCGCTGAGCGGCAGCACGGTGTGCTTGAGCTCGGGGTCGACCGGCCCGTTGAACGGCGGGTACTTGGGCGCGCCCGCGCCACGGCGGTAGACCTCGGTGGAGATCTCCGGGCTGCGGTCGAACTCGGGGATGACCCGGTCACCGAAGAGCTCGACCATCTCCAGGTGCTCCTCGAAGCTCATGCCGCCGGCCAGACCGAACACCAGCTGGTCGCAGCCGACCCGCTGGTAGGCCTCGACCTGCTCGCAGACCTCGTCGGGCGTGCCGCACAGCAGGTAGCCGCCCGCGATCAGCTCGTCGAGCAGTTCCTCGCCGCCGAAGGCGCCGATGTTGATCGGCGGCTCCGGCCAGGTGATGCCGTCGGCCGACTTCGGCATGGTGTCGTGGTACAGGTTGACCAGTGTCACGATGTACGCGTTGCCCGCCGAGAGCGCGATCTCACGGGCGCGCTTGCGGTCGTTGAGACAGACGACGGCGTTGGTCATCATGACGTTGTTGTTCTGGTAGTCGCCGAGGATCTCGACGGGGTTCTCCGCCGCCTCCTTGTAGGCCTCGATGCGGCCCTTGAGGTTGTAGATCGGCTCGAAGTTGAAGGCGATCGCACCGATGCCGAGCGAGCCGGCCTTGGCGAAGGAGGGCGGGTTGCCGCAGGCCATCCAGATCGGCGGGTGGGAGTGCCCGTAGGGCTTGGGCAGGATGTTGTGCGGGGTCGGCACCGTGAAGTGCTGCCCCTGGAAGGAGTAGTCGTACTGCTCCCACATCCGCACGATCTCGCGGGAGACCTCGTCCCACTCGGGCTTGGTGGAGTCGGTGTCCATGATGTTGAAGGACTTCAGCTCGTGCGAGCCCGCGCCGCGTCCGGTCCCCCACTCGAAGCGGCCCTCGGTGATGTGGTCCAGCATGGCCGCGCGCTCGGCGAAGCGGACCGGGTGCTCCTTGCGCGGCGACAGCGAGTTGATGCCGGTGCCGAGGTGGATCCGCTCGGTGCGGGCGGCGACGTAGCCCATCGCGACCTCGGGCGCGGACATGTGGCTGTACTCGGTGAGCGAGTGGTGCTCACCGAACCAGGCGAACTTCCAGTTGTGCCGGTCCGCCTTGATGACGATCTCCATCTCGCGGCGGAGCGCGAGATGCTCCGAGGCCCGGTCGTGCGCGGCCGGGCCGGGGATGAACCCGTTGACGAAGATGCCGAATTCCACGGTGGGTCCTCCAGGCTGTGACGGAGTGCTGTGCTGCGCGCGGCGCCGCAAGAATATCTGACTATCCATCAGATCCGGCGGCAAGGCAACGGCCTGGGGGATGACATCTGATGATCCGTCAGATCACGGCGTGACGAAGGTGTAGCCCTCGTCCAGCAGGCGCGGCAGCACCACGCGCAGCGCCGCGACCGTCTGCGAACGGTCGCCGCCGCCGTCGTGCTCCAGGATGATCGAGCCGGGACGGGTGGTGCGCAGGATCGTGTCGGTGATGTGGTCGACGCCGGGGCGCGACCAGTCGCGCGGGTCCACGGACCAGTCGAGCGGCGTCAGCTCCTGGCGGCGGCACTCGTCGAGGACCTGCCGCGACCAGGCGCCGTACGGGGCCCGGAAGAAGGTGGGCTCCACCCCGGTCAGCCGCTCCAGCGTCTCGCTGGTGCGCGCCAGTTCGTCGCGGATGCCGGGTACGGGGGTGCGCGAGAGGTCGGCGTGGGTCCAGGTGTGGTTGGCGAGCAGGTGCCCCCGTGCGGAGACCTCGGCGACCAGGCCCGGGAAGCGCGCCGCCTGCTGGCCGAGCTGGCAGAAGGTCGCGGTGATCCCGTACCGGTCCAGCAGGGCCAGCACCTGCGGGGTCCAGCGGGGGTCGGGGCCGTCGTCGATGGTCAGCGCGATCGCGTGCGGGCCCTGGTGGACGTAGAACTGAGGACCGCCGTCCCCGCTCGGGCTCGCGCCGGGCGCCGGAGTGCCGGAGCCGGAGTGCAGGCCCGTCCCCGCGCCGGTCACCGGCGAACCCGACGGCGCCGCCGAGGCACCCGCCGATGCACCGCCCGAGACGCCGCCCGCGCCACCGCCCGAGGGCCCCGCCGTGGCGGACGCCCCCCGACCCGTAGCGGACGCCCGCGCGCCCGCGCCGCGCGCCACGGCCGGCGAGGAGCAGCCGGTGAGCAGGGTCAGGCCGCCGAGGGCCAGCAGCGCACGGCGCGACAGGCGCGGACGTATGTGCTCGTTCACGGGCGCGCACACTACCCGGCCGTGGCGCGGCTCCGACAGCCGCGTCCGCCCCTCGGCGTTGCCGTCGGCGCGGTGTTCACCCGGGAGCCGTCGCTCGGCCACACGGCGCCGCACGCACCTCGCCCGGCGCCGGGCGTCACCGGCGCCGGGCGTCACCGGCGTCGGGCGGCCTGCCGGGCGCCCGGCTGAGGGGAGTCCGGCGGAGGAGGGCGCCGGAAGCGCCGGGTGGCCAGCCAGGCCGACGGGCGCCAGGGGAACAGGGCCCGACTGACCGGCCCGCGGAAGTCCGGCCCCTCTCCCACGAGGGCCGGCAGCAGGTATCGCGCGAAGGCGATCCCCGCCTCGTCGGCCAGGCGGGCGACGGCAGCCCCCACCCTGCGCCGCGGGTGCGCGCCCGTATCCGCACGTGCCCGGCCCACAGACGTGCCGCCCGCAGCGGCCCGGCCACCCACGTTCGCACGCGCCACCCCCCGCTCGAAGGGCGCCACGGTGACACGGGAGGTGGCCGCCCGTCCAGCTCGAGGCCGTGCTCGCCCGCGCTCAGGCCAGGTGGAAGACCGGGCCGCGCGGGGTGAACGGCAGCGTCGCCCAGCGCGGGACGAGGTAGGCGTGCTCGCGGCCCGCCACCCGCAGCACGTCGCACGCCCCGTCGGTGCGCCTCGGCGTTGACCGCCGCGATGGCGATGCCGTGGGCGCGCGCCAGTTCGGCGTCGGCGACCAGGGTCAGTCCGGCGGCGATGCCACCCAGCAGCGGGTAGGAGCCGTCAGGTGCGGCCCGCGCACCGGATTTTCCGGGCATCCGGGGCGAACCCGCCGGTCAGGCCGCCCGGTTCGGGAGCGAGAAGGCGTAGCAGCGCCCCGCCCCGCAGCCCTGGCACGGGCCCTCGAAGCGCGCGACGCGGCCACCCTCGGCCGGGCTCGCGGTCGTGCGCCAGTGGCATCGGAACTCACCGCAGGCACAGGTGCGGTGGGCGATGTCGCGCAGCGCCGCCACCAGGGTGGCGTGCCCGGCCTCGACCGGCGGCTCTCCCGCGCTCCGCGCGCGAGGGGAGTAGTGACCCCGGCCCGCGCACTCCAGGCACCTGCCCACCCCGTGGTTGCTCCCGAAGCACGAGCAACGTCCGTAGCCAGTGCGCTTGGTGCGGCTGCGTCCGGTGCCCTCGCACTCCAGGCAGACGCCCCAGCCGTGGCAGTAGTCGCAGAGCAGGCCCGGGGCGGTGCTGCGGGTGACCTCCGGCTGCCCGTAGCGGGGGTCGGCGAACTCGGCCGGCGTCCAGCCGGTGAGGGTCACCAGCTCGCAGCCGACGCCCCGGCGCACCTCGACCTCGCAGCCGCCCCGGGTCGAACGGGCCGGACCCGTCGCGGCGGTGGCCCACCCGTCGGCCGTGCAGACGGCCACCACGGCGAGCTGCCGGTGGCCGACCGGCTCGGGGCCGTGGACGAGGACGGGGTCCGTCCACGCGCGGACCACCTCGGGGCGCGACGTCGGACCGAGCGAGTCGGCGAGCTCCAGCAGGGTCGCCCGCAGCTGGACCGCGGAAACCAGCTCGTCGCCCATGCGCGCCCCCTCACCCGTTCGCCCAGCTCCGTTCGCCCTGCCGCGTGCATCCTCGCACACGGCGACCACCTTTTGACGGTGCGTCAGCCCACTGCCCAATGACGCCGCCCGACGCTGATCAGGCGGAGCTGGCGGCGCGCGGTGGCGGTGATGCGCTGCTCGCTCTCCGCGTCGGCCTCCTGGAGGGCGGCGGCGGTGAGGACCATGTGGTCGACGTAGAGCTCGGCGACCATCCGCAGGTCCGCCTCGCTCCAGCGCGCGGAGACGGGCTGTGCGGCGAGCGCCTCGGCGACCTCCGCCGTGAACCGCTCCAGCTCGGCGGCGATCGCCTCACGCACGCGTCGCACGCCGCCGAAGCGCTCGCGCGCGATGAAGCGGACGTGGACGCGGTGCTCGCGGACGTGGTCGGCGATCACCTGGACCGCGTGGTCGATCAGCCCCTCGGGCTCGCCCTGCTCGGCGAAGGCGGCGCGGATCATCGCGTGCAGGCTGTCCACGGCCTCCTCGACCAGCGCGACACCGAGGTCCTCCAGGTCGCGGAAGTGCCGGTAGAAGCCGGCGGGTGACATCCCGGCCTCGCGGGTGACCTCGCGCATGCCCAGGCCGGAGAAGCTCTGGTGCTCCAGCAGCCGCAGCGCGGCGTCCATGAGGGCGCGGCGGGACAGCTGCTTCTGCGCCTGCCGGGCTCCTGTCGTCTGACTCACGCCAGTGAGTAAACAACTGTTTGCCGAAATCCGCCACCCGGCCTAGGATGCAGAAGTCAGCGAACAGTTGTCATTACAAGTGTTCGCTGAAAGTTCACGTGCCCGCACCCCTGCCACCTCCACCGGAGAAGAGCCTCGCCATGAGTCTCCTGCTCGCCCTCGCCGCCGTCGCCCTGCTCCCGGGCGCGGCGTTCCACACCAGCTCGCCCGTCCTCCTCTCCAGCGCCGCCGCGATCGCCGCCTGGCTCCTGGCCTTCGCCGCGCGCGAGCACCTCGCCCGCCGCCAGCAGCACTGACCCCCTCCCGGAGGCACCCGTGAACACGACCACCACCACCTCTGCCGCCACCCGCCAACGGTCCCTCGACGCCGACCAGACGGCCGTGGCCTCGTTCATCCTCGGCCTGCTCGGCCTGCTCGTCTTCAACCTGGTGCTCGGCCCTGCCGCCATCGTCCTGGCCGTCGTCTCCCTGGCCCGCCGCACCGGCCGCCCGGTCCGGGCCGGCCTCGGCATCGCCCTGGGTGTCGCCGACCTCGTCGTCCTGGCCGTGACCGTGCTGGCCTCCCACGGCACGCTCTGGTCCGCGGCCTGACGTACGAGGCCCTGTCACGCGGCTCCCGGCGCCGCGGCGCCGCCGCGGACCTGGAGGTATCCGCACCCGCCCCGGCGGGACGGGCACGGCCGGTCGAGGCCGCGCGGCGCTGACGCCGGGTCGGTGCCCTTCCTGGCGGGCGGGCGCTCCAGGCCGCAGACTCGTGCATGGGAGACAACCGTCCACCGTCCACGAGGAGGCCCATGGCCGCGCAGACCGTCATCCTCACGGTGGACGACGATCCCGCCGTGTCCCGCGCCGTCGCCCGGGACCTGCGGCGACGCTACGGCAACGCCTACCGGGTGATGCGGGCGGAGTCGGGCGAGTCGGCCCTGGACGCCCTGCGGGAGCTCAAGCTGCGCGGGGAACACGTCGCGGTGATCCTCGCCGACCACCGGATGCCCCGGATGAGCGGGATCGAGTTCCTGGAGCAGGCCATGGACCTGTTCCCCGGCGCCCGGCGGGTCCTGCTCACCGCGTACGCCGACACCGGCGCAGCGATCGAGGCGATCAACGTCGTCGACCTCGACCACTACCTGCTCAAGCCCTGGGAGCCGCCGGAGGAGAAGCTCTACCCGGTGGTGGACGACCTGCTGGAGGGCTGGACGGCCACCGACGGGCGGGAGAGCGGCACCACCAAGGTCGTCGGCCACCGCTGGTCGGCCCGCTCCTCGGAGATCCGGGAGTTCCTGGCCCGCAACCAGGTGCCGTACCGCTGGTACTCCAGCGACGAGCCGGAGGGGCACCGCCTCCTCGCCGCCGCCGGCGCGGACCGCCTGCACCTGCCCCTCGTCGTCACCCCCGACGGCACGGCCCTCGTGGAACCCGCGGAGCGGGCCCTGGCCAACCTGGTCGGGCTGTCGACCACGCCCGCCGCCGACTTCTACGACCTGGTGATCGTCGGCGGCGGACCGGCAGGTCTGGGCGCGGCCGTGTACGGGGCGTCGGAGGGGCTGCGGACGATCCTGGTGGAGCGCTCCGCGACGGGCGGCCAGGCCGGGCAGAGCTCACGAATCGAGAACTACCTGGGGTTCCCGGACGGGATCTCCGGTGCCCAGCTGACCGACCGGGCCCGCCGCCAGGCGGCGAAGTTCGGCGCCGAAATGCTCACGGCCCGCCAGGTGACCTCGCTCGACCCGAGCGGCGGCGCCCACACGCTGCGCTTCGCTGACGGCTCGGCCGTCTCCGCGCACAGCGTGATCCTCGCCATGGGGGTCAGCTACCGGCAGCTCGACGTGCCGGGCGCGGCCGAGCTCACCGGGCGCGGTCTCTACTACGGCTCGGCCCTGACGGAGGCCGCGAACTGCCAGGGCCAGGACGTGTACATCGTCGGCGGCGCGAACTCCGCCGGGCAGGCCGCCCTCTTCCTCTCCCGGGGCGCCCGGTCGGTCACCCTGCTGGTCCGCGGACCGTCCGCCGTGGAGTCCATGTCGCACTACCTGCTCCAACGCGTCGAGGCGGCGCCCACGATCACCGTGCGCACCACCACCGTGGTGCGGGAGCTGCACGGCAAGGACCACCTGGAGGGGCTGACCCTGCTGGACACCGCGAGCGGCCGCACCGAGACCGTCGACGCCGCCTGGCTGTTCGTCTTCATCGGCGCGGCGCCGCAGACCGACTGGCTCGACGGCACCGTGCTGCGCGACGCCCACGGCTTCGTCCTGACCGGCCCCGACCTGACGGCGGACGGGCGCCCGCCGTCGGGATGGGCGCTGGACCGGCCGCCCTACCACCTGGAGACCAGCGCGCCGGGCGTGTTCGCGGCCGGCGACGTGCGCTCGGAGTCGGCCAAGCGGGTCGCCTCCGCCGTCGGCGAGGGCGCCATGGCCGTCATGCTGGTCCACCGCTACCTGGAGCAGTCATGACGGGCGACGGCGGGACCCCGAGCGGGTGCGACCCGCAGGAGCTGCGCTCGCTCTTCCTGTTCGAGAAGCTGACACCCGACCAGCTGGCCCGCCTCTGCCGGGAGGGCCACGTGGAGCGGTTCCCGGCCGGGCCGGTCTACCGCGAGGGCGATCCGGCGGCGCAGCTGTACGTCCTGCTGGACGGGACGGTGGTGCTCTCCCGTCACGTCGGCGGCCAGGACGTCGAGGTGACCCGCGCCTCCGCGCCGGGCGTCTACGCGGGCGCCTTCCAGGCCTACCTGGGTGACCAGGTGCCGCAGGTCTACAACAACTCGATGCGGGTGACCGAGCCCTCCCGGTTCTTCGCCCTCCCCGCCGGGACCTTCGCGGCGATCATGCACGAGTGGTTCCCGATGGCCGTCCACCTTCTGGAGGGCCTGTTCTTCGGAGCCAAGAGCACGCAGGAGGCCATCGGTCAGCGCGAACGCCTGCTCGCCCTGGGCTCGCTGGCCGCCGGGCTCACCCACGAGCTGGGCAACCCCGCCGCCGCGGCGGTCCGGGCCACCGCGGCGCTGCGCGAGCTGGCCGGTCGCACGCCCGGGGCGACGGGCGGGAGCGAGGCCGACCGGCTGCGCGAGGAAGCCCTGGCCCGGGCCCGGACCGGCATCTCGCCCGGTCCCGTGGAGGCGGCCGACCGGGAGGACGCGATCACCGATCGGCTGACCGACCGCGGCGTCGCCGAGGCCTGGGAGCTCGCGCCGGCGCTCGTCCAGGCCGGACTCGACGCGGACTGGCTGGACCGGCTCGCCGCCGCGACGCCGGAGGACGAGTTCGGTGCCGCCGTGCTCGGCGTGAGCCACGCCGTGGAGACCGAGCTGCTGCTGGCGGAGATCGAGGACGCCACCCGGCGGGTCCTCGACCTGGTGGGCGCGGCCCGGCAGTACACGCAGCTCGACCGCGCCCCCTACCAGGTGACGGACGTCCACGAGCTGCTGGACAGCACGTTGCAGATGCTCTCGCGGCGCCTGGGCGCGGGAATCACCGTCGTGCGGGACTACGACCGCTCGCTGCCGCGGATCTCCGCCCTTCCGGGCGAGCTCAACCAGGTGTGGACGAACCTGATCGACAACGCCGCCTGGGCCATCGACAGCACCGGCGCGGGCGGCACGCTGACCGTCCGCACCGCCCGCGAGGGCGACCGGATGCTGGTCGAGTTCCGCGACACCGGCCCCGGTGTGGCGCCGGAGATCCGCGAGCGGCTCTTCGACCCGTTCTTCACCACCAAGCCCGTGGGCGAGGGCACCGGGCTGGGCCTGGACATCTCCTGGCGCATCGTGGTCGACCACCACCACGGGGACCTGCGGGTCGAGTCCGTCCCCGGCGACACCCGGTTCCAGGTGCGGCTGCCCCTCGACTCCGACAGCCCCGCCGCCGCGTCCACCCACGAGTCCAGCCACGAGAAGCTCAGCCACGAGAAGGAGCTCCCATGATCCCGGAGAACGCCGTCGACCCGACCGTTCCGCCCAGCGGCACCGGCTGTGTCGAATGCGACGCAGCGGGCGGCTGGTGGGTGCACCTGCGGCGCTGCGCGCTCTGCGGCCACATCGGGTGCTGCGACGACTCCCCCGCCAAGCACGCCACCGCTCACGCGAAGGCGACCGGTCACCCGGTCATCCGCAGCTTCGAGCCCGAGGAGGAGTGGTTCTGGAACTACCGGACCGAGGAGTTCTTCGAGACCGGGCCCGCGCTGGCGGCGCCGCTCAGCCACCCGCTCGACCAGCCCGTGCCCGGCCCCGCCGGGCGCGTGCCCGCGGACTGGGCCGAGCAGCTCGGCGGCGGCTGAGCCTGCCCTGCTCGTGGCTCACTTGCGCGGGTTCGCCCGGCGGGTGGGCTCGGCCGTGGCCGGGTCCTCCGGCCACGGGTGGCGGGGGTAGCGGCCGCGCAGCTCGGCGCGGACCGCGCGGTAGCCCTCGCCCCAGAAGGAGGCCAGGTCCGCCGTGACGGCTGCCGGGCGTCCTGCGGGCGAGAGCAGGTGGATCGTCAGCGGCACGCGCCCGTCGGCGAGTCGGGGCGCCGTCCGCCAGCCGAAGAGCTCCTGGAGCTTGACCGCGAGGACGGGCTGGTCGGCGGAGTAGTCGACGCGGATGCGGGAGCCGGTGGGCACGGTGATCCGCTCCGGGGCCAGCTCGTCGAGGCGTCCGGCGGCGCCGGAGGCCCAGGGCAGCAGCCGTTCCAGGGCGGAGGCGGTGGGGATCCGCTCCAGGTCCGCGCGGCGGCGGGCCCTGGTGAGTTCCGGCTCCAGCCAGTCCTCGGCGCGTTCGAGCAGGGCGCGGTCGTCGACCGCGGGCCAGGGGTCCCCCAGCACCCGGTGCAGGAAGGCCAGCCGTTCCCGCAGGCCCGAGGCCTCGGCCGACCACGTCAGCAGCGTGCCCACGCCTTCGGCGGCGAGCCCCTCCAGCAGGGCCGCGCGCAGCAGTGCCGGGTCCGGCGCCGGCAGCGGCTCGGCGGCGAGCTCGACCGCGCCGAGCGCCGCCACCCGCCGGGCCGTCACGTCGCCACGGCGCGAACCCGGCGGCACGGCCCAGTGCACCTCCTCACGGTCGGTCAGCAGCGGCGCGGCGCAGAGGCGGGCGGTGACCTCGTCCGTCCTGGCGGCCAGCTGCACCCGCGCGGACGGCGACCCCGCCGGCCGGTCGGCGACGGCCACGGCGATCCACTCGGCGCCCGCCAGCCCGGAACCGACGGCCGTCTCGGCGGCCGTCCCGGACACCATCAGGTAGGCCGCGCCCCGCTCGCGCGCCCCCTGCGCCGGCTGCGGCCTGGCGCTCCGGGCCCGCGCGAGCCGCTCGGGATAGGCCAGCCCGACCATCACCCCCGCCGCCTCGGCCTCCCCGACAGCCCCCGGCCCACCGGGCTCGGACCCCCGGCCGCCCGAGAGCCGCACCGACTCCTCGGGCTCCCCGCTGTGCGATCGCGCGCCGCCGCCGTCCGGGCGGCTCGTCGTCCGGAGGCGGCGGACCTCGTCGCGCCAGCGGGAGGCATAGGGGTCGTTGGCGGTGCGCACCGTGCGGCGGACGGTCGCGAGGTCGTCGCCCAGGGCGCGCGGGGGTTCCTCGGAGAGGAGGGCGACCAGCTCGGCCGCCTGGCGCTCGCCGACCAGGGGCGCACCGTCGAGGAGCGCCCGGCCGAGCCGGGGGTGGAGGCCGGTGCGGGCGATCCGGGCGCCCCGGGCCGTGGCCCGGCCCGCCTCGTCGACGGCGCCGAGCGCGGCGAGCGTCGTCCCGGCGGCAGCCATCGCCCCGGCCGGCGGGGCGTCCGGCAGGACGAGGCCCTGGGCGCCGGGCGCTCCCCAACACGCGGCCTGAAGCGCGAAGGAGGTGAGGTCGGCCTGCATGATCTCCGGCGTCGGCAGGGCACGGGCCAGAGCGTCCTCGGCCTCGGCCCAGCACCGGTAGACGGCGCCGGGCGCCTCGCGGCCCGCGCGGCCCGCGCGCTGGCGGCCGGTCGCGAGCGAGGAACGGACCGTCACCAGGCCCGCCAGTCCGCGCGCGTGGTCGGTGCGCGGCTCACGGGACAGCCCGCAGTCGACGACGCTGCGCACCCCGGGCACGGTCAGCGAGGACTCGGCGACGGAGGTCGAGAGCACGACGCGACGGCGCTCGCCGGGGGTCAGCGCGGCGTCCTGCACGGCCCGGTCGGCGCGGCCGTGCAGTTGCAGCACGTCGACGGAGCCGTTCCGCGGCCCGCCGAGGAGCCCGGCCACCCGGGCGATCTCGCCCGCGCCGGGCAGGAAGCACAGCACGTCGCCCTCACGCTCGCGCAGCGCCCGCAGGACCGTCGTGGCCACGTGCTCCAGCAGCGCCGGATCCGTGCGCAGGCCCTGCGGCGGCCGGACCGGGCGCGGCGGCGGCGACCAGACGACCTCCACGGGGTGCTGGACGCCGTGCGCCTCGACGACCGGGGCGGGGCCGTCCGCCTCTCCCCGGAGCAGCCGGGCCCAGGCGGCGGTGTCGGAGGTCGCGGAGGCGCAGACCAGCTGGAGTTCCGGGCGCAGCGCGGCCCGCACGTCCAGCAGGAAGGCCAGCGCGGTGTCCGCGTCGAGGTGCCGCTCGTGGCACTCGTCCAGGACGACGAGGTCCACCCCGACGAGCTCCTGGTCGCGTTGCAGCCGTTGCAGCAGCACGCCGGTGGTGACGACCTCGACGACGGTGCGCGGCCCGACCCGCCGCTCGCCGCGCACGGTGAAGCCGACGCGCTCCCCGACCGGCTCCCCCAGCAGCCACGCCATCCGCCGCGCGGCCGCTCGCACCGCCAGTCGGCGCGGCTCGGCCACCAGGACCCGCCGGGCGCGGCCGCCATCGACCAGCCCGGCCAGCGTCAACGGCACCAGGGTGGTCTTGCCCGTACCGGGCGGCGCCGCCAGCACCGCCACCCTGCGCTCTTCCAGAGCGTGCTGAAGGGCGGGGACGGCGCTACGGACGGGCAGGTCGAGAGAGGCGGGGTTCACCCCGGCAGTCTCCCCGATCGGGGCGGACGAGGGCGAAACGCGTCACCGGGCGGGGCGCCGACTTGACCGCGGGCCGGACACCACGGAGGCTGGGGATCACCAGAGCGACCGGGGGACATCATGATGGAATCGCGCACACGCCGACGCTTCAACGTGGCCATCGCCACGCTCACGCTGGGCCTGACACTGCTCGGCGTCGTCTCGACGGGCGCCAGCCTCCTCCACTGAGGCTCACTCCTCGGTGACGCCGAGGTCGGGGGTGTCCCGCAGCCGGACCCCGCCCGTCGCGGAGGCGTGGAGTTCGAGCACGGTGACCTCGTTGCGGCCCGGACGCAGCACCGGGCCGGGGACGTAGAGGGTGGACTGCGGGCCGCGGGACCAGTAGCGGCCCAGAGCAAAGCCGTTGATCCAGGCCAGGCCCTTGGTCCAGCCGTCCGGCGCGAGGAACGTGTCGCGTGGCGTGTCCACCTCGAACCAGCCCCGGTGGAAGGTGGGCCCGACCGCGGGAGTGTCGGCAGGGCCGAACGCGAGGGCGTCGAGGCTCTCCAGCGACAGCGCACGGCTGCGCCAGGCGCCGGGCTCGCGGCCGTTGACCGTGACCCGGCCCAGCAGGCCCTTGCGGTCGTGCAGGCCCTGGCCGTAGTTGACCCGGCCCTGGTTCTCGACCAGCACCGCGAGCCGGGCTCCGGCCCGCGGGGCGATGAAGGCCAGAGCGTGCTCGTGGTTCTCCCGCTCCAGCACGCCCACGGGCTGCCCGTCGACGAAGACCTGGGCCCGGTCGCGCACCTGCTCGGCGCAGAGCAGCACCGGCCCTGGGGCGGTCAGCTCGGTCTCGTGGAGCACGAACCCGAAGGGCTCGCCGAGCTCCTCCAGGCCGAGCGGCCGCTCGGCGCCGACGGCGGCGCCGAGCGCGTCGGCCTGCTCCAGCAGGCCCGCGACGTGCGTCAGTTCCACCGTCCCGTAGTCCGCCTTCGGCGCCGGAGCCGGAACAGGCTCGGCAGGGACGGGTGTGTGCCGGGCAAGGACCTCGCGGAAGGCGGCGTACTTCGGGGTCGGGTCACCGGCCTCGTCGAGGAGGGCGTCGTAGTCGTAGGAGGTGGCGGTCGGCCGATAGGTGCCCTTGTCGTTGGCGCCGTTGGTGAAGCCGAAGTTCGTGCCGCCGTGGAACATGTAGATGTTGACGGAGGCGCCGGCCGCCAGCAGCGTGTCGAGTTCGGCAGCGGCCGCGCGCACGTCGCGGCGGTGGTGGATGCCGCCCCACCGGTCGAACCAGCCGATCCAGAACTCCGCGCACATCAGCGGGCCGCTCGGCTGGTGCTCGCGCAGCCGGGCCAGGCCCTCGGCGGCCCGGCTGCCGAAGTTGGCGGTCGCCAGCACCCCGTCGAGACCGCCGCGGGCCAGGTCGCCGGGCTGGTCGCAGGTGAACAGCGGCACGTCGACGCCGTGGCGGTGCAGCAGGGCGGCAAGTTCGGTCAGGTAGCCGGCGTCGTCGCCGAAGGCGCCGTACTCGTTCTCCAGTTGCACGGCGACAACGGGACCGCCGTTGCTGCCGAGGTAGGGCAGGAGCGGGGGCAGCAGGGCGGCGAGGTAGCCGTCGACGGCGGCGAGGAAGCGGGGGTCGCGGCTGCGCAGAGCAATGTCGTCGTCGGTGAGCAGCCAGGACGGCAGGCCGCCGCCCTCCCACTCGGCGCAGATGTACGGGCCGGGCCGCAGGAGGACGTGCAGTCCCTCGGCGGCCGCGAGGTCGAGGAATCCGGGCAGGTCGAGACCCGCGTCCCAGCGGAACTCGCCGCGCCGGGGCGCGTGCAGGTTCCACGGGACGTAGGTCTCGACCGTGTTCAGGCCCAGCAGCCGTGCCTTGCGCAGCCGGTCCGCCCACTGCTCCGGGTGGACGCGGAAGTAGTGCAGCGCTCCGGAGACGATGCGGAAGGGCTGGTCGTCGAGACGGAAGCCGTCTGCGGCGATCTCCAGTCGAGGCATGGCCGTGGTGCTCCTCAGTGGTGGGGTCAGCTCAGCGGTCGGCAGAGCAGGGCGTCGGGGACGCCGCCGTCGTTCCAGTTCCAGGTGTAGGCGACGCCGGCGACGTACTCGTTGTCGGCGCACTGTCCCTTGTAGTAGCCCGGTGCCCAGTCGCTGGCGACCGACCCGCCGGTGGCGGGGCGGTTGTCGCCGTGGTCGAACCAGACGTCGTGGCCGGTGGTGGGCAGCTCGGTGGTGGAGGGGGCGCAGAGCAGGGCGGCCATGGCGTTGCCGTGGACGCTGTAGCCGACGGCGAAGGTGTTGTCGGGGCACTGGAGCTTGTTGTAGCCCGATGCCCAGTCGCCTTCGGTGACGTAACGCTCGTCGGTGACGGTGGTCCAGGCCGTGCCGGACTTGGAGGGTTCGTTGGCGTCGGTGCACAGGCCGCGGCTGTCGCTGCGTCCCAGCCCCACCAAGCGCTCACTGTCCGGGCAGTTGCCCTTGCGGTTGCCCGAGGACCAGTCGGGCTGGGCGAGCATGGTGGCGGAGACGTCGTAGTCGGCGTGGTCGAGGTCGAGCATGTTCCAGTGGTTCACCTGCGGCACCTGGCCGGTGTAGCTCGGCGCGTTGACGAGCTTGTTCCAGTCGGTGGCGCGCCAGTCGGCGCCGTCCTCCAGGCCGGTGCGGGTGCCGTTGGCGGCGTAGGACAGCAGCGACCAGTTGTCCTGGAGGTTGCCGTTCGCGTCGGTCCAGCCGATGAGGGGCCAGATGGCGAAGTCGGTGTCGTTGGCGGCCAGGATGCTGGTGAAGTTGTCGAACCAGGCCTGTTCCTTGGTGTCGGTCGAGCCGATACCGGCGGCGCCGAACTCGCTGACCCAGACGGGTGCGGTGAAGTGCTGGCCGGACTGCGTGACGAACAGCGCCTCGGAGCTCACGACCTGGGCGAGCTGCGCGGGGGTGAAGTCCTCGTAGCGCGGGTCTCTCGTGGCGCCCAGGCCGCTGGCGGCGCCCGAGTTGTTGGGGCCGGTGTAGGCGTAGAAGTGGGCCGAGTAGACGAGCTTGCCGGAGTCGATGAGCGTGTTGGAGAGGTTCGCGACCGGGGTCAGCATCGGACGCCCGTGCGGGGTGATGTCGGTGGGGATGCCGTACCAGTTGATCCCCTCCATGATGATCAGCATGTCGGGGTCGGCCGCGAGGATCTGGTTGCCGGCCTCCTCGAACGCCGCGTACTCGTCGTGGCCGTCGTACCAGCCCCAGTTGGGATCGTCGGTGGTGTCGCGGCGGACCTCGTTGCGCAGGTCCGCGCCGACGACGCGCTTGTTGGCCTTGTAGCGGTTCACCATGAACAGCCAGTCGGCCTCCCACTGCGCCGTGGTCTGGCCGCTGTCCCAGCGCTCGTTGCCGTCCAGACCACAGCAGAAGCGGTAGCTGGTGGTGTGGTTGTTGAGAATGACGGCGAACCCGTCGGCGGTGAGCGCCGCGACGACGGCGTCGTACACCTGGAGCGGGGTGTCGCCCTTCAACTGCGGGTTGGCGGCCACGGCGACGTCCGGCACGGTGGAGGTGTCGTGGATCAGCGCATTGGCGTACGGGAGCCGGATCGCGTTCAGGCCGAGGGCGTGGAAGTCGGCCATGATCTGCGGCAGCGACGCCCGGTCCAGGCCCATCGGGATGTTGTACGAGACCTCGCCGTGCTCGTTGTCCGCCGGATCGGTGGTCGAGCCGCTTCCGAGGTAGTGGCCCTCCGCGCCGTCCCAGTTGCCGGCCTTGAGCTTGAAGCGGTTCCCGTTCGCGTCGACGATGTACCGCCCACGCGTGCTGAGCGGCCCCGTCCAGGAGGCCGGGAGCTGAGCACCCGTCAGCACCTGTGGTCCAGGCCCGCTGGATGCGGCCGCTGCCCGGGCAGGCGCGGTGGTACCGAGGAAGAGCGCGGAGAGCGCGGCCAGGGCCGCGATCCCGCGTCGGAGCAGTCTGCTGCGTGTCACGTTGGCTCCCGTTGAGGGTGGAGGGAGGTGCCGAACCGTGCGGTGAGGTGCGTGCGGTGTGGTGCGGGTGGTCGAGGGGTCAGCCCTTGAGACCGCTCGTGGCGATCCCCTCGACGATGTAGCGCTGGGCGACCAGGAACATCACCACCAGGGGCGCGATGGTGACCACGGCCCCCGCGAAGAGACCCGGCAGATTGACGGTCTGCGAGGTCAGGAAGGTCGACAGCGCGATCTGGGCCGTCCACGCGGACGGGTCCTGGCCGATCACCAGCGGCCACAGGAAGGAGTTCCAGCTGTCGATGAAGGCCAGCGCCCCGAGCGAGGCCAGCATCGCGCCCGAACTGGGCAGCGCCACCCGCCGGTAGAGGCCGAGCCAGCCCAGCCCGTCCAGTCGGCCCGCCTCCTCGATCTCGGCCGGGAAGCGCAGGTAGAAGTTGCGGAAGAGCAGCACCGCGAAGGGGTTGAACAGCCCCGGCACGATGATGCCCCACAGTGTGTTGACGCCGCCCATCGAGCCGACGACGACGAAGCTCGGCACGAAGGTCACCGAACCGGGGATCATCAGCGTCGCGATGACGAGGCCCAGCAGCACGTTCTTGCCCGGCATCGGGATGCGCGCGAACGCGTAGCCGGCCGCGGAGGCGAAGAGCGTCGACAGCGGCGCGGTGATCACCGCGATGAGCAGCGAGTTGCCCAGCGCCTGACTCATGTTGACGGTCGGGTCGTCGAAGAGCGCGGTGAAGTTCTCGAAGTGCATGTGGCTGGGCCACCAGGTCCAGTGCGGCGAGGTGAGACCCGGGGTGTCCATCAGCGAGTTGCGCAGCATCAGGTAGAACGGCAGCAGGAAGACCACCGTCAGCAGGCCCACCAGCAGGCCGCGGCCGCTGCCGCGCAGGGTGCGGGTGATGTCCACGGCGCTCACTCCTCGCCCCGGCCGAAGCCGGTGAGCCGGCCCTGGACCAGCGTCACGCCCACGATCAGCGCCGTGAGCACGAAGGCGCCGGCCGAGCCGAGGCCGTAGTTCTGGTCCCCGAGGGCGATGTTGTACAGGTAGACCAGCGGCGTCTGCACCGGGGCGGACTTGGTGCCGGACAGGCCGCTGTTGAACAGGTTGTAGAACTCGTCGAAGGCCTGGAAGGCGGCGATGAACATCAGCATCAGCACGGCCACCGAGGTGTTGCGCAGCATCGGCAGCGTGATCCGGCGCAGCAGCCGGAACCCGGTGGCGCCGTCCAGGGCGGCGGCCTCGTAGACGTCCCTCGGGATGGCCTGGAGGCCCGCCAGGAACAGCACCATGAAGAAGCCGACCTGCAGCCAGAGCCGGAGCGTCACCAGCGCCACCCAGTACAGCGGCGGCGAGGTGGTCTGGAGCCAGGCGACCGAGTCCATGCCGAAGAGCCGGCCGAGGCTGTTGGCGATGCCCGCCGGAAGGCCGTTGAAGACGCACATCTTCCACAGCAGCGAGGCGGCGACGTAGGAGACGGCCGCCGGGATCAGGAAGCTGGTGCGGAACAGGGCGCGCCCGCGCCGGATGCGGTGGACCAGCAGCGCGAGGCCGAGCGAGACGACGAAGGTCACCGGCACGATGAACGCCGTGAACAGCAGGATCTGCCACAGCGAGGTGCGGAACGCGGGATCGCCCAGCAGCTGCCGGTAGTTGGCGAGGCCCACCCAGTGGCCGAGCGCGATGGTGCCGCGGGCCTCGCTGAAGCTGAGCAGGAAGCTCCAGCCGATCGCCACGTACTTGAAGATCCCGAGCCCCACCAGCACCGGCGCGGTCAGCAGCATGAAGGCGCCGCGGGCCCGCCAGTCCGGGCGGGCCTTGGCGACCACGGCCGGGCGGGATCCGGGGTTCCCCCCGCGCGGCGCCGAGGCCGCGCGGGGGGAGGAGGGGGTGTCCGTCGCAGTCATCAGCCGCGCTGCTTGTCGATCTCGGCCTGGGCCTGCTGTGCGGCGGCGGCCATCACCTGGGCCGGGTCGCCGCCCTGACCAGTGATCACCTTCGTCGCGGCGGCGGTGAAGGCGGTGGAGACGCTGTTGTCCCAGGTGCCGGGGTAGGTGCGGCCGTACTTGGCGGCCAGGTCCACGGTCTCCTTGGCGGCGCCCTGCTTCAGCTTGTCGGCCGCGGCGGCGACGGACTTGCGCGGCGGCACGTGGAAGCCGTAGCTCTCGGACCAGTCGCGCTGCAGGTCGGTCTGCTGGATCCAGAGCCACTGCACGAACTTCTTGGCCGCGTCGACGTTCTTGCCCTTGGCGTTGACCATGCTGGTCCAGCCGCCGACGCGGATCGCCGGGGTGCCGCCGGCGGTGAAGGAGGGCCACGGCAGCACGCCGAAGTCGTCGCCCAGGGCGGTCTTGATGGCGGGCATCGACCACAGGCCGCCCCACTGCATCGGCACCACGTTCTGGACCAGCGCGGAGGGGTCCCACCAGTCGGTGGTGAAGCCGAGCAGCAGCGACTTGTCGTCGTGCAGCCGCTTCAGCCCCGCGATGGCGGCGACGGCCTTCGGGGAGGCGAAGGCGGCCTTGCCGTTCGCGTCGACCAGGTCTCCGCCGTTGGACCACACCGCCAGGGTGGGGATGTCGCCGACCCCGTCGTTGCCGATGAACAGGCCCTTGTTGTCCTTGGTGGTCAACTGCTTTGCAGCGGCGACTAGTTCATCGAAGGTCCGCGGCGGGGTGATACCCGCCTTGGCGAGCGCGCTCTTGCGGTAGTAGAGCATCATGACGTCGTCGAGCGACTTGACACCGTAGATCTTGCCGCCCGCGGTGAGCAGGTCGATGTCGTTCTGGTTGAAGTCGGAGCGGGTGTCGCCGTAGATGTCGTCCAGCGCGGCTATCTGGCCGCTGGTGGCGAAGCCCTCGTCGAAGTCGCCGTACTCGAAGACGTCGGGCGCGTCGGCGGTCAGCAGGGTGGAGTTGAGCTTGGTGGTGTAGTCGCCGGGAACCCAGGTGACCTTGACCGCGATGCTCGGGTTGGCCTTGGTGAACGCGGCGGCGTAACGCAGCGCCGCCTGCTGGGTGCCGGCCTCGCCGTACGCGTGGAACCAGACGTTCAGGGTGGTCGCGGCGCCTGAACCGGTGGACGCAGAACCGCCGTTGGGGTTGGTGCTACAGGCGGCGACGGCCGTGCCGGCCACGAGCATGAGGGAGCCGCCCAGGAATCTGCGTCGGCTAAGCTCGGTGGTGCGTGCGCGCATCTCACGTCCTTGTGATGGTGGGGCGATGGGTGGGTGTGCGTCGGCCCGGCCGGTGTCCGTCGACGATTGCTGGCAGGCAGCGAGGGACACCGGACGGCTCGGGCAACTGGCGTGCTTCGGTGCGGCGTTGCGGTGGAGCGTCCTTGCGTCGTGCGGTGGTGCGGCTCAGCGGTGTTACGGCCTGAAGGTCGTACGCGGGCTCAGGCGAGGACCGGGTGCGGGCGGGTGGCGACGCGACCGGCGGCGAAGAGCGACTGGATGCCGACGGCGGCGGCCCCGCGCGCCCACGCCTCGAACGGCAGCGGACGCAGCGTCAGCGGGCAGTCGGCGGCGGCACCGAAGCAGTGTTCGGCGAAGGCCTCGCGCAGCTCGGCCTCGAAGAGGTCGTTGACCTCGACCCCCTCGCCGGAGATGACGATCCGCTCCGGCCCGACGATGTTGACCAGCGAGGCCACCCCGGTCCCGATGGCGCGCCCGGCGCGGGCGAAGAGCTCACGCACGACCGGATCGCCCGCGCGGGCGAGTCCGACCGCCTCCTCGATGGTGAGCTCCGCCCGCCCGGTCGCCTCACGTGCCCCGGCGAGCACCGCGCCGGTCGAGGCGATCGCCTCGACGCAGCCGCGCGCACCGCAGTGGCAGCGCGGCCCGTCCGGATCGACGGACAGGTGGCCGAGTTCTCCGGCGACGCCGTAGGCGCCGGCCAGCAGGCGGCCGTTGACCACCAGGGCGGAGCCGATCCCGGCGCCGACCGTGACCAGCGCGAAGTAGTCGGTGCCCGCGCCCTCCCCGAACCAGTGCTCGGCGACCGCAAGGGCCTTGACGTCGTTTTCGACGGTGACCGTGAGGCCGGTGGCCTCGGCCGCCAGGGCGCCGAGGTCGACGCCGTGCCAGCCGAGCCGTCCCGAGCGGCGCACCCGCCCGGTCCCGCGGTCCACGTCCCCGGAGACCGCGATGCCGAGCTGGTGGGTCCGCTCCCGGACCGGCGGGCGCGGCCCGGAGCTCTGCGGCGCCGCCGCGCCGCCGCGCACGTCGAGCGGCCCGTCGAGCAGGTCGTCGACCATCACGGCGAGCGCCCGCTGGACCGTGGCCGGCTGCAGGTCGGGCAGCCGGGTCCGGCGGGAGGAGCGGACCTGTGCGTGCAGGTCGCACAGCACACCGTAGAGGCCGGTGTCGGTGATCTTCATGCCGACGAAGAACTCGCGGTCCGGGGTGACGGCCAGCGGACTGACCGGTCGCCCGGCTCCGGGCGCGGTGCGCTCGGAGGCGAGTTCGTGCAGGTAGCCGTCGTCCAGAAAGGGACGCGCGGCCTTGGTGACGGCGGCCGAGGACAGCCCCAGCCGCCGGGCCAGCTCGACCCGGCTGAGCGGGCCGGCGGACAGCAGCGTGGCCAGGACCGACGCCGCGGCGGGCGGGGCCTGGTCGAGCAGTTGCAGCGATCGGCTCGTCGAGGACATGCCTGGAAACTAGGGGTTAATAAATAACTTCGTCAAGTATTGAATCCGAGGGCGTGTCTCACCTAGCCTCGGCCCGGCTGCGAGAGTCTGCCCGGATCCTCGCAGCCACCCCATCGTCCGCCGCTCGCCGAGGAACTGAAGCCTTGCCAGATCAGCCCAGCGTCACCGCCCGCTACGACTCCGACCTCGGTCTCGCCCTGCTCCACACCCCGGGCAGCCTCTACGCGGTGCGGATCGGCGCGGACGGCAGCCCCCGCCACGTCCACTGGGGCCCGCCGCTCGACCCCGCCGCCCTGGCCGCGTTGCCCGACCGGGTCTCGCCCGCCCGGAGCAGCTTCGAGTCCGACGCAGCCGCCGACGAGCTCGGGATCCAGACGGGGGACCGCTTCGGCCCCGCCGGGTTGCAGGTCCGGTTCGCCGACGGCACCGTGGGCGCCCAGTGGCACTTCGAGGACGCGCGGCAGCACACCGACGCGGACGGCACCGTCGAGCTGCGGCTGCTGCTGGCCGACCGCCGCTACCCGCTCGGCGCGGTGCTGGGCTATCGCGTCCGGCCGGGCAGCGACGTCGTCGAACGCTGGGTCGAGCTGAGCCACACCGGCGACCGGGACGCGGACGCGGACCCGATCACCGTGGACCGACTCGACTCGGCCTCCTGGACGCTGCCCCGACTGCCCGACTACCGGATCAGCCACCTGGTCGGCGGCTGGAACAGCGAGTTCCAGCTCCAGCGCGACCGGCTGCCCGTCGCCGAGACGACGCTGACCAGCCGCCGAGGTCTCACCAGCCACCACGCCCACCCCTGGCTCGCCCTCGACGACGGCACCGCCACCGAGGAGAGTGGGCAGGTCTGGAGCACCGCGCTGGCCTGGAGCGGCAGTTGGCGGATCACCGTGCACCGTGACGCGGTCGGCCGCGCCACCTGGACCGGCGGCTTCGGCCACGAGGGCCTGCGCTGGAGCCTCGCCCCCGGCGAGACCCTCACCACGCCCGTCTTCACCGGCCTGTGGACCGACGGCGGCTTCGGCGGCGCCAGCCGCGCCTGGCACGCGTACGTGCGCGCCCACGTGCTGCCCGCACCCGCTCAGGACCGTCCGGTGCTCTACAACTCCTGGGAGGCGACCGGCTTCGCCGTCGACCTCGACGGCCAGCTCCGCCTGGCCGGGCTGGCGGCGGGCCTCGGCGTCGAACTGTTCGTGCTCGACGACGGGTGGTTCGGCGGCCGCCGGGACGCCACCGCCGGGCTCGGCGACTGGACCCCCTACCCCGGTGCCTTCCCCGGCGGGCTGCGCCCGCTCGCCGACGAGGTCCACCGGCTCGGCATGGAGTTCGGCCTGTGGGTGGAGCCGGAGATGGTCAACCGCGACAGCGACCTGTTCCGCGCCCACCCCGACTGGGTCGTGCACTCCCCCACCCGCGACGCCACCGAACTGCGCGACCAGCTCATGCTCGACCTCGCCCGCCCGGAGGTCGAGGCGTGGGCGCTGCGCACCCTGGACGGGCTGGTCCGCGACAACGCCGTCGACTGGCTCAAGTGGGACGCCAACCGCCCCTTCACCGAGGCCGGTCGGCCCGGGCATCCCGATCCGGACCGGCTCTGGGTCGACCACACCCGCGCGGTCCACCGCATCATGGACCGCCTGCGCGCGGACCACCCCGGCCTGCGCATCGAGGCCTGCGCGGGCGGCGGCGGGCGCGTCGACCTGGCCGTGCTCGCCCGCACCGACCAGGCCTGGACCTCCGACAACACCGACCCGGTGGACCGGATCGGCATCCAGCACGGCTTCAGCCAGCTCTACCCCGCGCAGGCCATGGCCGCGTGGGTGACCGACAGCCCGAACGGCGCCACCGTCCGGACCACGCCGCTGCGCTTCCGCTTCCACGTCGCCATGGCGGGAGCGCTGGGCCTCGGCGGGGATCTGACGCACTGGTCGGAGGCGGAGCTGAAGGAGGCCGCCGAGCTGGTCGCGCGCTACAAGGAGATCCGCCCGGTGGTGCAGCGCGGCCGCGCCCACCGGCTGAGCGGCCAGGGGGGCGTCACGGCCGTCCACCACGCGGCCGAGGACGGCGCCGAGCACGTGCTCCTCGCCTGGCGGCCCACGACCCGCTTCGGCCACGAGGCCGCCCCGCTGCCGCTGCCCGCGCTCGACGCGTCGGCGACGTACCGGGACGACGCCGGACGTGAGCACGCCGGAGCCGTCCTCGTGCACCACGGCATCGAGCTGGAGCTGCCGCGCGGCGACTACGCCAGCACCCTGATCCGCCTGCGTCGCGTCGACGCGGCCGCAGGCGCCCGCCCGCTCGAAGAGAGCTGAGAACCGAGATGACAGGACCGAGATGACCGACCGCCACGTCCTCGTCGTCGGCATCGACGGCGTCCGCCTGGACCTGCTGCCGCAGGTGGACACCCCGCACCTCGACACGATCGCCGACGCCGGGTTCCTCGCGCCGATCGAGATCGACGCCGGCACGCCCACCATGTCCGGCCCGTGCTGGACCACGATCGTCACTGGCGTCGGCGTCGCCAGGCACGGCGTGTGGGGCAACCGCTTCGACGGCAACCGGCTCGAGGTGTTCCCGGACTTCACCACCCGGCTGGCCGCCGAACGCGGCCGCCGCACCTACGCCGTCGGCGGCTGGGAGCCGCTCTTCCTCGCCCGGCAGGGCGGACCGGTCTTCCGCGCGCCGAGCCGCCTCGGCTACCTCGCCCCGCGCGCCGACACCCCCCAGGCGTGGGAGGAGTGCGACGAGGGGGTCGCCGCCGAGGCGGCCCGGGTGCTCGGCTCCGGCGAGGAGCTGCACGCCTCCTTCGTCTACCTCGGGGCCGTCGACGAGACCGCCCACTTCCTCGGCTGCGGCGCGGAGTACCGGGCGGCGATCGAGAACGCCGACCGGCGCCTGGGCCGCCTCCTCAAGGGTCTGGACGAACGCCCCGGGCGGCACGGCGAGCAGTGGACGGTCATCGTGGTGACCGATCACGGGCATCGCGACGAGGGAGGCCACGGCGGCGACAGCGACCTCGAACGCACCGCCTGGGTCGCCGCCCGCGGCCCCGGCCTCCCGGCGGGCCGCGTGCCGCGCGGGCTGCGGCACGTCGACGTGGCCGCCCAGGTCTACCTCTCCCTCGGCATCGAGTTGGACTCCCACTGGACCCTGGACGGCACCGGCTTCGCCGGAACCGCCTGACCCGGCACCGCCTGAACCCGCACCGCCTGAACCCGCACCGCCTGACCCTTCACCGCCGTCACCGAGAGGAACCACCGTGCTGGAGAACCGCGGCCTGGAGATCGCCCTGATCGCCCTCGTCGTCCTGCTCCTGTTCGGCGCCAAGCGCCTGCCCGGCACCGCCCGCGCCCTCGGCCGCTCGCTGCGCGTCCTCAAGGCCGAGGCCGCCGCCCTGCACGGCCCGGCCGAGCCCCTCAGCGCCGACGACGACGCCGCCGGCGCCGGCGACCAGGTCTGAGGCTCAGGCCCGCAGCGCCGCCGTGACCACGTCCCTCGCCTCCTGCTGGACCTGGGCGAGGTGGTCCGGGCCGAGGAAGGACTCGGCGTAGATCTTGTAGACGTCCTCGGTGCCCGAAGGGCGGGCCGCGAACCAGGCGTGGGCGGTGGTGACCTTGATGCCGCCGACAGGCGCGCCGTTGCCGGGCGCCTCGGTGAGGACGGCGGTGATCCGCTCCCCCGCCAGGCTGTCGGCGGTGACCTGGGCCGGGGACAGTTTCGCCAGCAGCGCCTTCTGCTCGCGGGTGGCGGGCGCGTCAACGCGGGCGTAGGCGGGGTCGCCGAAGCGGGCGGTCAGGTCCGCGTAGCGCTGGGAGGGCGTCCGCCCGGTGACGGCGGTGATCTCGGCGGCGAGCAGGGCCAGCAGGATGCCGTCCTTGTCCGTCGTCCAGACCGAGCCGTCGCGGCGCAGGAAGGACGCGCCGGCGGACTCCTCGCCGCCGAAGCCGAGCCCGCCGTCGACCAGCCCGTCGACGAACCACTTGAAGCCGACCGGCACTTCGACCAGCTCGCGGCCGAGGTCGGCGGCGACGCGGTCGATCATCCCGGAGGAGACCAGCGTCTTGCCGACGCGCGCCTGCGCGGGCCAGTCGGCGCGGTGGGTGAAGAGGTAGTCGATGGCGGTGGCGAGGTAGTGGTTGGGGTTCATCAGCCCGGCGTCCGGGGTGACCACGCCGTGCCGGTCGGCGTCCGCGTCGTTGCCGGTCGCGATGGTGAAGCGGTCGCGCTGCGCGATCAGCGAGGCCATGGCGTGCGGCGAGGAGCAGTCCATGCGGATCCTGCCGTCCCAGTCCAGCGTCATGAAGCGCCAGGTGGGATCGGTGAGCGGGTTGACGACGGTCAGGTCGAGCCGGTGCTGTTCGGCGATGCGGCCCCAGTAGGCGACGGAGGCGCCGCCCAGCGGGTCGGCGCCGATACGCACCCCGGCCGCGCGGACCGCGTCGAGGTCCAGCACGCTCGGCAGGTCGGCGACGTAGGCGCCGAGGAAGTCGTGGCGACCGGTACCGGGCGCGGTCAGGGCCCGCGCGTAGGGGATGCGGCGGACGTCCTTCATGCCGCCCGCGATGATCTCGTTGGCGCGGTCCTGGATCCACGCGGTGGCGTCGGAACCGGCCGGGCCGCCGCTGGGCGGGTTGTACTTGAACCCGCCGTCGGCGGGCGGGTTGTGGGAGGGGGTGACCACCACGCCGTCGGCCAGGCCGGTGGTGCGGCCGCGGTTGTGGGTGAGGATCGCGTGGGAGACCGCCGGGGTCGGGGTGTAGCCGTCCTCGCTGTCGAGCAGCACGGTCACGCCGTTGGCGGCGAACACCTCCAGCGCGGTGACCCTGGCCGGCTCGGAGAGCGCGTGGGTGTCGGCGCCGAGGAAGAGCGGACCGTCCGTGCCCTGGGCCTCGCGGTACTCGCAGATGGCCTGACTGGTGGCGGCGATGTGGTCCTCGTTGAACGCGGCCGCGAGCGAGGAGCCGCGGTGGCCCGAGGTGCCGAAAGCGACGCGCTGCGCCGGATCGGCCGGATCGGGGTGCAGGGCGTAGTAGGCCGTCACCAGGCGGGCGACGTCGACGAGGTCCTCCGGGCGGGCCGGCAGGCCGGCGCGTGCGTTCAGCATTAGGTCACTCCTGGTCGAGCCACAGGCGGGAGGCCAGCAGTTCGGCGACGAGGGTCTCCGACAGCAGGCGGACGTCGTCGTCCGTGTCTCCTGTGTACCGCAACGCGTACGCGGCGCCGGGGACCTCGCCGCCGACGGCGACGACGGTCGAGCCACGCTGCCCGACCCAGTCCATCATCTCGTCCTCCCAGGGCGAACCGGCGAGCAGCAGGAGGCGGTAGTCGGTCGTCTTGGTGAGGTAGACGTCGACGTGGGACCAGTCGCCGGTCTCACAGGCGTAGGCCTGGCGACGCGGGCCCTCGCGCAGCATCAGCGCGGACTGCTGCGCGGAGGAGAACCGGTGCGCGGGCGCGGCGACGTGCGTACCCTGCGGGCCGTCGAGCAGTCGGCGCACCTGCGGCAGCCAGACGTCCGCGCGCTCGGCCAGGTCCCGGGTCGCGGCGGCGGCCGCGTGCACCAGCGCCGGCAGACCCCGACCGTTCGAGACGTGGTCGAGGCCGAGCAGGTGCCGCTCCAGGGCCAGCAGTTGCACCAGCGTGTGCTGGTAGGACCGGCAGGCCACGCCGCCCGCCTCGACTCCCGCGCGCAGGTCCACCACCAGCGGGATCGACGCGGCCAGCGGCGACTGCGGCTTGTTGGTCAGCAGCACCAGGGGCGCGCGGTCGCGGTAGTGCTCGATCGCGGCCCGGGTCTCCCGCGAACCGCCGCCGGCGGAGACCGCCACGACCACGTCTCCCTCGCGGACGGCGGGCGGCAGGCCGCTGCTGGCCGGCACGCTCACCGCGTCCAGTCCGCGCGCCAGGAGCCGCGCCGCGCAGACCCCGGCGGCGTAGGCGGAGGAGCCCATCGCGGTGAACACGACGCGGCGGACGTCGCCCGGCAGCACCCGCCAAGGGTCGTCCTGCGCCAAGTGGTCGGCCAGGGCCGTCAGGTGGATGGACTTCGACGCGAGGTCGGCGGCGAAGAGGGAGGGGTCCACGATCAGTTCTCCGGAAGCAGGTCGGCGAGGGACAGGTCGGGCACGTAGACCCAGTGCGGGAGATGACGCACGGCGTAGAGGTACTCGCGCACCTCCTGCGCCAGGCGCAGCGGCACCGCCAGCCGCTCGTCGAGGAGGTCGCCCGCGCCCGACGCGGCCAGGGTGGCGCGGTAGGCGTCCAGGAAGGCGCGCTGTGCGGCGGCGATCCACGCCCGGACCGGCGCCGGGTCGACCTCCGGTGTGCGGAAGAGGACGACGCGTCCGACGTGGTCGAGGCTCGCCGCCATGCCGACCACGTCGAGGGCGGCGGGCTGCCGGGCGGCGCGCTGCTCGGCCGGGAGGACCGGGTTGCCGTCGAAGTCGACGACGGCGTAGCGCTCCTGGGCCCGCAGGTGGTGTCCGACCTTCGAACTGTGCCCAACCCTCAAGACCTGACCGACGTGGAAGTCACCGTGCACGTCGATCAGCGGTGTCCCGGCGAGGGCGCCGTCGGCCAACTCCGCGTAGGCGTCGGCGATCCGCGGCGCCCACGCCGCGAGGCGCGCGCCTTCGGCACCGGGGACGAGGGCCACCGCCTCGTCGAGCTCGGCCCGCATCCGGTCGCCCCAGGCGGCGACCGCCGCCGCGGACGCGGGGGTGCGGCCGCAGGTGGCGAGGGCTGCGTGCATCCGGGCGGTGAGTTCGCCGAGCCGCTGTGCGGGGGCCAGCGCCCCGTCCAGGGAGAGCTCGCCGCGGGCGAGGCGGCGGACGTCGTCCACGGCCCACTCCCAGCCGTCCTCGGCGCCCGGCAGGTACGCGACGACGCTCGCCAGCAGCACCGGCCTCTCCTCGTCGTTCGCGAGGGTGAGCAGTCCCCGGGGTTCGGGCATGTCCGCGAAGCCGGCGCGGGCCAGCGCGGCGATCCGCTGCGCCGCCGGGCTGCCCGGCTCGCCCTCGGCGGGCAGCCGGACCGCCCACTTGACCACGGCGCGCTCGCCGACGATGACGCTCTCGTTGGTCTGGTCGACGGTGATGCCGCGCTCCCCTTCGAGGCGCTCCCGTTCACCGAAGACCTCGGCCACGAACCGCCCACCGGGGTCGATGCCGCCCCGGGCGAACGCCCTCACCAGGCGCTCGGCCGTGCCGTCGCCCGGCCGGGAGCGACGAAGACGCGCGCCGGCGTCGCCGTCCCTGACCAGCGGGACGGTCCAGCGGGCCGTGTCGGCCGAGCGGACGACGGCCACCGCGTGGCCCTCGCCGAGGTCGAGCAGCCCGTCCAGGGCGAGCGGGCCGGGCACGTCGACCTCGGCTCGCCGCTCCCCCGAAGGCAGCACCAGGGCGGGGTCCGCGGCCGCGACCAGCGCGGACCAGGTCGGGAGCGTCACGCGTGCGATGCTTCCACGTCCGAGGCGTCCGGGGCGTGTATGACGTCCGCGTGCGTGCGGCCCACCTGCTCGATCACGTCGGCCGCCCGGCGCAGGCCCTCGCGGCCTCGGACGGCGTCGCCGACCTCGACGGCTCGCTCGCGCACCGCCGGGTCCAGGACGTGGGCGAGCGCGGCAGCCATGTCCTCGTCGGTGAAGGCGTAGGTGGACAGGCGGTAGCCGAAGCCGGTCTCGTGCATGCGCTGGGCGTTGTCGTGCTGGTCCCAGAAGAGCGGCAGCACGACCATCGGCTTGCCGAAGTGCAGGCACTCGGTGGTGGTGTTGTTGCCGCCGTGCGTGATGACCGCGTCGACCTGCGGGATCAGGGTGGTCTGCGGCAGGAACTCGGCGCCGACCATGTTGGCGGCCAGTTCGTACTCCGCGTGCTGCGGGCCCTTGCTGACGATGTAGCGGTGCGGGGTCCGGCCGAGCACCTCCACGAGGTGCTTCATCAGATCGACGTCGGCGCTGCCCAGGGAGCCGAGCGAGAGGTAGATCAGCGCGCTGCCCTCGGGGCGGTCGGCGACCTCGGCGGGCAGCTCGTAGACGGCGTCGGTCTCGCGGACGCTGGAGTCGATCCGATGCCAGGTGGGGCCGAGCGGGCGCGCGTCGGTGTAGTCGGCCTCCTGCGGGAAGACGTAGAGGTTGGCGTGCCGGCTCTCGTGGATGAACTCCAGGTCGGGCAGCGGCGGCACGCCCTGCCCGACGACCCAGGCGTTGAACTCCTCCCAGGTGGCGCGGTGGGTGCGGTCGTACTCCGCGCGGAACGACCCCCAGGCACTGCGGTCGTCGGCGGGCAGGCCGGAGTAGGCGGGCGCCACGCCGGGGCCGGAGACCTCCAGCGGGTTGCAGGAGACGATCCGCACGAAGGGGGCCCCGGTGCCCAGCAGCGCGGGGAAGGCGATGACGTTGTCCTCGACGATCACGTCCGGCCGGGTGCGCTCGAGGATGGCACGCAGCTGCGGCTCGCAGTAGCGGGCGCCGTCGATCAGCGCCTGCCAGGTGGGCTGCATGAAGGTGGCCAGCTGGTCGACGGTCGGCTTGCGGAACTCCGGAGCGGTCTCGCGGATGAAGTCCTTCCAGAACTGGCCCGCGTCCTGCTCGGCCTGCTGGCCTGCCTGCTCCTCGGCGGGCGGGGCGAGGTCGACGAGGTCCTCCTCGAAGCCGAGCGCCGTCAGCTTGCCCCTCCAGGACGCCTCGGCGGCGAAGACGACGCGGTGGCCTCGCCGGCGCAGCACGTCCCCGACGCCTATGCACTGGTTCGTCGGCCCGTAGGCGGACTCGGGCATGAAGAGGACGGTGAGCGGACGAGCGTTCATGGTCGCTCCAAGGGGTCCAAGGGGTGAGCGTCAAGGGGAAGGGTCAAGGGCGCTGTGCTGTCAGCGCTGGACCGGCAGGGCGTGCCCGGTGGCGAGGCGTGCGTAGTCGAGGATCAGGCGGCCGGCGACGGCGTGATCGATGGCGGGGTGACGCGCCATCATGCGGTAGCCGTAGGCGTCCTCGAGGGCGACCAGGTTGCGGCCGATCGTGAGCGAGGAGCCGTGCAGGGTGAAGACCCCCTGCGCCGCTCCGATCTCCAGGATGACCTGGTACATCGAGACCTGACGGTCGTACAGGGCCGTGAGCAGCGCCGCGTACACGGTGTTCCGGCCCGCGGCTCCGCCGAGCTCGCACAGCAGGCGGACGTCCTCGTCGTCGCTGTCCACGGGCAGGCCGCTCATGACCGTGACGACCAGCTTGCGAGCCGGGTCGGCGACGCCCTCGGCCGCCTTCTGGCGGTGGTCGTAGAACCGCTCCATTCCGGCCCGGTGGGCCTCCAGCAGCAGCTCCCGCAGGTCGGGATAGTGGTAGAGAACGGCTCCCGACGTCAATCCCGCTTCTTCGGCCACCTGGTTGAGCCGGACCGCGCTGCCGTGCTCCAGCATGGCGCGGCGTGCCGCGTCCACCAGATCGGCCTTCCGCTCGGTGCGTCGGCGCTTCGAACGGGACACTTC
Source organism: Streptacidiphilus sp. MAP12-33 (assembly GCF_041261265.1). Lineage (NCBI taxonomy): Bacteria > Bacillati > Actinomycetota > Actinomycetes > Kitasatosporales > Streptomycetaceae > Streptacidiphilus > Streptacidiphilus sp. MAP12-33. The sequence continues at coordinate 53,811 of NZ_JBGCCA010000023.1, forward strand.
CATCACCCTGCCTCCTCACTGGTCGCTGCACCGTACCGGCGGGTGGCCGCCCGGGGAAGGGTCTGTTCTGAAGCCGGATTCAAAGCTCACGGAAAACTCCGGATACTCCCTGATCCTGGCGGCCCCGGGCTCTTGTCCGAACTGAAGCCGAATGCAAAACTCCTCCCCACACCTCGGCACCCGCTTCCGGCACGGGAGGACCAGACATGACGGACGGTCTGCACATCGACGGGCTGTTCATCGACGGAGAGGGCCGCCCCGGCGGCGGCGGCGTGCGGACGCTGCGGGACCCCGCGACCGGCGAGGCCGTCGCGGAGATCACCGAGGCCACCCCGGCCGAGGTCGCCACCGCCGTCACGTCCGCACGGTCGGCCGCCGCGTCGTGGGCGGACCGCACGGCGGGCGAGCGGGCACGGGTGCTGCTGCGCCTCGCCGACCTGGTCGAGGAGCACGCCGAGGAGCTGACCGAGCTGGAGGTCCGCGAGTCCGGCAAGCCGTGGGCGACCTTCCGCGACGGCGAACTGCCGTTCGCCACCGACAACCTGCGCTTCTTCGCCGGCTCGGCGCGCTCGCTGGAGGGCACCGGAGCGGGCGTGCTCAGCAAGGGCTACACCTCGATGCTGGTGCGCCGCCCGATCGGCGTGGTCGGCAGCATCGCACCGTGGAACTTCCCGCTCGTCATGGCGATCTGGAAGCTCGGCCCGGCGCTCGCGGCGGGCAACACCGTGGTCCTCAAGCCCGCGCCGACGACGCCGGGTTCGACCGTCCGGCTGGCACGGCTGGCCCTGGAGGCGGGCCTGCCGGCGGGCGCGCTCAACGTCGTGACCGGCGGCGCGGACGTCGGCAGCGCGCTGGTCACCGACCCCGGCACCGACATGGTCTCGGTGACCGGCTCCACCGGCACCGGCCGCGCGATCATGACTGCGGCGGCGCAGAGCGTCAAGCGCGTCCACCTCGAACTCGGCGGCAAGGCGCCGGCCCTGGTCTTCCCGGACGCGGACGTCGCGGCCGCCGCGCACGCGATCGCCATGGGCGCGACCTACAACACGGGCCAGGACTGCACCGCCGCCACCCGCGTCTACGTCCACCGCTCCCGCTACGCCGACATGGTGGACCAACTGCGCGCGACCATGGCCGGCATCCGCGTCGGCGCGCCGCGCGACCCGGCGACCGACATCGGCCCGCTCGTCTCGCTCGACCAGCGCGACCGCGTCCACGGCTTCGTGGAGCGCGCCCGCAAGGCGGGCGCCCGCACCGTCGTCGGCGGCGAACTCCCGGACGGGCCCGGCGCCTACTACCACCCGACGCTCGTCGTCGACGCCCGGCAGGACAGCGAGATCGTCCAGGGCGAGGTCTTCGGACCGGTCCTCGTCGTGCTGCCCTTCGACGACGAGGACGAGGCCGTCGCCCTGGCCAACGACAGCCGCTACGGCCTCGCCTCGTCGGTCTGGACCAACGACGTCGGGCGCTCCCTGCGCGTCGGCCACCGCCTGGACGTGGGCGTGACCTGGGTCAACGACCACCTGCCGATCGCCTCGGAGGCGCCGCACGGCGGCGTCAAGGGGAGCGGCTTCGGCAAGGACATGAGCCACGAGGCGATCCTGGAGTACACGGTCACCCGCCACTTCATGATCAAGCACGCGGCGTCGGCGACCGACCACGCGTCCTTCCGCCCGGCCTGACCGCACCTGTGGTCTGCTGGAACAGTGGACCAGGACGTGGAACTCCTGAGGTGGCGCGTCGAGCAACCGCTCGGCGCCGCGCGCGCCCGGACGTGCGGGCATCTCGAACCGGCCCCCGCGCCGGCCGCGCGCACGGCAGGGTGTGGGGCGTGCCTGCGCTCCGGGGGCAGCTGGGTCAACCTGCTCCTGTGCACCTCGTGCGGGGAGGTCGGCTGCTGCGACAGCTCACCGGGACGACACGCGCACGGCCACGCGGAGCGGACCGGCCACCCGGTGGCCCGGACGCTCAAGGCGGGCGAGGTCTGGGGCTGGTGCTACGTGGACGAGGTCTTCCTGGTCCCCGCCCACTGACGCGCCGGCGCGCTCACCGCGCCGCGTGGCCCGCCGCGTGGACGCCGCCCAGGTTCTGCTCCAGTCGGCCCAGCGTCTGGGTCAGCGCCTCCGGACTGACCCCCTACAGCCGGCGCTGGAGCGCACCGAAGCGCTGCGGACCCTCCTCCAGCGCGCCGACGGCCGGCGCGGACCACTTGGTGGCCAGCAGGTCGGGCAGGGCCCGGCACGGGCACTGCTCGGCGTAGACGTCGTGGTGCGCGTGCTCGCCGGCGGGGGTGAACCCGGTGGACCGGAAGACCCGTCAGTCGGTGCCCTGGTACCGGCTCGCCAGCTTCGGGCTCTGGCCGCCGAAGGCGGCCAGGTCGGCCCGGAAGACGGCGTCCAGCAGGCCCGGGTCCTCGACGCCCGGGGCGATCACGGTCTCGCCGAGCGCGATGCCGGCCAGGGCGGCGGTGACCACGTCGTCGGCGCTCATCCGGGGCACGGCGCTCAGGTCCAGCCCCTGGACGGTGTGGAAGTTGGTGGCGACGACACCGGGGCAGACCACGTGCGCGTGCACGCCGGTGCCGTCCAGCTCGGCGGCCAGGGTCTGGGTCATGGCCACCAGGTGGGCCAGGGTGCCGGCGTAGACGGCGCGGCGCGGCATGAGGCTCGGGTCGGCCGGGCCGCTGAAGGCGATCATCCCGGCGACGTTGACGATCGTGCCCTGCCCGCGCCGCTGCATGCCGCCCACGGCCGCGCGCATGAGCAGGGTGGGGGCCAGCACCTTGACGTTGACGACCTCGCTGGCCTTGTCGGCGGGCAGGTCGGCCAGCGGCATGTAGTGGGAGACCCCGGCGTTGTTCACCAGCATGTCCAGCGGCTCGGCGGCGACGGCGTCGGCGACGGCGTCGATCCCCTCGGGGGTGGACAGGTCGGCGGCCAGGACGCGGACCTCGACGTGCGGGTGGGCGGCGGCGAACTCGTCCAGCTTCGTCTTCGTGCGGCCGACGACGATCAGGTCGTGGCCGTCGGCGGCCAGGCGTTCGGCGTAGGCCAGGCCGATGCCGGAGGTGGCTCCGGTGACCAGGGCGAGGCTGTCGCTGCTCATCAGGGGTTTCCTCGTCTCGTTACGTCTCGTCGTGTCTCGGGGAGGCGGACTCCCCTGTCCCCACCATGCGGACACACCACGAGGTCAGCGAGAGGACCCGTCTTCCTGGGACTGCGGGTACCAGGCAGCGGGCCGCCCCCGGTTCCCGGCTACGCCGGCCTGGTGGAGAGGATGCGGGCGTCGGTGGCCGCGCGCTTGACCGCGTCGCAGGCGCGTCTGGCGTCGTCCTCGGTGTCGAATCCGGTCTCCTCGGCGACGATCCGCCCGTCGGCGGCCTTGAGGTGCCAGCGCCACTCGTTGTCCTCGCCCTGCCACACCTCGAAGTGCGGGGTTCCGGTGCTCATCGCGCTCCCTTCGTGCCGGGTCGCGGCGGCCCGTGGGGCCATCATCCGATCGTGTCGTGCGCCGTGCATCCCGAATCACTTCGCGGCAGCGCCGTCAGGCCCTGCCGTGCGTGGTCAGGCGGGCGACGCCCAGGACGATCAGCGAGCCCAGGACCGACCACAGCAGCCCGCTGGTGTGGAAGCTGTGGGACCAGTGGTGCAGCTGGATCTCGTCGCCCAGGAACCCTCCGACGAACGAGCCGACGACGCCGAGAACCACCGTCCCGAGCAGGCCGATGGGGTCGCGTCCGGGCAGCAGCAGCCGGGCCAGCGCCCCGGCGACCAGCCCGATGATCAGCAGATAGATGATGTAAGTCGCCATGCCGCGCGCCTACCCGCGCACGGCGTCCCCATGCGCGACAGGCATGGCGGCGCACGCCGCGCCGAGCCGGAGGGGCGGGATTAACCTGGGGTCAGGGCGCCGGGAAGGCCGGCCGGCAGCCGAGCCGGGAGCGCCCGAGGGCGCTGCCCTCGTTCCCGCCGGAGATCCCGATGCCGCGCACCTCCCACTCCCGCAGCAGGGCCCGCGCGGCCGACTGGCGGCGTGAGAGCCGGCGCACCAACCTCTGGCTCGTGCCCGTCCTGGAGTCGCTGGGAGCCGCCGGCCTGTTCGCTCTCACGCTCGCCGTGGACCGGGCCGCCTACAACGGCAGCGTCCAGCTGCCCAGCTGGGTCCTCAGCGGCAGCGCCGACGGGGCCCGGCAGGTGCTGACCACGATCGCGGCAGCCGTCATCACCGTCGTCGGCCTCGTCTTCTCGATCACCATCGTGGCGCTCACCCTGGCGTCCACGCAGTTCGGGCCGCGGATGCTGCGCAACTTCATCCGCGACCGCGGCACCCAGCTGACCCTCGGAACCTTCGTCGCCACCTTCCTGTACGCCGTGCTGGTCCTGGTCTCCATCAGTTCCGGGCCGCACGGCGACTTCGTGCCGCACCTCTCCATCACCACCACCCTCGGGCTCACCCTGGTGGACCTGGCGACACTGATCTACTTCATCAACCACATCGCCCGCTCGATCCAGCTGCCGCAGGTCGTGGCCTCCATCGCGCACGACCTGGCGGACGCCATCGAGGACCAGAGCGCCCTGGGCACCGAGGCACCGGACGGGAGCGAGCAGGGGCCGTCGCCCACCGAACTGCTCGAGCGCCTGCGGACCGAGGGTGCCGTCATCACCACCTCCGCCAGCGGCTACCTCCAGTACCTGCGCCACGACCGGCTGGTCCGCATCGCCCAGGACGCCGACGCCGTGATCCACATCCCCTTCCGGCCGGGCCACTTCCTGGTCCAGGGCCACCCCCTCGCCTACGTGTGGCCCCCGCAGGCCGCCGCGCACGTCACCGCGACGCTGCGCCGGGGCCACGTCACCGGCCCTTACCGGACCCTGACCCAGGACGTGTCGTTCGGCTTCGACCAGCTCGTCGAGATCGGGCTGCGCGCCCTGTCCGCGGCCATCAACGACACCTTCACCGCGATCACCTGTATCGACTGGCTCGGCGACTGCCTGTGCCGGATCAGCACCACGTGGCAGCCCCAGCACGTCCACCGGGACCGTCACGGACGCGTCCGCGTCATCGCCCACCAGCCCGACTACGACCGACTGGTGCGGCGCTCGTTCGAGAAGATCCGGCAGGCGTCGGTGGGCATGCCCGCCGTGATGATCCGCCAGCTCGACGCGCTGGACAAGATCATGCGCCAGACCCACGCCCCCGAGCGCCGCGCGCTGCTCATGGAACAGGCCGACCTGGTCCTGCGCACCTGCGAGGCCACCGTCCCCGAACCCTCCGACCGCGCCGACGTCGAACGCAGCCACCGGGCCGTCCGCGCCGGCTACGACCAGTCACCGGGCAGGGTGTAGCGCCAGCCCGCGCGCCACGGGGGCGGAGAGGCGAGCACGTCCTCCAGACGGGCGCCGGCCAGCAGGCAGTCGAGTGACCAGCGGTTGGCGGAGTGGGCGATCAGGAGGACGCGGGAGCCGTCCCGTTCGGCGAGCAGATCCCGCAGGAACGACGCGGTGGCATCGAGGACCTCGCGGTAGCGCTGGCCGCCGGGGAAGGGGTCCGTGAGGCGTCGCGCGCGCTGGGCCGCGATCACGGCGGCCGGCGCGCCGTTGAGCTCCCCGTAGTCGCACTCGCGCAGACGGCGGTCCCGGTGGATCACGGGCCGGCCGTCAGGGAAGGCGATCTGGGCCGTCTGCACGGCACGGTGCAGGTCCGAGGTGAACACGGCCGCGAAGCCGTCGCCGCGACGGCGCTCCCCCAACTCGGCGGCCTGGCGCCGTCCGCGGGGCGAGAGCCGTCCCGGCAGCCAACCCGTGGCGATCCCGGCCTCGTTGTCGACGGTGGTCGAGTGGGTCTCGTAGACGATCTCGACGGCCATCGCGGGCCCCCTACGCGATGCGCTGGAGCGAGGCCTGGGTGATCTCGCCGTACTGGACGGTGTAGGAGCCGCTGTAGTCCGCCGTCGACCCGTCGGTGTGGACGGCGTGCAGGTGGACGTCGACCGTGTCGCCGCTGACGGCGTCGATGGTGACGGTGTCGTTGACCGTGTCCGAGAAGCCCGAGGCGAAGGAGCCGTAGGAGCCGCCGAGGTTCTTGCCGCCCAGGTTCCATGCGGTGCCGTAGTCGTGGGCGTTGATCGCGCTGTAGTAGGCGGTGACCACGGACGCGGGATCGGTGGCCGCAGGCGGCGTCGGTGTGGGGGTCGGGGTCGGGGTGACGGTCGGCGACGCGGGCGCGGTGGGCGTCGGGGTCGGGGTGGGCGTGAGGGTCGCCGACGGTGGGGCGCCGCCGCCTCCCGCAGGTGTCGTGGAGGTGCCCGCTCCGACGGTGCTGACAGCACCGGCCCGGGTGCCCGGGTGGGGCCCGGCCGTCAGCACGGCGGCCGCGGCCACGCCGCCCACCAGCGCGGCGCCGACGGCCGCCGCGGCGACGAACAGCCAGGTCCGCCGTCCGCGCCCGGAACGCCCTGCCTGCGGCGGTGCCTGGGGCGCCGTCGGGTACACGGGCACGAACGGCACCGTGGCGCCCGTCCCCGCCGCGCCCGGCGCGCCCGGCGGCGGAGACTGAGGGAACGGGACGGTCAGCGGCGTCGGCGCGACCAGCGGGGAGATGACGGTCGGCGTGCGCGGTGTCCGGCCCTGCGCCACCTCCTCCAGCAGTGCCAGGGCCTCGTCGCCGGTGGCGCGCTGCTCCGGGTCCTTGCGCAGCAGGACGTCGAGGATCGGCGCCAGCGGCCCGGCGTGGGCGGCCTGCGGCAGCGGGTCACTGATCACCGCCTGCAGCGTGCCGATCGTGGTCGCGCGCAGAAAGGGCGACTGCCCCTCGACCGCGGCGTACAGGGTCGCTCCCAGGGCCCAGAGGTCCGACTCGGGGCCGGTGCGGTGGCCGGTGAGCCGCTCGGGGGCGAGGTAGTCGGGCGAGCCGACGATCTCCCCGGTCCTGGTCAGGCCCCCGCCTCCGGCGAACTGGGCGATGCCGAAGTCGGTGAGCACCACCCGGCCGCGGCGCTCGATCAGCACGTTCGCGGGTTTGACGTCACGGTGCAGAACGCCGTACCGGTGCGCCTGCACGAGCGCGGACGCGACCTGCGCACCCACCCGTGCGGCGTCGCGCGGCAGGAGCGTCCCCTCCATGGTGATGATCTCGGCGAGCGACCGGCCGTCGACCAGCTCCATCACGATCCACGGCCTGCCCTCGTGCTCGACCACGTCGTGGATCGTGATCACGCCCGGATGGTCGATCCGCGCCGCCGCCCTGGCCTCCTGCTGCATCCGGGCGTAGAGGACGCCCGTGTCCTCCTCGCCCACGCCGACGACGTTGAGCTCCTTGACCGCGACCTCCCGGTCGAGCACCTGGTCGTGGGCCCGCCAGACGACACCCATGCCGCCGCGGCCGAGCCGCTCGCCCAACAGGTAACGTCCCACGAGCCATCGTTCCTGGCCCGCTCTGGAGGGGTCGTCGGTCATGACACCTGCCCTTCAGCCGTACTGCCGTGCCACCGCCCTGCGGTTCCGCTGCGCCGAATCCTGCCCAGCGACCGGGCGGCCAAGCCTGGTCACCTCCACAACCCTTGCCCAAAACGGCAGTTGGCGACCGGCATCGTTCCCGTATGCGTTCGGTGCTCGGACGTGCGCACGACACGGGTGAGCCGGGGGCAGCCGCCGCCCGGAGTGCGTACCGGCGGGCCCTCTCGTAGCCTCGCCTGGTGAGCGCCCCGCCCGCCGGGCGGGCGACGGCGAGGAGGAGTCGACGATGGAGGGGACCGCCCAGATCGGGGTCACCGGGCTCGCGGTGATGGGCCGCAACCTGGCGCGCAACTTCGCCCGCCACGGCTACACCGTGGCCGTGCACAACCGCACCGCCGCCCGCACCCGGGCGCTGGTGGAGGAGTTCGGCCACGAGGGCGCGTTCGTCCCGGCGGAGACCCTGGAGGAGTTCGTCGGCGCGCTCGAACGCCCCCGCCGCCTGATGATCATGGTGAAGGCGGGGGAGCCCACCGACGCCGTCATCGAGGAGTTCGCCCCGCTGCTCGAGCGGGGCGACATGATCATCGACGGCGGCAACGCCCACTTCGCCGACACCCGCCGCCGGGAGAAGGCGCTGCGCGAGCGTGGCATCCACTTCGTCGGCACCGGGGTCTCCGGCGGCGAGGAAGGGGCCCTGCACGGGCCCTCCGTCATGCCCGGCGGCTCGGCCGAGTCCTACGCCGTGCTCGGCCCCATCCTGGAGACGATCAGCGCCCACGTCGACGGCGACCCCTGCTGCACCCACATCGGCACCGACGGCGCCGGGCACTTCGTCAAGATGGTCCACAACGGCATCGAGTACGCCGACATGCAGCTCATCGCCGAGGCCTACCACCTGCTGCGCGACGTGGCCGGCCACGCCCCGGCGGACATCGCGGAGATCTTCCGGCGCTGGAACGAGGGCCGCCTCGACTCCTACCTCATCGAGATCACGGCCGAGATCCTCGCCCACGTGGACGCCGCGACGGGCCTGCCCTTCGTGGACATCGTGAAGGACGCGGCCGAGCAGAAGGGCACCGGACGCTGGACCGTGCAGACCGCCCTCGACCTCGGCTCCCCCGTCACGGCCATCGCCCAGGCGACGTTCGCCCGGGTGGCGTCCAGCCGGGCCGCCCTGCGCGCCGCCTACCGGCCCCTGCCGGGCGGCGACGCCCGACAGCCGCTCTCCCCCGCCGAGGCCGAGGCCTTCACCCGCCAGGTGGAGCAGGCCCTGTACGCCTCCAAGGTGATCGCCTACGACCAGGGCTGGACCATGATCCGCGACGGCGCCGCCGAGTACGGCTGGGACATCGACCTCGGCGCGGTCGCGAGGATCTGGCGGGGCGGCTGCATCATCCGGGCCGCCTTCCTGGACCGCATCCGCGCCGCCCACGCGGCCGATCCGGAGCTGGTCAGCCTGCTCGCCGAGCCCGGCTTCGCCGCGGAGATCACCGAGGCGCAGTCCTCCTGGCGCCAGGTCGTCGCCACGGCGGCGCTGCGCGGCGTTCCGGCCCCCGCCTTCTCCGCCGCTCTCGCCTTCTACGACACCCTGCGTGCGGCACGCCTGCCCGCGGCGCTGATCCAGGGCCAACGCGACTTCTTCGGTGCCCACACCTACCAGCGCACCGACCGCCCCGGCACCTTCCACACCCACTGGGCCGACCCCGGCCGCCCGGAGACCCAGTCCTGACGGTCCGGTGCTGACGTTCCCGGGTCTCACGTTCCCCGGCCTGACGTCTTACGTCCGGCCCGGGTGAGGGTCACACTCGTAGCCATGTCCGACTCAAGTGAACGTCCCCACTCGAGATCCGGCTCATCCGTCACCGCGGCCGAGGCCGCGCCCCAGGAACCGCGCCTGCGCCGCAGTCTGAACGTCTGGCAGGCGGTCGGCCTGTCCATGGCGTTGATGGCACCCAGCATGGCGGTCAACATCAACCCGCAGGCCGCCGAGCCGAGCGTCGGACGGGCCGTGCCGCTCGCCTTCCTGATCGCCGCCGTCGGCGTGCTGCTGGCGGCCTACGTCTTCGTCCGGCTGTGCCAGTACTACCACCACTCCGGCTCCGTCTACGCCTTCGTCGGCGCCACGCTCGGCCCGCGCTGCGGTGTCGTGGCCGGGTGGGGGCTGATCGGCACCTACCTCTTCTACGGGGTCACCACCTCCTCCGTGGTCGGCATCTTCGGCACCTCCTTCCTCCAGCGGACCGGCGCGTGGCCGCATCCGCCCGTGGACGCCCCGTTCGTCCTCACCGGCTGCGTGTTGGTCCTGGCCTGGTGGCTGACCGTCGCCTCGGTCCGGCGTGGCACGAACGTGCTGCTGACCGTCGAGGGCGCGACCGTGGCGCTGATCCTCGCCATCAGCGCCGTCGTCCTGGTCCGGCTGGTGGCCGGGAACGCCCCGGAGGGGCACCGGTTCACCCTGTCCGTCTTCACCGTGGCGCCGGGCACCGCGCCGTCCGCGCTCTTCCTGGGCGTGGTCTTCGGGTTCCTCTCCTTCGCCGGCTTCGAGGCCGCCTCCACCCTCGGCGAGGAGGCGAACGAGCCACGCCGCGACATCCCCCGCGCGATCCTCGGCACCACGCTCTTCGGGGGCGTGTTCTTCGTGGTCGTGACCGGGATCGAGATGATGGGGTTCGGCGCGGACACGGCCGGGGTGAACGCGTTCGGCGGTTCCCCCTCCCTGATCGGCGACCTCGGCGGGGCCTATCTGAGCCCGTGGGTGGGCGACGCGGTCACCCTTGGCGCGACGGTCAGCGCCTTCGGCTGCTGCCTGGCCTGCACGGTCGGCTCGGCCCGCCTGCTCTTCGCCCTGGGCCGCGACAGCCTCGGCGACCGGGGGCCGGGGCGGATCTCCCGCGCCGGCACCCCGGCCTGGGCGGCGACGGCGGTCTCCCTGACCATGGCACTCGTGCTGGGCGTCTGCGTGGTGGCGTTCTCCGCGGTCCCGGAGGACACCTTCGTCTGGGGCGGCACCATCGGCACCCTGATCCTGCTGGTCGCGTACGTGCTGACCACACTGGGCGCGATCCGCCTGGTCTTCGTCCAACGCCGGATGCGGGTGCCGATGTGGCAGGTCCTCATCCCGCTCGGCGCGCTGGGCCTGCTCGGTTACACCGTCTACCGCAACGTCATCCCCTATCCGTCCTCGGGCCCGGGCCACTGGTTCCCGATCGTCGCGGGCGGCTGGCTGGCGGCCGCCGTCGTCCTGGTCTGCGCCGCCCCGTCCACCGCCCGCCGCGTGGGCCGACGCCTCACCGAGGCCGAGGGCCTGCGCGGGGACGGCCCGGCGCCGACCGCGGATCCGGCGGTGCCCGGCGACACGACCTGAAGGTGCACGACGGCGGCGCGGGCCGTCTACTGGGCCGGGGGATGTCACCGCGAAAGGCTCAGCTATGTCCACGTATCGCGTCGCGCAGGTCACCGCACCGGGTGGCCGGTTCGAGATCGCCGAGCGCGAGGTGCCCGCACCCGGCCCGGGCCGGGTGCGGATCGCGGTGGAGGCCTGCGGGGTCTGCCACAGCGACTCGTACTTCGTCCAGGCCGGGCTCCCCGGCGTCACCTTCCCGCTGGTGCCGGGTCACGAGATCGCCGGCCGGATCACCGAACTGGGCGAAGCCACCCCGAACGTCTGGGCGGTGGGCGACCGTGTCGCGGTGGGCTGGTTCGGCGGCAGCTGCGGCTACTGCACCCCGTGCCGCCAGGGCGACTTCATCGTCTGCCAGAACCTCGAGGTCCCCGGCTGGGCCTACGACGGCGGCTTCGCCGAAGAGGCGATCGTGCCCTTCGACGCCCTCGCCCGCATCCCCGACGCGCTCACCCCCACCGAGGCCGCGCCCCTGGGCTGCGCCGGGGTCACCACCTTCAACGGGCTCCGCCGCAGCGGCGCGCGGCCCGGCGACCGCGTCGCCGTCCTCGGGCTCGGCGGCCTCGGCCATCTGGGTGTGCAGTACGCCGCGGCCATGGGCTTCGAGACGGTCGCCATCGCCCGCGGCGCCGACAAGGAGGGCTTCGCCCGGCAGCTCGGCGCCCACCACTACGTGGACAGCACCGGCGGCACGTCCGTCGCCGAGGCCCTGCAGGCCCTGGGCGGCATGAAAGTCGTGCTGGCCACGGCCGCGAACTCCGAGGCCATCACCGCCGCCGTCGACGGCCTCGGTCCGCGCGGCGAGGTGGTCGTCGTCGGGGTCGACACCGCACCGTTGGGCGTCGCGCCGACCCAGCTGGTCATGTCCGCGAAGTCGGTGCACGGCCACCCCTCCGGCACCGCGCAGGACGTCGAGGACACCATGGCCTTCAGCGCCCTGCACGCGATCCGCCCCATGGTCGAGACGCTCCCTCTCGACCGGGCGGCTGAAGCCTACGAGAAGATGCTCAGCGGCTCGGCCCGCTTCCGCATGGTCCTCACCAACGGCTGACGGCACGCGCGCGGTCAGGGCCCGTCGGTCAGGGGGATCCGAGCCAGGTCAGGGCGGCGACGGTGAGGGCCTCGACGCCGGTGGTCAACGTGGGTTCGACGACCGGGGCGAAGAACGGGGAGTGGTTGCCGGGCAGTTCGTCGAGGCGGCCCTCCTGGAGGGCGGCCAGCGTGGGCCCGGTGTCCAGGCCGCCCCAGAACCAGAAGACCGTCGGCACGCCGAGCGCGGTGCCGAACACACCCACGTCCTCGCTCGCGTTCACCTGGGGCATCGTCTGGACGCGCGCGGCGCCGAAGTGAGCGGTGAAGGCGGCGATCGTGGTCGAGGTCGCCTCCGGGTCGCTCACCAGCGCGGGCAGCGATCCCGACCAGACGAGGTCCGGCTCGGCCACGGCGGCCGACGCCGCGGACTCGGCCCGGGCCAGGCGCTCGATCGCGGAGCGGACCAGCTCACGCGTCTGCGGCGTGTAGGTGCGGATGTTGACGCCGAGTTCGGCGCGGTCGGGAATGATGTTGTCCTTCGTCCCGGCCTGGAGCCGCCCGACGGTGACCACGGCGGACTCCGCCGGAGGCACCTCGCGGGCGACGATCCCCTGGAGGCGGGTGACCAGGTGCGCGGCCATCAGCACGGGGTCGACGGTCGACTCGGGCCGCGATCCGTGTCCGCCCCGGCCATGCAGGGTGATGTCGAGGGAGTCGGCGGCCGCCATCACCGGGCCGGTGCCGTAACCGACGAACCCGGCCGGCAGCGGCGCGACGTGCTGGCCGAGCACGATGTCCGGCCGCGCGAAACGCTCGAACATGCCGTCGTCGACCATCCCGCGCGCGCCGACGCCGAGTTCCTCTGCGGGCTGGAAGACGACCAGCAGCGTGCCGCGCCACCGGTCGCGCGACCGCGCCAGCAGGGTCGCGGCGCCGACGAGACAGGCCGCGTGCATGTCGTGCCCGCACGCGTGCATCACGGGCACCTCCCGGCCGTCCTGGTCGGTGGCGCGGACCCGGCTCGCGTAGGGCAGCCCGGTCTGCTCCTCGACCGGCAGGGCGTCGATGTCGGCGCGGAGCATCACCACCGGTCCCTCGCCGTTGCGCAGCACGCCCACGACGCCGGTCACCCCCACCTGCTCGGTCACCTCCTCGTATCCGGCCTCGCGCAGGCGCCGGGCGAGCAGCGCGGCCGTGCGGGTCTCGCGCAGGGAGAGCTCGGGGTGCTGGTGCAGGTGCCGGTAGAGCCCGGCCAGTTGCTCGCGGATCTCCGGCAGACCGCCGAGTACGGCGTCCCTCACGGTCGCCGCCTCAGAACCGCTGGGCCTTCGCCACCACGGGCGACAGGGTGAGCGAGATGTCCTTGGTGCTGAACGCGACGGGGGTGGTGGTGGCACCGGCCGCGAGGTCCCGGGTGCCGACGACGTCCGTGTCCACGACGTGCCCCGCCGAGTCCACGAAGTCGATCTGCACGGCGTAGGAGGCCGTGGAGCCGCTGCGGTTGGTGATGGTGACCAGGGCCCCGTGCAGTCCGCCCGTCTGCGTCTTGGGGATGCCCGCAGCGCTCACCTCGGCGACGGCGTTGCCACGGCCGGAGGCCTTGGCGACCTCGGCACGGTACAGGGCAGCGTTCGCCGTGGACTGCGCGGCCGCCGAGGAGGCGAAGGCGGAGGCACGGGCCTCGTTCGCGGCCGAGGCGGAGGCGGCCGCGGCCGCTCCCGCCGACGCGAGGGACGCGAGCGAGGAGGGACCCACCCCGGAGGCACCGGTCGCCGGGCCGGGGGTCGGGGTGCTGAGCGTGGTCCCCGAGAAGTTGTTGCTCGTCGAGGAGGAACTGCAGGCGCTGACGAGCGTCACGGCACCCACCAGCGCCAGGGGCAGAGCGAACAGGCGAATGCTGCGCATCGGTCGGACCTCACGATCGTGGCCGGTCAGGACGCCTTCGATTAGACGCCCGCGCGGCCCGCCCCGCGACGCGGGCCACCCGTGCCGGTGAACGGCCGGTCGGCCCGCGCCACAGCCGGCCCTCAGGAGCCGGCCGGGACGATGCTCCACGCCACATCGGGGATGTAGTCGACGGCCGCGGAGAAGCCGCCGATCCGGTGGGAGTCGTAGGCGTAGATGCCGTCCATCCGCAGCACGGAGACGAACCACGCCTGGTCGACGACGTAGCGCATGACGTTCTGGTCCAGGGCCGTCGCCTGCGCGGCCGGTGCGGCGGCCGCGGCGGCGAGCATGCCGGTGAGCTTCGGGTCCTGGGAGGCGAAGGGGTTGAACGCGGTGGCGTGCGGAAGCATCCAGTCCAGCGAGAGCAGGTAGGTGCTCGCGCCGCCGTAGCCGAAACCGAGGACGGGGAAGTGCCGGGAGGTGGCGTTGCCCAGCCACTGCCCGATCCCGGTGTCGGTGGTGACGTTCACCGTGACGCCGATCTTTCGCCACTCGGCGACGACGGCCTGGCTGACCAGGTCGATCCCGAGGAAGCCCTGGGTCTCCATGGTGAGGGCGAAGCCGTTCGGATACCCGGCCTCGGCCAGCAGCTGCTTGGCCTTGGCGGGGTCGTAGGGGTAGCGGTTGTCGGCGTCGGGCGCGTAGCCGTCCAACCCGGGCAGGCTGATCTCGTCCGTCGGCTGCCCGTACTGCTGGACCACGGCCTTCGTGATGGCGGCACGGTCGACCGCGTAGTTGAGGGCCTGCCGGACCCGGAGGTCCTTGAGCGGCGAGGCGAGGACACCGGCCCGGTCGACGAGGTTGACGCCGACGAAGGCGGCCGGGGCCTTGGTGACCGCGAGGCCGGCGCCCTGGGCGGTCGCGACCTGGCTGGAGTTGATCGAGAGGACCTCGGCCTGCCCGGTCTCGACGGCCTGGAGGGCGGAGTTGGGGTTGGCGATCACCTTGATCACCACCCGCTTCCAGTGGATCTTGCTCTTGTCCCAGTAGTGCGGGTTCGGGGTGTAGGTGTAGTGGTCGCCCGACACCGTGTGCGCGGCGTCGAGGACGTACGGCCCGGCCCCGTAGGAGGCGGTGCCCAGCTCCCCCTGGTGGGCGAGGCCGCCGGGGCTGATCACGGAGCCCACGAGGAGCACCTGGGTGAGCAGTTGCGGCAGGTCGGGGTGGGGGGAGGAGCAGTGGATGCGGACGGTGAGCGGGCCCGTCGCGGTCACCGAGTCGATCGCGGAGTCCCAGGAGAGGTTGAGCCCGTGGGTGCGGGTGTAGTCGAGCGAGGCGGCCACCGCCCGGGCGGTGAGGGGGGTGCCGTCGGCGAACCGGACACCCTGGCGCAGGGTCAGCGAGAAGTCCCGGTTGCCCGGGCCGACGTAGCCCCAGGAGGTGGCAAGGTCGGGGCCGACGATGCCCCCCGGGCCCATGCGCAGCAGCGAGTCGTAGGTGAGGTTGACGAACCAGTTGTCCGACCCGACGTTGGCCTTGGCCGGGTCGAGGCTGGCGGGGGCGGCGGCCGAGACGAGGGTGAGCGTGTCCCCGCTCGCGCCGCCGCCGGCGGTGGGTGATCCGCCGCAGGCTGTCAGCGGCGCGGCGAGCAGGGTGAGGGCCGCGAGGGCGAGGGCGGGTCTGTGTCCGGGCATGGGTGTGTCCTCCGGTGCGGTCGGCGCGGTGCCTGGGTGGATGACGGTGGTTCGGGCCGGTGGGTCCGGCCGGTGGGTCCCGCCGGTGGGTCCGGACGGTCGGTCCGGCCGGTGGTTCGGGCTGGTGGGTCCCGCTGGTCGGTCCCGCCGGTGGTTCGGGCTGGTCGGTACGGCTGGTCGGTCCCGCCGGTGGTTCGGGCTGGTCGGTACGGCCGGTGGTTCGGGCCGGTGGGTCCGGCCGGTGGGTCCGGCCGGTGGTTCGGGCCGGTGGGTCCCGCCGGTGGGTCCCGCTGGTCGGTCCCGCCGGTGGGGCTGCCCCGTGGGTCAGCGCTGCGTCAGCAGGTCGGCCGCCCGGTGGCAGGCCGCGCTCCGGGCGGCCGGACCGGAGCGGTCGGGCGCGCCGACCGGCAGCAGCAGCGGCCGCTCGCGGTGGCAGAGGTCGAGGGCGTGGGCGCAGCGTGGGGCGAACGCACACCCCGTGGCGGTGGCCAGGGGTGGCCGGGCCGCGACGGCGCCGCCCTGCGGCACCGCTCGCCGCGACCGCTGCCGGCCCGGGTCGGGCTCCGGCACCGCTGCGATCAGCATGCGCGTGTAGGGGTGGACCGGGCGGGCGTACAACTCCTCCGCCGGCCCGGTCTCCATCACCCGGCCCCGGTACAGCACGACGATCCGGTGCGAGAGGTGCCGCACGACCGGGAGGTCGTGGGCGACGAAGAGGTAGCTCAGCCCCATCGCCTCCTGCAGTTCAGCCAGCAGGTTCATCACCTGTGCCTGGACGGACAGGTCGAGGGCGCTGACCGGCTCGTCACAGATGACGAGGCGCGGACCGGGCATCAGGGCGCGGGCGATGGCGATGCGCTGTCGTTGCCCGCCGGAGAACTGCGTGGGGTAGCGGTCCGCGGTCTCCGGCGGCAGCCCCACCCGCTCCAGCATGTCGGCGACCTTCTCGGCCGCCTGGCGGGCCGTCGGACGCTCGTGCACCAACAGGGGTTCAGCCAGGGTGCCGCCGATGGTGCGCGCGGGGTTGAGGGAGGAGTACGGGTCCTGGAAGACCACCTGGAGCCGTGCGCTCAGGTCGCGGCGCGCACGCGGCGTCGCGCGGGTGATGTCCACGCCCTCGAACCGGATCGCCCCGGCGTGGACGCGGGTCAGCCCGAGCACGGCCCGGCCGATCGTCGACTTGCCCGAGCCGGACTCCCCGACCAGGCCGAGGGTCTCACCGGGCGCCACGGAGAGGCTGACCCCGTCCACGGCACGGAGCGGGGGCCGGCGCCGGCCCTGGCCGAACTCGACGGTGAGGCCGTCGAGTTCCAGGAGCGGCGGGGATCCGGCGGCGGGTGGAGCCGTGGTCATCGGCGGGTTCCTTCCTGGACGAGCCGGTCGGCGTGGACGCAGCGGGTCGTGCGGCCGGGCGCGGGCTCGGTCAGTGCGACCGGCACGGCGCACGCCTCGGTGACCAGCGCGCAGCGGGCGGCGAAGCGGCAGCCGTCGGGCCAGGCCCCCGGCGGCGGCACCGTCCCCGGGATGGTCGGCAGTGGCTGGCCGGGGAGCGCGGCGTGCGGGCTGGCTGCGAGCAGGCCCGCGGTGTAGGGGTGCAGCGGGTGGGTGAACAGGGCCTCCACGTCCGCCTGTTCGACGACCTGCCCCGCGTACATGACCACGGCCCGGTCGCACAGGTCGGCGACGACGCCCCAGTCGTGCGTGATCAGCAGCACAGCCAGACCGGTCTCGGCCGCGAGGGTGCGGAGCAGGCCCAGGATCTCCGCCTGCACCGTCACGTCCAGCGCCGTGGTGGGTTCGTCGGCGATGAGCAGGCGCGGCTCGCCGGCCAGGGCGAGGGCGATCGCGGCGCGCTGCGCCATCCCGCCGGACAGCTCGTGCGGGTGGCGGTCGGCCACGCCGGCCGGGTCGGGGATGTTGACCCTGCCGAGCAGTTCGACGGCGCGGGCGCGGGCGGCCCGGCGACCGCATCCGGTGTGCCGGGCGACGCCCTCGGCCAGTTGGCGGCCGACGGTGAAGGTCGGGTCGAGCGCGACCATGGGCTCCTGGGAGACGTAGGCGATGCCGGAGCCGCGCACGCGGGCCAGCGCCTTCGGGGAGGCCGCCAGGTCAGCTCCCTGGAAGAGGACGCGTCCCGCGCTGATCCGGCCCTGGCCCGGCACGAGCCCGAGGATGCCGAGCGAGGTGACGGACTTGCCGCAGCCCGACTCCCCCACCACGCCAAGCGTCTCTCCGGGCCGGATGTCGAAGCTGACGTCCTGGACGACCGGGGTCCCGGCGATCTCGACGGTCAGTCCCCTGACCGAGAGCAGGGCCTGCGGGTCCGGCTCGGCCGCGGCCGTCACCGCTGTCGGGGCCGTCGCCGCCGGGGTCGCCCCCCGGGCGGCGGGTGAGGAGCGCGTCGGCCGCCGACGGCGGGCGCCGTCGGGGCCCACGCCTCGACGGAGGCGTCGCGAACGGCGTCGCCCAGCAGGGCCAGCGCCACGACGGTGATCACCAGCGGCAGGCCCGCCGGCAGCAGCATCCACGGGTCGCGGTCGATCACCTGCGAGGCGTCGGCCACCAGGCCGCCCCAGGACGGGGCGGGAGGCGGCGCGCCCAGGCCGAGGAACCCGAGCCCGGCCTGGACGGTCACGACGATGGCGGCGAACAGGGCGGCCTGGACGACGACCGTGCTGGTCAGGCGCGGCAGGATGTGGCGGCGCAGGATCTGCGGGCGGCTCAGACCGGCGACCCTGGCCGCGGCGACGTAGAGCTCCTCGCGCACCCGCAGGGTCTGCGCGCGCAGGATGCGGATGAGTCCCGGGCTGCCGATCACGCCGAACGTCACCATCGCGGCGTGCAGGTTCCCGGGGAAGACGGCCAGGACCACCAGGATGACGACGATGCCGGGCAGGGCGAAGACGAGATCGGCGGTGCGCGCGATCACCCAGTCCACCCAGCCGCCGAGGTAACCGGAGGCCAGCCCCGCGGTGACCCCGATCACCAGGTAGACCACGACCGCCTCGGCCACGGCGAACAGCGTCGACCGGCCGCCGAAGAGCAGTCTGCTGAGCAGGTCCCGCCCCAGGGTGTCGGTACCCAGCAGGTGGGCCCGGGTCGGTCCGGTCAGGACGCTGTTGAGGTCCTGGTCCAGCGGCCCGTGACCGGTGACCAGCGGCGCGGCGGCGGTCGCCAGCGTGAGCAGCAGGAGCCAGCCCAGGGCGAGCACGGCCGTGCGGCGCCGGAGCAGACCACGGACCAGGCCGCGGCGGCGTCCGCCGGTGGGGCTCGCGGAGACGGGGGCGTCGGTCATGCGGCACGCACCCGGGGGTCGAGTCGGCTGTAGGCGAGGTCGACGGCCAGGTTGACCAGGACGACGAAGACGGTGACGTACAGGACCGCCCCCTGGATGACGGGGATGTCGTGCTCCACGGTGGCCTGCTGGATGAGTCCGCCCAGCCCCGGCATGGCGAAGACCGTCTCCACGAAGACGGTGCCGGCGAACAGGCTGACCAGCACCACGCCGAGCACCGTGACCAGTGGCAGGGCGGAGTTGCGCAGCACGTGCCGGTAGGTGATCGACCGGGGGGAGAACCCGTTGGCGGTCATCACCCGCACGAAGTCCCTGCCGAGGGTGTCCAGGACGGCGTCGCGGGTCTGCTTGGCGATGACCGCGACCCCGCCCAGCGACAGGGAGGCGATGGGCAGCACGAGCGCACGCAGCCACTGGCCGGGGTCCTCGGTCAGGGGGACGTAGCCGGTGACCGGGAACCAGCGCAGCCGCACCGCGAAGAGCAGGATCAGCACCAGCGCGAGCCAGAACGCGGGAACGCCGAGGCCGAGCAGGGCGAGTGCGTCCACCGTCCGCACCAGCCGGCCGCCGCGCCGGGCGCTCAGCACTCCGAGGCCCACGCCGAGCAGACCGGACACGAGCGTCCCGGCCAGGATCAGGGAGAGGGTGACGGGCAGTCGGCTGTCGAGCATGGAGCTGACGGGCTCCCCGCTGAACAGGCTGGACCCCAGATCGCCCTTGACCGCGCCGGCCAGCCAGTGTCCGTACTGGAGCGGCAGCGAGCGGTCGAGGCCGAGTTGGGCCCGTACCGCCGCGTACTGCTCGGCGGTGGCGTGCTGGCCGACCAGGGTCCGGGCGGGGTCTCCGGGAACAAGCGAGACCAGCACGAAGGTCAGGGCCGACACGAGGAACAGCAGGGGGACGGACGACACCAGTCGTCGTCCCACCAGCCGGAGAATCGCCATGCTCACCTCTTCGACAGGGAGTCGTGCGAACGGCTTCGGGGCATCCACCCGGCCGCGCAGCTACGGTGGTAACACGTGCAATCAGCAGACCGCGGCGAGCATATAGCGCACCCATGACGACCGCCAGGCTTGCTGCATAAATCAGAACGGCGTGTGATCCAGGCCCTTCTCGCAGGGCGGTTACACGTGTAACACTGGCGCCCGGGGAACCTCACCGCCCCAGCTCGAACACCACCACCCATCGGCATCACCGTTTTGTGAGAGCTCATGACACACACCCACTCCCCCGCCCCTGCACAGCGCGACGCCGCCACCACGGGCACGCGCCCGGGCCGGTTCGCCCCCGGCCGCGTCCGGCTGCTGACCGGACTGGCCTTCGCCGCCGCCGCGGGCGTGATCGCGCTGCTCGTCTCGCTGAACACCGCGCACCCGGTCTTCCAGGGCTGGGACAACCACTGGCTGGCGTGGATGGGCGGGCCGCACACCGGTTTCCCGCACGCCGTGGCCATGACGCTGAACTGGTTCGGCGCCCCGAGCGGCATCGTCGTGCCGATCGCCCTCGCCGTGCTGCTCGCCGGCCTGCGGCGCTGGTGGTCGCTGCTCTTCTTCGCCACCGCGTACCTGGGCGGCAGCATGGTCGTGGTCCAGGTGCTCAAGCACGCCGTGGACCGGGCGCGCCCCGCGCACCCGCTGGTCCAGGTGGACCACGGGTCGTTCCCGTCCGGGCACGCCTTCGCCGCCGCCCTGCTGGTCGTGCTCGTCGGCGCGCTGTTCGTGCCCCTCGCCCGGCGCGGCTGGTGGTGGCTGTTCAGCGTCCTGTTCGTGGTGACGATGATGTGGAGCCGCACCTGGCTCCACGCCCACTGGCTCAGCGACACCGTCGCCGGCGCCCTCGCCGGCGCGGCCACCGCGCTGCTCCTGTGGTGCGCCTTCGCACCCCTGCTGGCCCGCGAGGCGGAACGCCGCCGACTCCGCTGACCCAGGATGCCCGCCACCGGCGACGCCGCTCACCGGGCGAGCAGACGCAGCGTGCGGTCCGGATCCTTGCCGACCGACGTGACCCGGTCGAAGAGCATCACCTGCCGGCTGCCGCTCTCGTACCGGGGCCACAGCCCCGGGTCGCCCGAGCGGGCGAACCGGGCCCAGCAGCAGGACATGACGTCGGCCAGTTCCTGCGGGGGCTTCGGGCCCGTGAACCGCTCGACTCCCCGGACCGTCAGATTGTCGAAGACGAAGGGCAGTTCGAGGGAGTGGCAGGCACCGAGCCGGCCGTCGTGCGCCGTCGAGGGCCAGTCGAAGCGGTAGCGCCAGACCGCACCCCCGCAGGCGGCCTGGGCCTCGGCGAGCCGCCTCGTCGGGGCGCCGAAGGTGCGCTCACCCATGAGCGCGGCAAGCAGGCCCGCCGGCGAGGTGTCGGACTCGACGGAGCGGTAGGCGTCCAGCGCCCTTCCCGGGTCGGCGTGGAACGCCGCGAAGACGGCGACGAGGGCCTCCTCGGGGAGGTCACCGACCGGGCCGGAGCCGAGGACGGTGAACATCCGGCCTTCGTCCCTGTTCGTGCCGAGCAGCAGCGGCACCCGACGGGCAGCCCCGGCCGTGATCGCGTCCAGCGGCGTCGCGGGCAGCACCGAGCCGTCCACGACCGGCCGGAACGCGAGGGTGAGGCCCTCTCCCCTGGACTGCCAGGCCCGGGTGACCGCCTCCTGCGCCCGCAGCAGATCCGTCACCGGGCGGGTGAGCAGGTCCGCCGCGGCTCCCGGGGCGATCCCCAGTTCGTCCAGGAACGCCCGGGAGACCTCGGCGGCCTGCTCGACGCTCGCTGCGCCCTCGCCGCTGCCGCTCTGGACGATCGCCTTGTGGAACAGGCCGGCCGAGCCCGGTGCGGCCAGGTGGGCGACCACGCCGAACGCCCCGGCGGACTGGCCGCAGAGGGTGACGTTGCCCGGATCGCCGCCGAAGGCCGCGATGTTGTCGCGCACCCAGGCCAGCGCGGCCCGCTGGTCGAGCAGGCCGGTGTTGCCACTGGACGCGTACCGCTCGCCGAGGGTCCCGGCCAGGCGCAGGAAGCCGAGCGCGCCCAGGCGGTAGTTGACCGTGACCACCACGATGTCGTGGCGCCGGGCGAGGCGCCCGCCGTCGAAGACCGGATCGCTCCCCGAGCCGGTCAGGAAACCGCCGCCGTGGATCCAGACGAGAACCGGCCGGCGCCCCGAACCGCTCTGCGGCGTCCACACGTTGAGCGTCAGGCAGGACGCCTCGTCGTGCCTGGGCGGCGCGAGCCCGAACATCTACTCAAGGACGAGGTCGGGATTCTGCGGCGCGGCCGGGCCGTAGGAGCGCGCGTCCCTGACGCCGGGCCAGCTGGGTGCGGGCACGGGCGGCCGGAAGCGGCGGTTCCCCACCGGCGGCGCGGCGTAGGGGATGCCACGGAAGACCTCGCTGTCACCGTCGCGCTCACCACGGAGGCGGCCGGACGAGGTGGACACCACGACCGTCCGGTCGTCGGTGCTGTCGGGCGGGGGTGGGTCGTTCCAGGGGCGCGGGTGCGGCACAGGCACGGGCTGTCTCCTTCTCTCTCGGCGTCCAGCACGGCCGGACGCGCGGGTCCGGCGCGGTGCGGGCGGCTCGGTGGTCCCGGACCGGCGCGGTGGGACGGTCGGGGTGCGGCAGCGGATCGGGACGGGCCCGGCCGCTGCCGCGAGGTCAGCGGACGGTTCGGATGGGGGCGATGGCGAGGGCGCCCAGCACCGACAGCGCCCCGCCGACCAGGAACAGGCCGCTGTAGCCGCCCAGGTGGGCGATGACCTGGGACGCGACGAACGGTGCGACGATCTGCGGTCCGGCACCGGCGATGTTGAGCACGCCCATGTCGCGGGCGGCGTCCTCGGAGCGGGGCAGGACGAGGGTCACCAGGGCGGTGTCGACGGCCATGAAACAGCCGAACGCGAGGCCGTTGAGGGCGCTGAAGACGAGCATGCCCGTCCAGGTGGGGCTGACCACAGGGATCACCATCACCAGGCCGGACAGCGCGGCCGAGGCGCCGACGAACAGCTTGCGCCGGTTCCAGCGGTCCGACAGGACGCCGCCCACCACTGTGGAGACCGTCATCGCCGCCATGGACACCGGGGTGAGGATCGCGACGGCGGCGGGCGGGGTCAGTCCTGCGGGCAGCCTGACGTGGTCGGAGAGGATGTAGAGCTGGTAGCCCATGACGGAGAAGTAGCCGAGGACGAGCAGCGCGCGGCCGATGAAGGCCCAGCGGAAGTCATGCGTGGCCAGGGCCGACAGGAAGGTGGCCACCTGGTGCCGCAGCGGCACCGGCGGCCGGGGCGCGCGGCGCGGCTCGCGGCCGAGGGCGGTCAGCAGCAGACCGGCGACGGCGACGATCGCGCCGAGGACCAGAAAGCCGGTCCGGGGCGTGCCGACCGTGGCGGAGGCCACGAGAACGCCGACCGTGCCGCCGATGGGCAGGCCGAGGCCGACCAGTGCGGAGGCGGTGCCGCGCCGCTCGGCGGGGATCCGGTCGGGGACGACAGCGGTGGTGGCGGCCTGGTAGACGTTCATCGTCGCCTGGGCGAGACACCAGGCGATGCCGGCCAGCAGCACCGTGTCGACGCTGCCGAGGAACGCCATCGCGGCCAGGGACGCGACGGCGCCGCCCGCGATCCACGGACCACGGCGGCCCGACCGGTCGGACAGGGCGCCCGCGACCGGGTTGAGGACGGTGGCGAACACGGCGCTGACACCGCCGATCAGGCCGAGGACGGCGACCTTGTGCGCGGGGTCGAGGTGGGAGACCAGCGTCGGCAGCAGGACGCTGCCGACACCGAGGTAGAGGGCGAACATCGAGGTGTTGGCGAGGGCGAGCAGGGCCATCAGGCCGCCCCGGCCGCCTTGTTGGATCGGGGCCCTCTCATCGGTCGCGGTTCTGGCTCTGTGGTCGAGAGTCTGGCTGCTGAACTGGTCGGACATGGTCGGCTCCGGTGCAGAGGCCCGTCGCAGGGGTGCGGGGAACGGGCTGGGGAAGCGGGGTGGAGGGGACGCGGCCCCGGGAAGCACGTACAGGCGGAGCGGGGAAGGTCGTCCCGGGCCTGTCGCGGGCGTGGGCCGCGTCGGGGGCTGCGCCGATCGGGCAGCTGGGCCGTCAGGCAGGTGGGCCGTCGGACGGCTCGCCCTCGGACAGTGCTTGGTAACACGTGTAAACTGGGTTCCGACCTGTATACACCCGTCGGACTGGCTGCACCAGACCCGACGAACTGGAATGATGCAAGCGCCATGGCATTCAGCAAGGGGCCAGCCGCCCAGACCACCAGCGCCGACGTCGCCCGAGCGGCGGGCGTCTCCCGTGCCACCGTGTCGTTCGTGCTCAACGGCAAACCGACGGCCCGGATCAGCCAGGAGACCCGGGCCCGGGTGCTCGCCGCGGCGGACGAGCTCGGCTACGTGCCCCACGCCGCCGCCCGGTCCCTGCGGGCCGGCCGCAGCGACCTGGTCCTGCTGCCCGCAGCGGTCTCCGCCGCCGGACGCCTGTTCAGCGACTGGGTCGACGAGTTGGAGACGGTCCTGGGCGAACGCGGCTACACCGTGGTGCTCCACGGCAACCGCTCGCCCGACCCCGTGACGGCCGCGCGCGCCTGGGCCCAACTGCGGCCCGCCGCCGTCCTGGCGATGGCCCCCACCGGGCTGACGCCGGAGGCCGTCCAGGTGCTCGCCCAGGCGGGGACGACGGCCGTGCTCGCGATGGGGCCCGAACCGATGCCGGGCGTCTTCACCCTGTTCGGGGACCAGAGCGAGATCGGCCAGGTCGCCGCGGAGCACCTGGTCGCCCGCGGCCGCCGCCGGATCGGCGTGCTGATGCCCACCGAGCGCGGCCTGTCCGCCTTCGCGGAGCCGCGCCTCGCCGGGGTCCAGCGGGTCGCCGCGGAGCACGGCGCGACGGTGACCCCGCTGCCGATGCCCTACGGCGGCGAGGCCGCCTCCGCGCTCGCCGTGCTCTGCCGCGAGCTCGGCCTGGACGCGGTGTTCGGCTACAACGACGAGTACGCGGCCCTGTTGTGCGCGGCACTGAACGACCACGGGGTCGAGGTGCCCGGACAGATCTCGGTGGTCGGTGCGGACGACCTGCTGCTGGCACAGATCGTGCGCCCGCAGCTGACCTCGGTCCGCTACCGGTTGCCCGGCGCCGGACTGATCGCCGAGGCCGCGGACAGCCTGATCAACAAGGGCACCGCCCAACCACTCCCCCGGATCTGGTTCGAGCTCGCGCCGCGGCAGTCCTCCTGAACGCCGGGCTCCGGCCCGGAAAGGGCCGGATCAGAGGGCGTTGAAGACGTCCGGGCCGAAGGGCACCAAACCCGGACGGGCCGCGAAGCCCAGGTGGCCGCGCCCGTCCGGACCGCCGACCCACAGGCCCAGCAGGTCCTCGTAACTGCGCAGCGCCGAGTAGTGGTTGTAGCTGCCCGTCGTGTCCACGCTGCCGGGCGTGATGTAGCGCTTCTCGAAGAGCAGCGCTCCGGTCTGGCCGCCGCCGGGCGCGGTGTCGCCGGTCGCCTGGAACGTGCTGTCCCCGGGGGCGACCACGTTGGGGCCGGGTTGCTCGTCGCAGCAGGCGGCGGCGTACCCCGGGTCGGCGGGGTTGGCGTCGGCCTCGTCGAAGGTGAGCACCACCAGGGTGTCGCCGTGCTGGTAGGCGGGCGAGCCGAGGATCATCGGCATCCAGTGCTTGAGCCAGAGGTCGGCCCCGGCGAGTCCGCCGGTGTGGCCGCCCTCGGCGTTGACGCCGGTGCAGGTGGCGTCGTGTCCGTCGTCGCACAGGTCGGGGGTGATGAAGCCGAAGCGCGGGGTGCGTGCGGGGTCGGCCAGATCCTTGACCAGATGGCCGGCCGGGTCCGGGGTGCCGTCGGCGCGCAGGGTGCCCAGCGGGACGACGTTGGCGTCGCACTCGGCCGCCTTGTCGATGACGGAGTGGAAGTACAGGAAGGGGTTGTGCCGGGTGGCGTACTGGTCCGTCGCGGTGGCCACCTCGGCCTGGTCCGCGCCGCCCACCGCGGGGTGGGCGCAGTCGGTGCCGCCGCTCGGGTCCGTGACGCCGCCGTCCCGGGCGGGGTCGGCGCCCATGTCCTCGGCGTACTCGCGCCAGGCCGCGCGGTGGGTGGTGGGGTCGGGCGGGAAGAGGGCGTCGAGCTGGTCGGCGATGGTCGGGGCGCCGTGGGCGCCGGCGGCCGGATTCGGCGCGGGGTAGACGCAGCCGTTGCCGTCGACCTGGCCGGGGTTGACGGCCGGGTTCGGGTCGTCCGTGCCCGGGGTGACGTCCAGGTAGTGGAAGGTGCGGGTGGTGAAGTCCGCGCAGTCCGCCTTGGTCAGCATGGTGGGGGCCTGACCGGAGACCTGGGCGATGTAGTTGTCCAGGCTGAAGTGGCCGGTGGCGTAGTAGCCGGGGATGAGTTCCCCCTCGCCGCGCAGCGTGGTGTTGAGGTAGACGGCCGGGGACTGTGCGCCGAAGGTGTCGGCGTAGCCCTCGTTCTCCAGGTCGATGACCAGGATGTGATTGACCAGACCGGGTGGCAGGTAGGCCCGGCCGCTCATGGCGCTCGCGACGGTGCCCCGGTGCGAGGTGACGGCGCCGGCCGTATGGGCGCCGAGGCCGGCGCCGAGCAGGAGCAGCGCCGCGGCACCGGCATAGAGGCGGGGACGGCCGGCGGTGGTGCTTCCGAACGGACGTGGCAGCGTGGGCAACGTCGTCTCCCTGTGTGGCGGGGGGAAGGATCAGGATGTGGTTACTCGTGCAATCAGTAACACGTGTAAGTAGATACCAGCCGGTATGACGGACCGCCAGACCCAGGCGGCCGGAACTTCGTCAGGAGGTGCGGGACTGCCCGGTCTGCTGCTCGACGTGCCGCAGCGCCGGCTCCGCCAGCAACCCGTGCAGCTCGACGAAGAGCTTCCGGGCCGCGACGGCGTTCCAGTCGGCGGGCAGCAGCTCGGTCGGCAGGCCGGGGTCGAGGTAGGGCAGTCGTCGCCACTCCGTCAGCAGCGGGACGTACTCACGGAACGCCTCCACCGGACCGGGCGCGGGCTCCCGGCGCAGGTCCCCGGCCAGCAACTCGTAGGTGTCGGTGAACTCGGCGTACTGCGCCTCGATGGCCGGGAAGTCCCACCAGTCGGCCACCGCCGCCCGCAGCTCCGCGAAGCCGGCGTAGGCGGAGGTGAACAGGTGGACGTAGGGGCTCAGGCCGTCCCGCTCCAGCGTGCTGCGCGCGTCCGGCAGCAGCCGGGCCGGGGCCAGCCAGACGCCGGGGGCGGCGTTGCCGAAGCCGAGCCAGGTCAGCCGGGCGCGCAGCTGGTGACGCTGGGCACGCTCGGACTCGGGCACGGAGAAGACAGCGACGACCCAGCCGTCGGCCAGCGCCGCCGGTTCCAGGCTGTCGAAGATGCGCCGGTCGCCCTCGTCGAAGATCGGTTCCATGGCCGGGGCGAGGCGGTAGCCGATGCCGATGCCCTTGCCGCGTTCCTGGACCAGCGTGCCGGCCTTCTTCAGGCGCGAGGTCGCCGAGCGCACGGAGGAGCTGTCCACGTCGAGCTGGGCCATCAGCGCGATGAGGTCGGCGATGGAGATCCAGCCTCCGAGGCGCCGGACGAAGTCCCCGTAGATCGTCTGGATCATGGAACTCGGCCGGGTCGCGGTCTCCGCCATCCTCGCCCTACCTCCCTGCGCGCCCGCCCGTGATCATACCCGGCGGCCCGGGCCTGGGCGGCGGCGCGGCTGGTCAGGGCTGACGCAGCGGCGCCTCCGCGAAGGCGCCGGAGAGCAGGTGTCCGGCGCCGGGAGCCACCGCGGGCAGAGCGAGCCGGCGCAGCATCTGGTGCGCGGTGCAGACGGCGGCGGAGACCACGGGCTTGCCGAGCAGCTGCTCCGCGTCGTCGATCGCCGACAGCGAGGGCATCTGCACACAGGCCGAGAGCACGACGGCGTCGGCCTCGGTGTGGGCGAGACGACGGGCGATGCCGGGCAGGGCGGACGGGTCGTGGGCGGCCACGTCGAGGTTGCCGGGGATCTCCAGGGAGGTGTGGTCCAGGACCTCGACGCCCTCGTGGGTGAGGTAGTCGACCACGGTGCGGGTCAGCGGCCGCATGTAGGGAGCGACCAGCACGACCTTCTTGGCCCCGAGCGTGTGGAGCCCGTCGACGAGCGCACCGGCGCTGGTGACGACGGGCGCCGGGGCGTCGTTCTCGGCGGTGCGCAGGTGCAGGCGCTCCTGCGCGGCCCGGTGGTAGCCCACTCCCATGCTCATGATGGCGACCAGGCAGGCGTAGCCGAGCACGTCGACGTGGGCGTCGGAGAGCTCGACGGCGCAGCGGTCGGAGTCGGCGTCCATGGCCTTGAGCTGTTCGGCGGTGACGTGGGTCATCCGCATCCGGCTGGAGTGGAAGGTGAAGCGTTCGGGCGCGATGCTCTCGCGGGCGCGCAGGATGGCCGGGACCTCGGTCTCCATGGTGACGTTGGAGCTGGGGACGATCTGGCCGATTCGGTAGGTGCGTGGGGCCACGTTCGGGCTCTCCTTGGACTTGGACAGGGTGGTGGGCGGCTGTGGGCCGTGGGGCCGGGTCAGGGCGGGATCCGGCCCCACGGGGTCACGGGGTCACGGGGTCACGGGGTCACGGGGCCACAGGGTCAGCAGGGGCTCAGCCGGGGCTCGACGGAACGTCAGCGGGCGTCGACGACCGGGTTGGCGAGGGTGCCGATGCGGGCGATGGTGGCCTCGACCCGGTCACCGGGCCGCAGGAACTGCGGCGGCACGAAGCCGGCGCCCACCCCGGAGGGCGAGCCGGTGGCGATCACGTCGCCGGGCTCGAGGGTGACGCCGGAGGAGATGTCGGCGATCAGGCGGGGGATCCGGAACAGCATGTGGCGGGTGTTGGAGTCCTGCTTGACCTCGCCGTTGACGCTCAGCCGCAGGTCCAGGTCGTGCGGGTCCTCGATCTCGTCGGCGGTGACGACGGCGGGGCCGAAGGGGGCGTAGGAGTCCTGGCCCTTGGAGAAGAACCACTGCCCCGAGCGGCGCTGGTCGCGGGCGCTGATGTCGTTGACGATGCTGTAGCCGAAGACGTGGTCCATGGCCTCGTCCTCGCTGACCCGGCGGGCGCGGCGGCCGACCACGACAGCGAGTTCGCACTCCCAGTCGAGCTGCTCGGTCAGCCCGGCGTCGTGGAGGATCGGCTGTCCGGGGCCGGTGACGGCGGTGGCGGGCTTGGAGAAGAGCACCGGCCGGTCGGGGCGGTCCCGCCCGGTGTCGAGGGTGCGGTGCGACTCGGCCACGTGCTCCACGTAGTTGAGGCCGACTCCGATGATCTTGCCTGGCCGCAGCGGGGCGTGCAGCGTCACGTCGGCGAGCGCGTGCGCGTCGGGGCCGAGGCCCACGCCCGAGTCGAGGCGGTCCGCCAGCAGCCGGCGAACCGTCTCCAGAGCGGGGCCCCCGGCCTGGACCAACCCCAGCAGGTCGGCGGGCAGCTCGGCACCGTCGGCCGCCGCGAGAGCGGTCAGGTCCAGGACGCGGTCCTCGGCCTGGACGCCGAGGCGGCGGCGCGCGCAAGGGTCGGCGCCGAGGGTGTAGGTGACCAGTCGCATGGTCGTCTCCTTACGGTGGGGCGGTGCGGCGTTGGGGCGTTGGGGCGGTGCGGGTGTTCGGCGGGCAGGCGGGTCAGGCGGGTCAGGCGGGTACGGGCTGGTGACCGTCCTGCTCGGGACAGGCCTCCTCGCGCAGGAGGCCGAGGGAGCGCATCACGGGGAAGTCGTTGAAGGAGAAGAGGACGGCGTCCTCGGACTGGTCGAGGTTCGCGTGCTCGTGCCAGGCCCAGGAGGGGACGCAGAAGATGTCGCCCCGCTGCCACGCGAAGCGCTGACCGGCGATCACCGAGACGCCCCGGCCCTTGGCGGCGGTGTAGACGACGGAGCCGGTGTGGCGGTGCGCCTTGGTGGCCTGTCCGGGCCGGAGCAGCTGGAGGTGGGCACCCATGGTGGGCATCACCGAGCCGCCGGTCAGCGGGTTGGTGTACTCCATGATCACGCCGTCGTACGGGGACCCCTCGGTGGCCTGGGCCAGGTTGCGCAGGGCCTGGTAGCTGGGCTCCCACGGGTAGCCGAAGACGGGCGAGTAGGGGCGGGTCCACTTCGCCAGGCCGTAGGGCAGCAGGTTGGCGCCGTGGCTGAGCACGGAGGAGTTGACCACCGGTCCGGGCCGCTGGTGCAGCTCGGGGTGGATCTCGTAGAAGTTGGCGTCGAGGGTGTTGGTCAGCGGGATGTCGAGGCCGTCCTGCCAGATGACGGGGGCGTCCTGCGACTCGTTGCCGTGCTCGTGCCAGGTGCCGTTGGGGGTGATCGCGAAGTCGCCCGGGCCGACCTTCAGCTTCTGGCCGTCGACGATCGTCCACGCGCCGGTGCCCTCGTGGACGAAGCGCAGGGCCGAGGCGGCGTGCCGGTGCGCGCTCATGGACTCCCCAGGGCCCATGATCTGCAGGCCGGTGTAGAGCAGGCCGACGACGGCGCTGTGCTCCCTGCGGCCGGGGTTGACCAGCATCACCACGCGCCGCCCGGCGTCCTCGGCCTTGACCATGGCGAGGGCCTTGGCGACGAGCGGGCGCAGCTCCTGGTAGCGCCACAGCACCGGAACCGAGCTGGGCTGCGGGTACCAGGGCTCGATCCCGTTGGCGACCGTCCACAGCGCGCCCGCGTCGAGCTCGGCCAACTCGTCGTAGTACGCCAGCAGTTCGGGACTGTCGGTGACGCGGGCCCGGCCGATCCGGTCGTCGTCGTACGCGTTCATGCTTCCTCCTTCGAGGCGGTGCGGTCGGTGCCGAACGGGTCCGGGCGCGTCGTGGCCGGATCGACGGCGAAGGCGAGCGGACTCCGGGGACGGTTGTCGACGTGCAGCTGGAAGACGTCGAACCGGTTGTAGTGGCCGACGATGTCGTGCATCTGCTTGGGCTGGATGCAGCGGCCGAGGTCGATCTCGCCGTAGACGATGCCCTCGTCGTCGACGAGCGGTTCGGTGACCGGACGGCCGTCCGGACCGAAGATCCCGGACAGCGCGCTGCGTTTGCGCGCGAGCATGGCGCGGACGCCGTCGTCCTCGCCGGCGATCAGGTCCACGATCTCCGGGGAGAGGGTGGAGCAGGCGACGACCGAGAAGACCTTGCCCTCGAAGCTGTGGGCGGCGGTGCGCACCGCGATGGCGTCGGCCATGTCGTAGTCCTCGGGCGCCACCGGCAGCGCGATGTAGCCGGCGGTGTGCACCAGTTCGCCCTGGGCCAGCAGCGCGAAGCGGGCCAGGGTGTTGGTGTTCTCGCCGCAGGCGAGGGATCCCAGCGGACCGACGGCGGTGCGGTGCACCCGCAGTGAGCTGCCGTCACCGCCGGTCCAGGTGAGCTTCTCCGCCCAGGTGGGCACCAGCTTGCGGTGCACGCCGAGCAGTTCGCCGTCGGCGTCGATGGTGAGCAGGGTGTTGTACAGGACGCCGAGGCTGTGCGGCGCACGCTCGTTGACGCCGATGACCACGACGGCCCCGGCCTGCCGGGCGGCGCTGCGCAGTGCGTCCACCTGCGGGCCGGGCACCTCGATCGAGGCCCGCCAAAGACGCTCGAACCAGGGCGAGCCCTGGACCGGGTTCATCGTCCAGTTCCAGTAGGGGTAGCCGGGGACGAACACCTCGGGGAGGACCACGAGCCGCGCGCCGTTCCCCGCCGCCTCGTGGATCAGCGAGACGGCCTTGTCGACGGTGGCGTCCGGGTCCAGGTAGACGGGCGAGGCCTGGACGGCGGCGGCGGTGAAGCGGGGCAGGTTCTCCATCGTTCCTCCGGTGGTCAGCAGGACGCGGTGACGGCGGCCGGCCGGTGCGGGGCCGGGGGCCGCCAGCGGCGGTGGACGGGTGCGGCGGCCTCGCGCAGCAGGTGCAGGCGCGGCGGCACGCGGTCCGCGCGCGGACCCGGGGGCTTGCGGCTGCCGGCCTGCCAGGGTTCGGGCCAGCGGGCACCGGGGCCGGTGTAGCCCTGGTCGACCGCGGCGTGCAGGGTCCACTGCGGGTCGTACAGGTGGCCGCGGCCGACGGCGACCAGGTCCGCGCGCCCGGCCAGCAGGATCGAGTTGACGTCGTCGTAGCTGGACACGGCGCCGACGGCGATGGTCGGCACCCCGGTGGCGTTGCGGATCAGGTCCGCGTAGGGCGTCTGGTAGGTGCGTCCGTACGCGGGCCGCTGGTGCGCGACCACCTCCCCGGTGGACACGTCGATCGCGTCCGCGCCGGCGTCGGCGAGTGCCCGGCTGATCGCGACGGCCTCGGCCTCGCTGGTGCCGTTCGCGGCCCAGTCGGTGGCGGAGATCCGCACCACCAGCGGCTTCGCCACCGGCCAGACGGCGCGCACCGCCGCGAGGACCTCACGCGGGAGGCGCAGCCGGTTCTCCAGGCAGCCGCCGTACCGGTCGGTCCGCCGGTTGGTGAGCGGCGAGAGGAAGCCGGAGGCGAGGTGGCCGTGGCCGAACTGGAGCTCCAGGGCGTCGAAGCCGGCGCGGTCGGCGCGCCGGGCCGCCTCGGCGAAGTCCCGGACGACGGCCGCGATGTCGCCCGGTGTGGCCTCGCGGGGAGCGGGGTGGCCCGCGTCCCATGCCAGTGGCGAGGCGGCGAGGGTCGGCCAGCCGTCCTCCCCGGCCAGTGGCCGGCCGACCCCGTCCGGTCCGGGCACCGCGGTGGAACCACGTCGCCCGGCGTGGGTGAGCTGGATCCCCAGCGGCGTGTCCGCGACCTCGCGCACGGCCCGGACGACCGCGCTCCAGGCGGCCTCCTGCTCGTCGTTCCACAGTCCCGGGCAGGCGGCGCTCGCGCGCCCCTCGGGACTGACCGCCGTCATGCCCGCGAAGACCAGGCCCGCGCCACCGAGGGCCTGGGCGGTCAGCTGGGCCTGCTCGAAGGAGTCGGGAACGCCGCCGGAGGCGGTGAAGGTCGCCAGCGGCGGGACCACGACGCGGTTGCGCAGGCGCAGCCCGGCCAGCCGCAGCGGCTGGAACATCGGCGGGGCTCCGGAGCCGTCACCGACCGCCGCGTCGACGGCGTCGACGAAGCCGACGTCGCGGGCGCGCAGGTTCCCGTAGGTGACGCGGCGGCTGCGGGTGAGCAGGTTGAAGGCGAACTGGTCCGGGTCCTGCCCGGTGCGGCGGCCGATGCTCTCGAACCACTCGAGGCTCGCCTGGGCGGCGCGCTGGACCGACTCGACGGCGGGGCGGCGTTCGGCCTCGTAGGCGGCCAGCGCCTCGGGCACGGTGGGCTGTTCGTGCAGGCTGGCGACGAGGGCCAGCGCGTCCTCCATGGCGAGCTTGGTGCCCGAGCCGATGGAGAAGTGGGCGGTGTGGGCGGCGTCGCCCAGCAGCACCACGTTGCCCCGGCTCCAGGAGGCGGTGCGCACGGTCGAGAAGGTGATCCACTTCGAGGCGTTGGGGATCAGCCGGCGGCCGTCGAGGTGGTCGGCGAGCAGTTCCTCGCAACGACGCACGCTCGCCTCGTCGCTCTCGCCCCGGGCGAACTCCCGGTCGGCGAGCGCCGCGAAACCGGCGCGACGCCAGGCGTCCTCCTCCATCTCCACGATGAACGTGGAGCGGTGCTCGTCGAACGGGTACGCGTGGACCTGGAGGACGCCGAAGTCGAACTCCTCGACGATGAAGGTGAACGCCTCGAAGGCGCGGTCGGTGGCCAGCCACATGTAGCGGCAGGTGCGCTCGTCCAGGTGGGCGCCGAAGTCCTCGGTGTAGGCGGCACGGGTCTCGGAGCGGACCCCGTCGGCGGCCACCACCAGGTCGTACTGCCCGGACAGCGCCTCCACGTGCGGGGCCGGGGTGCCGTAGCGCACCTCCACGCCGAGTTCGGCGCAGCGCTGTTGCAGGATCTCCCGCAGCCGGTTGCGGTCCAGGGCGGCGAAGCCGTGCCCGCCGGAGGTGCGGACCTCGCCGGCGTAGCGGATGTCGATGTCGCTCCAGCGGGCGAACTCCGCTTCCATGGCGGCGAACACGGTCGGGTCGGCCTGGGCGATGCCGCTGAGGGTCTCGTCGGAGAAGACCACGCCGAAGCCGTAGGCGGCGTCGCGGGCGTTGCGCTCCCAGACGACGACCTCCCGGTCCGGGGAGAGCTGTTTGGCGAGGGCGGCGGTGTAGAGCCCTCCGGGTCCGCCTCCGATGACTGCGATGCGCATGGGGTCCTCCCTGGCGTCCGGCGCCGGGTGTGGTCGATGAGGTGCTGGTCGATGCAGTGCTGGTCGATGCAGTGCTGGTCGATGCGGAGCTGGCGGGTGGGTCGGTCGAGCGGTCGGCGCCGCAGCGACGGCGCCTCCGGGCGTCGGCGGCGGGACGAGGCGCTCGTGGCCGGGGCCGCTCAGGCGCACGGCTCAGGCGTAGGACTCGGGCGTCTGCGGCCCGGCCTCCGCCAGGGCCCTGCGGACGTGGTCGGGCCAGCGTTCGGTGCCGCGAGCGGTGGCGGCGGAGTGCACGACCGACATCGCGCCCGAGGCCGACAGGCCGCGCGGTCCGTGCACGTCGAAGGTGTAGTGCAGGGACGAGGCACCCACCCGCACGACGCGGAACTCGACCCGGACGAGGTCGCCGAACCACAGGCGCTCGCGGTAGTCGGCCTCGAAGTGCACGCGGGGGATGCTGCCGAAGAGCTGCGCCAGACCGAGCCTGCGCAGCAGCACCGCCTCCGCCGCCTCGGCCCACCGCTGGATCGAGGAGAAGTGGTAGTGCCCGGCCGCGTCCGTGTCGTGCCACTCGACCCGGCGCTCGACCACCACGCCGGCCGGCAGGCCGGCGGCGGCGCGCCGGGCCGGGTCGGCCGGCTCCTGCGCCGCCATCAGCCGCAGCCGGGCCCGGTCGATCTTGCCGCTGGAGTTGCGCGGGAGTCCGGCCGCGAACTCCACCGCGCGCGGGTACTTGTAGGGGGCGATGGCCTGCTTGACGAAGTCCTGGAGGGCCCGGGCCGTCGCGGGTCCGGCCGGCACGCCCTCGCGCAGGACCACGTACGCCTTGACGACGGCACCGCGACGCGGGTCGGGCGCGCCGGTGACCGCGCAGTCGGCCACGTCGGGGTGCTCGGCCAGGGCGTGCTCGACCTCGGGCGCGGCGATGTTGTAGCCGGAGGAGACGATCATGTCGTCGCTCCGGGCCTGGAACCAGAAGTAGCCGTCCTGGTCCCGGACATAGCTGTCGCCGGTGATGTTCCAGCCGTTGCGGACGTACTCCGTCTGCCGCCCGTCGTCCAGGTAGCGGCAGCCGGTCGGGCCCTTGACCGCCAGCAGGCCGGGCCGTCCGTCCGGTACCGGGTTCCCGTCGCGGTCCACGACCGCGGCCCGGTAGCCGGGCACCGGTCTGCCGGTGGCGCCGGGTCTGATGTCGTCGTCCGCGGCGGAGATGAAGACGTGCAGCATCTCGGTGGCGCCGATCCCGTCGATGAGCCGGTGCCCGGTGGCGGCGTGGAACTCCCGCCACAGCGCCTCCGGCAGCGACTCCCCCGCCGACACGCAGCGTCGCAGCCCGGCGAGGTGGTCGGCGAGTCCGCCCGCGAGAATCGCCCGGTAGGCGGTGGGGGCGGTGAAGAGCACGGTGGCCTGCTGCTCGCTCACCTGCCGGGCGAGCTCCGCCGGGGTGGCCTGCTCCAGCAGCAGGCTGGCTGCGCCGACGCGCAGCGGGAAGACGACCAGGCCGCCGAGTCCGAAGGTGAAGGCGAGCGGGGGTGTCCCGGTGAACAGGTCGTCGGGCTCCGGCGCGAGGACGTGCCGGGAGAAGGTGTCGGCGTTGGCCAGCACGTCGCGGTGGAAGTGCAGGGTCGCCTTGGGCCGGCCCGTGGTGCCGGACGTGAAGGCGATCAGCGCGACGTCGTCGGCGGCCGTGGGGACCCCCTCGAAGTGGCCGTCCTTGTCCAGGCAGCGTGCCGTCAGATCGCCCTCGTCGTCCCCGCCGTAGGCGAGAACCGTGAGCCCGGGCAGCCGCGCCGCGGTCGGCTCGGCGAGGAACCGGTGGTCGCAGAGTGCGACCGAGGGCCTCGCGATCTCGCAGACCGCCGTCAGCTCCCCGGCCCGGAGCAGCGGCATGGTCGTGACCACCACTCCCCCGGCTTTCAGCACCCCGAGCCAACAGGCGACCAGCCAGGGCGTGTTGGGACCTCGTAGCAGGACCCGGTTGCCGGGCACGAGCCCGAGGTCCTCGGTGAGCACCTGGGCCACGCGGTTGGCCCGGAGCCGCAGTTCACCGTAGGACCACTGCTCGGTGGGGGTGACCAGGCAGCGCCGGTCGGGGCCGAGCCTCGCGATCGTGTCGTCGAGCAGCGCACGGGCGCAGTTCAGGCGGTCGGGATAGGCCAACTCGGGCAGGTCGAAGAGCAGTTCGGGCCACTGCTCGAAGGGTGGGAGGCGGTCGCGGCAGAACGGATCCACATGGGCGGACGGGGAGAGCTCCATGGTAGCACCTCGTTCGGGTCGGCGGGGAGTACGGCAAGTATTGCGCCATCGTGACGACAGTCAAGAGAACGACATATTTTGAGATGGCAGACCGCCCGGGCCCTGCCCTGCGCTGGTTACACGTGTTATCTTTCGTAACACCCGAAGGAGATCGACTCAAGCCTGGAGCTCCCATGACCCAGCCGGACGCGCCCCCGATCGACATGAGCTGGCCCCCGCCGCGCTACCTGCCGCCGCCCCCGCCGCGGGTCGACGCCGACGGCACCCGCCGGTTCGAGGGCGTCACCTACGCGACGACCTTCGGCTACCGGCCGCGGCTGCTCGACGTCCTCGTCCCGGCCACCGCCGCGGACGAGGGTCCGGTTCCCGTGGTGGTGTGGATCCACGGCGGCGGCTGGATGGACGGGGACCGGCGCTACCCGCCGCCGACGGTCCCGGCCGAACTGCTCTTCGGCTCCGCCCTCGCCGCCGGCCTGGCCGTGGTCACCGTGGACTACCGGCACAGCCTGGAGGCGCCGTTCCCGGCCCAGCTCCACGACATCAAGGCCGCCCTCCGCTACGTGCGGCACCACGCCGGGACGTTCGGCGTCGACGGCGACCGGGTGGCCGTGTGGGGCGAGTCGGCGGGCGGCCATCTGGCGGCGCTGGCCGGGCTCACCGGCCGGCCGTCGGGCACGGGGCCCCACGAGGGCGAGGAGGGCGTGACGGGCGAGGACACCTCGGTGTGCGCGGTCGTCGACTGGTACGGGGTCTCGGACATCGCCGCGGCCGCCCGGGCGTTCCCCGCGCAGCTCGCGGCCGCCGGCCCGGCGGGCGGCTCGCTGGACCCGTACACCGCCCTTCTGGGCGCCGCGCCGCAGGAGCAGCCGATCCTGGCCCTGGCCGCCAGCCCGGTCTCCTACACGGCCGACGGCGACAACCCCCCGTTCCTGCTGATCCACGGCACGGCGGACGGCCTCGTGCCGTTCGAGCAGAGCGTCGCCCTGGCCGACCGCCTGCGCGCGTCCGGCTCACCGGTGGAGCTCGTCCCCGTGGAGGGCGCCGACCATATCTTCCTCGGCGCCGCGGACATCCCCGCGCTGGTCCGGCGCAGCGTCGACTTCCTGGCCGACCACCTCGGCGTGTCCACCGCACGCTGAGCCAGGACCGCACCAGGCCCGGGACCGGACACTCCGTCAGGTCCCGGGCCTCGGCCCTTCCTACGCCTGCGCCGGCCCCTCCCGCAGCAGCGGCCGGGCGAAGGCCCGCCACAGCAGCAGCGCCGCACCCGCGCCGAAGCACGCACCGGCCACCACGTCGCTCAGCCAGTTCGCCTGCAACCAGGTGGCGCTCCACATGTCGAGGACCGTGGCGAGGCCACCGACCGGCCACCAGAGGCGGCGCCCTCGGCCACTGAAGACCAGCAGGCCCACCAGCACGGTCAGTGCGGCCGCGCTGCACGCGTGGGCGGAGGGGAAGGACGCCCCGCTCACCAGGACCAGCGGCTCGTCGGGTCGGGCCCTGCCGACGATCGTCTTGATCGGCAGCAGCACGATGTTGCTCGCCACGGCGCCACTGACGGCGCACAGCGCGGACCACCGCCGCCCGAGGGCGAGGAGCCAGCCCACCAGCACACCCCAGGCCACCAGCCCCGCGGGGCCGCCGAACCCGCCCTCGACCATCACCGCCACGAGGGTGAGCAGGCCGCCCTGTCGGCCCGTCATCGACGACGCCCAGGAGCCGTCCATCGACTGCACGAAGCCGTGCGGCTCCCACGTCAGGGCGAGCCCGACCGAGGCCCCAGCGGCCAGGAGGGCGACACCCGCGATCACCGCGGCCCTGCGGGGTGCCACCGGGACGTGGTCCCCGGTGTCGTCGCCGGTCAGGGGCCGCACGGGCGGGCCGGGGGTCGTCTGTGCTTCGAAGGACATGGCTCAGCGCCTCTCATCACGTCGTCAAGGGGGGAGTCGGGCCGTGCGGGTGCCGTGCCCGGGCGGCCAGGACGGCCAGGACGGCCAGGACACAACTCTATTGGTATTTTGACGGCCGTCACAATGACTGCACAACGGCGCTGTCGACCCGCGCGGCGGATAATGTCCGAGGTCGGCAAGCCGGCTGCGCCAGGTGGCGCCGGGTGACGGAGAGGAAGAGAACGGATGTCCCTGGAGGAAGGCCGACGCGTCAGGCTGACGGAGGATCTCGGCATCGGTGAGGCGGTCGCGGGTGATCCCGGAGCCGTCGTCGGGTACCTCTCGCTGGGCGCCGGGCTCGAGGGCACCGTCGAGCGGGTGGACGGAGAACTCCCGGAGAGCGAGGGGGTTCGCGAGTACCAGCGACTCAAGGCGCTCTTCGAGCAGTACGGCCACACCATGCCGGCGGCGAGCCTCGCGCGGCTGGAGACGGAGATCGCCGCACTGGAACCCGAGTGGGCCGCGCACCGGGAACAGGGAGCCCGGGTGACGGTCCGGGTGCGGTGGGACAACGGCTTCGTGCTCGACGGAGCACACCAGGACGTCCTCACCCCTCTGTGAGCCGATCGGCCCTGTGCGCGGATCTCCGCCGCGACAGCCACCCACCGTGCTGGTTGTATGGACGCAGCCGTCACCATCCGTTCTCCGGGCCCGGGGAGCGCAGCACAGAGAGCGGAGCGTGCGCCGATGACAGCCGACACGGGTGTGCGCCGCGACCCTGTGCGCCTCGGGCTGATGGTCGGCGCCCTGGGCGTCGTCTTCGGCGACATCGGCACGAGCCCCATCTACACGATGGCGACGCTGTTCAACCCCGGCGACCCGCATCCGGTGCCGCTGAACACCGAGAACGTCTACGGCATCGTCTCCCTGGTCTTCTGGTCCGTCGTCATGGTCGTCTCCGTCACGTACGTCTCGCTCGCGATGCGTGCGGACAACGACGGCGAGGGCGGCATCATGGCCCTGATCACGCTGCTGCAGCAGAAGATCTCCCGTCGGGGCAGGCGCACCGCGGTGTGGCTCTCGGCGCTCGGCGTGTTCGGGGCTGCCCTGTTCCTCGGCGACAGCATGATCACCCCGGCCATGTCCATGCTGTCCGCCGTCGAGGGTCTCAAGATCGTCGATCCGGGCCTGCACGACCTCGTCATCCCGATCACGACGGTCATCGCGGTGCTGCTCTTCCTGTCGCAGAAGCGCGGGACCGAGGCCGTGGGGAAGCTGTTCGGGCCGGTCATGATCATCTGGTTCGTCGCCATCGGCGCGCTCGGCATCTCCGGCATCACGGACGAGCCGGCCATCCTGCGCGCCCTGTCGCCCACGTACGCGCTCGGCTTCGTGTTCCACCACTTCAACATCGCCTTCTTCGCACTCGCGGGCGTCGTCCTCGCCTTCACGGGCGCGGAGGCCCTCTACGCGGACATGGGCCACTTCGGCCGCCGCTCGATCAGCCGGTCCTGGACCCTCCTGGTGCTGCCGGCCCTGACGCTGAGCTACTTCGGCCAGGCCGCGCTCATCCTCAAGGACCCGACCACCATCAGCGGCCCGTTCTTCCTGCTGGCGCCGGGCTGGGCGCGGGTGGGGCTCGTCGTACTGGCCACTGTGGCGACCGTCATCGCCTCTCAGTCGGTCATCTCCGGCGCCTTCTCCGTCGCCTCCCAGGCGGCCCAGCTCGGCTACCTGCCGCGCCTGCGGATCGCCCACACGTCC
This sequence comes from Streptacidiphilus sp. MAP12-33, assembly GCF_041261265.1. Lineage (NCBI taxonomy): Bacteria > Bacillati > Actinomycetota > Actinomycetes > Kitasatosporales > Streptomycetaceae > Streptacidiphilus > Streptacidiphilus sp. MAP12-33. The sequence goes on from NZ_JBGCCA010000023.1 coordinate 93,655, forward strand.
GAGAAGACGATCGGGCAGATCTACGTCCCGTGGATCAACTGGCTGCTGATGGTGTCGGTGCTCGGGCTGATCTTCGCCTTCCGCTCCTCGGCGCGGCTCACCTACGCCTACGGCATGGCGGTGACCGGGACGATCACCATCTCCACCGTGCTCTTCCTGTACGTCGCCCGGCAACGGTGGAAGGTCCGGCTGCGGTGGATCCTCGTCGGCGGGATCGTCCTGCTCTCGGGCGACCTGATGTTCCTGGCCGCCAACCTGACCAAGGTCACTCACGGCGCCTGGCTGCCGCTGCTGATCGGCCTGATCGCCTTCGCGATCATGACCACCTGGCGCCGGGGCCGCGACATCGTCACGGAGAACCGCGAGCACCTGGAGGGCCCGCTGCGGGACTTCGTCGACGACCTGGAGACCGACCGGCAGGTGCGGCTGGTGCCGGGTACCGCGATCTTCCTCAACCGCTCGTCCACGACCGTGCCGCTGGCGCTGCGGGCCAATGTGGAGCACAACCACGTGCGCCACGAACACCTCGCGGTGGTGGCGATCCGGACCGAGCCGATCCCCCGGATCCGCCCGGAGGACCGCATCGTCGTGGACAGCCTCGGCAGCGGCACGGACGGGATCATCCAGGTCACCGCGAGGTTCGGCTACATCGAGACGCCCAACGTCCCGGCCGCGCTCGCCCTCCTCAGCGCGGAACAGACCGAGGGGCGCATCGACGTGGACACCTGCACCTACTTCCTCTCCAAGATCGAGCTGACGCCCGGCCCCGAGCGGACGCTACCGAAGTGGCAGAAGCGCCTCTTCATCGCGACCTCGCACATCACCTCGGCCGCCGCCCCGTACTTCCAGCTCCCGCAGGACCGCACCGTCATCATGGGCTCGAACGTCGAGGTGTAGCTGTCGAGGTGTGGGTGTCGAGGTGTGGGCGGAGCGGAGCCATCGGCCGGAGACGGGCCGTGGAGCCGGAGGCTCAGCGGGCGTATCGTCAAGACCATGGGCTTGCTTGACTCTTGGACCGCGGGCAGTCACACGGCCGACGGCCTCACGTATCCGACGTACCGCAAGGGCAGCGGGCCCGGGGTGATCGTCATCCACGAGATCCCCGGCATCACCCCCGGGGTGATCGGGTTCGCCGAGCAGGTGGTCGCCCGCGGGTTCACCGTGGTGCTGCCCTCGCTCTTCGGGCGCCCGGAGGGCCCGGCCAGTGCCGGCGAGGCGCTGCGCAGCATCGCGCGCATCTGCGTCAGCCAGGAGTTCAGCCTGTTCGCGCTGGGGCGGACGACCGGATGCGCGCCATGGCTGAGGTCTCTGGCACGGCGCCTGCACGACGAGCTCGGCGGCCCCGGCGTGGGGGCGCTGGGCATGTGCTTCACCGGCGGCTTCGCGCTGGCGATGCTCGCGGACGCGCCGATCGCGGCGCCCGTGCTGGCCCAGCCCGCGTCGCCCGCTCCGCTGGGGCGCGCACGCGCGGCCGACCTCGGTCTCGGTCCGGCCGACCTGGCCTCGGTGAAGGCCAAGGTCGCCGCCGGATGCCAGGTCCTGGGCCTGCGCTACGACCGCGACCCCGCGGTCGGCACCCGTTTCGACACCCTGCGCCGCGAACTGGGCGACGGCTTCGTCGCCGTGGAGTTCCCCGGCCGCAAGCACTCGACCCTGACCGAGCATCCGCAGCCCGAGGGCGTGGAGCGGGTCCTCGCCTTCCTGGAGGAGAAGCTGACCACGAAGCCGGAGACCTGATCGGTCGACGGATTGGGCGGGCCCGGCTCGCACTCGGACGGCGACCGCTCCGGCCGAGGGCCCGGAATCCGTCGGCCACCGCGGGGAACCCGGACCGGGGACGCCGCGTCCCAGGTCCATGACGATGACGAAGCGGATGAGCGCGCTGGGGCTGACGGCAGTCGCCGGGCTGCTCCTGACGACGGCGTGTGCGGGTGGCGGCCCCGCGCCCGCGGCGAACGGGCTGGTGCGGGTCACCGCGCCGGTGGCGGCCGCACCGGCCGCCGACACGCGGTCGGCGGCGAACGCGAGTGCGGAGCTGGGCCTGGCGCTGCTGGGCCGGCTGGGCGGCAAGGGGGACATCGCCGTCTCGCCCGCGAGCCTGGAGGGAGCGCTCGCCCTGCTGCTGCCCGGCGCCAAGGGGGCGACCGCCGACGAGATCCGCGCCCTGCTGGGCACCCGGCTGACCGGCGACGCCTACGCCGCCGCCCTCGGCGCACTGCGCCGAGCGGAGCTGGCACAGGCCGCCGGCGACCACAACGACCTCGGCTACGCGGACGACCTGTGGGTCCAGAACGGCCTGCCGCTGCGTACCCCCTACCTGCGCACCCTCGCCGCCGCCTTCGACACGGGCGTGCACACGGTGGACTTCGAGAAGGACACCGCAGGGGCGATCGCGGCGATCAACGCACAGGTCTCGCGCGAGACGCACGGATTGATTCCGACCCTCTTCCAGCAGGGCAGCCTGGACCCGTCGACAAGGCTCGCGCTGACCGACGCGCTCTATCTCCACGCCGACTGGGCCCGGAGCTTCGACCCGGGGAAGACCGCGCCGGCACCGTTCCACCTCGCGGACGGCCGCACGGCGCAGGTCGCCACGATGACCGGGACGGGCCCCGTCCGAACCGGCGTCACGGCCGACTGGCAGACGGCGGAACTCCCCTACCGGGGAGGCCATCTGGCGATGGAGCTGTTGCTGCCGACGAGCCCGGGCCTCCAACTGCCCACCGGCGCGCAGCTGACGGCGGCTCTCGCCTCGGTCGGCGGCGCATCGGCCGTCGTGCATCTGCCGAAGTTCCATTTCTCCTACGGCCAGGAGCTGTCGGCGACACTTCAGGCGCTCGGCGTGCGCACCATGTTCAGTCCGGCGGCCGACCTGAGCGGGATCCCCTCCGACGGAACCGGACTCCACGTCAGCACGGTGATCCAGCGCACCAGGGTGGACGTGGACGAGCAGGGCACCACGGCCGCCGCCGCGACCGGGATCGGCATCGCGGCGTCGGCCGAGATGCTTCCGCCTCACGAGATCCGGTTCGACCGGCCGTTCGTCTTCCTGATCCGGGACGTGGACACCGGCGACGTCCTCTTCCTCGGCCAGGTCACCGACCCGCGCTGACCACGCCACAATCCGAACAATCCGAGCCCGTGCCAGCAGGTCGGCACATGGTTGATATTGCCAACCATCCCGACCTACCGTGGCAATTCCTTGAAGATGTCAACCATGTATGCTCTTCACTGACCCCCTCGCTGGAGCTCTGCCATGCCTTCCGCCCTCTTCGTCGTCACCGGCGCCGCCCACTGGACCCTGGCGGACGGCACCGAGCACCCCACCGGCTACTGGGCGGAGGAGCTCGCCGAGCCGCACCGCGTCTTCCGGGCGGCCGGCTACGCGATCACCATCGCCACGCCGGGCGGCGTCCCCGCCCCGGTCGACCCGGCCAGCCTGAGCGCCGCCGCCGACGGCGACCGGCGCCACGCCGGCTACCTCGACGGCATCCGAGCCGCACTGGACCACCCCGCCCACCTGGAGGACGTCGACCCGGACGCCTACGACCTGGTCTTCTACCCCGGCGGGCACGGCCCGATGGAGGATCTGGCCGTCGACGAGACCTCCGGCCGCCTGCTCACCCGCGCCCTGGACACCGGAACCCCGCTCGGTGTGGTCTGCCACGCGCCCGCCGCGCTGCTCGCCGCCCGAAGGGCGGACGGGAGCCGGCCGTTCGCCGGCTACCGGATGACGGGCTTCAGCAACGCCGAGGAGCAGGCCGCCGGTCTCGCCGACAGGGCCGCCTGGCTGTTGCAGGACCGGCTGGTCGAGCTCGGCGCGGACTTCGTGGCGGCCGCCCCCTTCACCCCGCACGTCGTCGCCGATCGCAGCCTGTACACCGGGCAGAACCCGGCGTCCTCGGCCGCCGTCGCCCGGGCCATGGTCGACGCGCTCGCCACCGAGCCGGCCACCGTGGTGGCCCGGCTGCGCGGACAAGCCGATCTCCTGAAGCCATCCCGGGACTCCGCCCCACTCACCGAAGGACGTTCATGAGCACTGTTGACCACCGGTCGGCCGTCGCCGCCGAGACCGCCCGGTTCGTCACCGTCGCGACGGGGGCCGACCTGTCGACCCCCGTCCCGACCTGCCCCGGCTGGACGCTGACCGATCTGGTCCGGCACGCCGGCAGCGTCCAGCGCTGGTTCGCCGTGCTGCTGCGCGGGCGCATCCAGCAGCCCCCGACCAGCCGCGACGTCGAGCTCAAGCTGCCAGAGGAGACGGCCGGCTACCCGCAGTGGCTCGCCGACAGCCTGGTCGAGGCCACCGGCGCGATCGACGCCGGCGACCTCGACGAGCCGATGTGGGCCTGGGGCGTCGACCAGCACGCCCGCTTCTGGGTGCGGCGGATGCTGTTCGAGACCGTCGTGCACCGGGCGGACGCCGAGCTCGCCCTGGGCCTGCCCGTCGAGATCGAACCCGCGCTCGCGGTGGACGGCGTGGACGAGTTCCTGGTCAACCTGCCGAACGCCTTCATGTTCGCCCCCAGGACCGCCGAACTGCGTGCCGCGCACCGGGCCGTCCGCTTCAGCTGCCCCGAGAGCCGGTGGCTGGTCCGCCTCCGCCCCGACGGTTTCGGCCTCGAGCCGGACACCGACGGCCCGGCCGACGCCACCGTCCACGCGGCCACCGCGGCCGACCTGCTGCTCCTCCTCTACGGCCGCCACGACCGCACCGCCGACGCCTTCGAGGTCTCCGGCGACCAGGACCTGCTCGACCACTGGTTCACCCACTCGCAGTTCTGACCACCCGCTCCACCGGTGGTGTGCGAGGGCCGGTGTGGGGCCGGGGTGTGGGCCGAACGGGTGCGCCGATCGGCCCGCCTCCTGCGGGGGCGGGCCCCGGCCCCGTTGGATGGAGCCGCAACGGTTGATCGTCGTCAGGAGGCCGAAGTGCCGAAGCCCTCGACAGAGCCGGCGGCCACGTCGGAACCCCGGGCGCTGCTCCGGCCGGCGGGGCGGTTCCCGCATCCACACGGGTGGGAGGTGGGGGGCGGCCGGGCCGGGCGGGCCGCCGAGCGCCCGACGCGCCGGGGCCGGGGCCGGGAGACGATCGATGCCTGAACCCGCGTCGCCCCGGCTGCTGCTGGCCCGCCACGGGCTCACCGAGTGGGCCCGGTCCGGACAGCACACCGGCCGCACCGACCTGCCACTGCTGCCGCTCGGCGAGAGCCGCGCCCGGCTGCTCTGAGCTTGACGTCGTCACTCGCGGTGGTCGTCGTGGGTTCCACCAGCGGAGTGACTCCGGGAGCCGCCACCCGCGTGGTAGCGGGCCGCGGCGGCCTGGCTCACGGCCCGTCCCCGGAGCCCTGCCTGCCGAGGGCCCGGCCGGCGTCCCCGACCACGCGCACGACATGGCCTGCCGCCTCGATCCGGGCCAGGGTCGCGGACACCAGGGCCAGCGCCGTGCTGTCCAGGGCCGCGACGCGCTCCAGGTCGAGCACGATCGACTCGGCGCCGCTCGCGGCCGTGGGCCCGGCCCCGGACGCAGTCGCAGTCGCAGTCGCGGACGTGAACGTGGACGCGAAGCGCCGCAGGGTGTGGACGAGCCGTTCGGCGGCGGTGAAGTCCAGGGATCCCTGAGCCGTCACCAGGAGCGCACCCGTCCGGGGGTCCCGGCGGGCGGTGGTGATCGTGGGCGCGCTCGGAGCCGGGTTGTGCAGGAGGTGGAGCCCGAACCGCGCGGACAGCTCCCGCAGGGCGGCCACCGCCCGCACGGGGTTGCCGACCGGGTCCAGCGGCGGGCTGTAGCAGGCGATGCCGAACCGTCCGGGGCTGACCGCGAGCAGCCCGCCGGACACGCCGCTCTTGGCGGGCAGGCCCACGCGCAGCATCCAGTCGCCCGAGGCGTCGTACATCCCGCAGGTGGCCATGACCGCGAGCACCTGCACGGCGACGGGCTCCGGCACCACCTGTTCGTCGGTGACCGGGTTGCGCCCGCCGTCGGCCAGGGTCGCGGCCATGACCGCCAGGTCGACGGTGTCCACCAGGACGGCGCACTGGCGGAAGTAGACGTCCGCCGCCTCAACCGGGTCCAGGCGCAGTCTGCCGGAGGCGCGCAGCAGGTGGGCCAGGGCGCGGTTGCGGTCACCGGTGGCCGCCTCGGCCTCGTGGACCCTCTCGTCGACGTCCAGCGTCCGGCCGGCGAAGCGGCCGAGGACGTCCAGGATCCGGGCGAAGCGCTCCTCGTTGTCGGCGGCCCCGATCAGGCTGCTGGTGGCGATCGCGCCGGCGTTGATCATCGGATTGGCGGGGCGGCCGGTGCCGGGCTCCAGGCTGATGGCGTTGAAGGCCTCGCCGCTCGGCTCCGCACCCACCCAGCGGGTGGTCTCCTCCAGGCCGAGGTCGGTGAGGGCGAGCGCGAACACGAACGGCTTCGAGACGGACTGGATGGTGAACCGGGTGTCGGACTGACCGGCCCGGTAGCGGTGCCCCTCGCGGCTGACCAGGGCGAGCCCGAAGTCGGCCGGATCCGCCAGCGCCAACGGCGGGATGTAGCGCGCGACCTCACCCTCCTCGTCGGCGGCGAGGCGGTCCCGCAGGTCCGCCAGCGCCTCACTGATCACGTCCGGGGGGTCGGCTCCGGCGTCCCTGCTCGTCATGGCTCCATGCTTGGCGCCGTCCGGACGGCCCGCAACGCGGGCCGCACGACGCGTCACAACGGCCAGACCAGCGGCACGACGCTCATGGCGACGACCAGGTACCAGCCCATGATCGGCAGGCCGAACTTCCAGTAGTCGCCGAAGCGGTAGCCGCCGGGACCCATGACCATCATGTTGGCCGCCGTGGCCACCGGGGTGAGCAGCGCCGCGGCAGCGGGCACGGCCACGCACATCAGGACCGGGAGCACGGAGACACCGGCGTCCTGGGCGGCGCTGACGGCGACAGGGGTCACGATCAGCGCGGTGGCCATGTTGCTGATGAACTGCCCGAGCACGGCCGTCAGCAGGAAGACCGCGAGCAGCAGCAGCCGTCCGTTGCCGGAGGCGGCGGAGACGACGAGGTCGGCGATGTCGTCGGCGGCCCCGGACTGCTTCATCGCGACGGAGAGCGGGAACATGCCGCCGACGATGACGAGGGTGGTCCAGGAGATCCCGGCGTAGGCCTGCGGGACGGTGACGGTCCGCAGGGCCACCAGCAGCAGCGCGGCCAGGGTGGCGGCGACGGCCGGGGCCGCGGCGCCCGTGCCGAGCAGGACGACCATGCCCGCCAGGACCCCGAGGGCGGCCAGGGCGGGCCGCCCCAGCGGCGCGGCCTGGCCGCGCACCTCGTGCGGCCGGTCCACGACGAGGACGTCGCGCCGGCGTGCGGCCCGGTCCAACTCGTCCCAGCGGCCCCGCAGCAGCAGACCGTCACCGGCGGCCAGCGAGGTGGGCTCGGGGCCGACCTCCGCGCCCTCGCGGTGGATCGCGAGGACCGAGAGGTCACCGGTCGCGCTGGCCATGCCGGGGAACGCGGTCGTGCCGACCAGGGCCGAGCGGGGGCTGACAACCAGCTCGACCAGCCCGGCGTCCCGGTTGACCAGCACGTCGGCCAGGTGTTCGTGCAGAGGCGGCGGCAGCGGTTCGAGGCCGTGGGCCCGGCCGAACGCGGCCACCTCGTCCGCCTCGCCGCGCAGCACGACGATGTCGCCCGCCTCCAACGGAGCGGTGCCGCGCGGGTCGTGGCCGTCGGCGGTCATGGCGCCGACCACCAGCACACCGGGTGGGGCCTGGCCGGCGAGTGCGTCCAGCGGCGCGCCGACGCCGTCGGAGGCGCTCGTCACCTGCGCCGCCGCCGAACCCTCGGCCAGCGCGTAGTGGTCGATCAGCGTGCGGGCGTGGCGGCTCAGGTCGGCGGGGATCGCGTCGGGTGTCCGCTCCGGCAGGAGCCGCGGTCCGAGCAGCACGGCGACGGCGATCGTGCCGGCCAGCACCGGCACGCCCACGAGCGCGAACTCGAAGAAGCCGAAGGGCCGCGCCCCGGCCTCGCTCGCCGCCTCGGAGACGATCACGTTGATCGGCGAGCCGATGAGCAGCAGCAGGGATCCCGCGTGGGCGGCGAAGGCCAGCGGCATGGCCAGCCGCGAGGACGGCACCCGCAGCCGCACGGCGAGCAGCACCGTCATCGGCAGCAGCGCGGCGACCGCGCCGTTCACCGTGATCAGCGCGGTGAGCAGCCCGCACGCCGTCATGGTGAGGACCAGCAGCCGCCGCGTCCCGGCGCCGACCACGGACGCGAGGGCGCGGCCCGCCCACGCGGTGACCCCGGTGGCCTGCAGCGCCGTGCTGACCACGAACAGGGCGGCGACGAAGGCGACCACCGGGTCGCCGAACCCGGCGAACACCTGGCCGGTCGTCAGGATGCCGGTGGCCAGCAGCGCCAGGGCCGAACCCAGCGCCACCAGCTCCACCGGCAGCCGGTTCCACACGAACAGGACGACCACCAGGCCGAGGACGACGAGGCAGATCGCGGCATGGCTCACGACGTCACCGCCTCACCGCCTCCGGTCGCCGCAGGTCAGATCTTGACCGGTGCGCCGGGGCCCATCGGAATGCCGATCAGGTACCAGATCACGAAGAAGACCAGCCAGGCGACGCCCACGACCACCGTGTAGGGGACCATCAGCGAGATGACGGTGCCGACGCCCGCCTTCTTCCGGTACTTCTCGCAGACCAGCACGATGAAGGGCAGGTAGACCATCAGCGGGGTGATCACGTTGGTCGGCGAGTCGCCGACGCGGTAGGCGGCCAGCACCGTCTGCGGTGCGACGCCGAGGCGGATGAAGAGCGGCACGAAGATCGGCGCGAAGATCGCCCACTTGGGGATGATGCCGGGGATGATCAGGTTCAGCAGGTAGGTCACCAGGATGAAGAGGATGAGCAGCCACAGCGCCCCGATGTTGGCGCTCTCGAGCTGGTCGGCCAGCTTGACCGCGGCGACGGTGGCCATGTTGCTGTAGTTGAAGTAGGCGATGAACTGGGCGATGATCAGCAGCAGGAAGATCAGCCCGGCCAGTCCGGCGAAGGTCTTCGTGATCGCCTCCATCGCGGCGGCGCTGCCCTTGAGCGTCCTGGCACCGGCGCCGTAGGCGAGGCCCATGACCAGGAACGCGATCATGATGATCACGATCAGGCCGTCCATGAAGGGCGAGTCCTCGAAGAGGCTGCCGGTCTTGGGGTTGCGCAGCGGCGCTCCGGGGATGAACGCGAGCAGCGTGACGGCGATGACGACGGCGACCAGGGCCAGGCCCGCGTACCGCAGGCCGCGCTTCTCGGCCGCGGGATCGAGTTGGCCGTCCGTCTCCAGCGCGGCGCTCGGGCCCTCGTAGCGGCCGAGCCGCGGCTCGATGATCCGCTCCGTGATGAAGGTGATCACCGCGGTGAGGAAGAGCGTCGATCCGATCGCGAAGTAGTAGTTGGCCGTCAGGTTCAGCGACTCGCCCGGATTGACCAGTTTGATCGACTGGTTGGTGATCTCGGTGATGATCCCGTCGACGGGCGCGATGAGGATGTTGACGCCGAACGCGGCGCTGACCCCGCCGAACGCCGCCGCGATGCCCGCCAGCGGATGGCGTCCGGCGCCGAGGAAGGCGACCGCGCCGAGCGGGATGAGCACCAGGTACCCGGCGTCGGTGGCGATGCTGGAGACGATGCCGGCGAAGACGATGATGGCCGTGAGCGCCCAGGCGGGCGCGCGGTGCACCAGTTTCCGGATCAGCGTGGCGATCAGCCCGGACTCCTCGGCCAGGCCGACACCGACCATGACCACCAGGATGACGGCCACGACGCCGAAGTCGTTGAAGTTGTGCGTCATGGAGGTGAAGAGGAACCGCACGCCGTCGCCGGAGAGCAGACTCTCGACCTTCTTGGTCTCCATCACGGTCACGTAGTTGTGGGTGTACTGCGTGTCCGGGGGCAGCGCCGTGCCCGGGTACTCCGTGCCGCCCTCGTGCACCTGCGTGGCGGGGGCGGGGACGGACTGCGCGGTCTCGTAGGTGACGTGCACGTTGAAGGCGGACAGGATCGCGGACAGCACGATCACCAGCACGCACAGCAGCAGGAAGATCACGGCCGGGTGCGGGACCTTGTTGCCGACCCGCTCGATCAGGTCGAGGGCCTTCTGCATGCCGCCGCCGGACTTGCCGGTCTCGTCCTTGCCGACCGCGGTGGCGGAACTCCCCTCGTCGTCACCCGGGTTGACCGATGCGAGCGCGCTCATCAGCGACTCACCTCGCTCACGCCGTGCACGGCGCTGCCGCTCTCGGCGGTCGTCGGCGGCGAGAAGTCGAGCGCGAGCCGCGCGAGCAGGCGCGCACCGAAGCCGGTGCAGCCCTTGGTGCGCCAGGAGGCGGCACGGTCGTTCTGGGCCGGGCCCGCGATGTCGATGTGGGCCCAGGGCCGACCGGCCACGAAGTCCTCGAGGAACAGGGCCGCGTGGATCGCGCCGCCGTTGGGACCGCCCAGGTTCTTGATGTCCGCGACGTCCGAGTCCAGCTCCGCCCGGTAGCGGCGCGACAGCGGCAGCTGCCAGGCCGGCTCGTCGACCTCGACGGAGGCGTCCAGCACCTGGTCCACCAGGCCCTGGGCGTTGCCGAAGACCCCCGCGATCTCCGTGCCGAGGGCGCGCATGCAGGCGCCCGTCAGGGTGGCGATGTCGACAATGGCGTCGGTGGGCTCCTCGGTGGCGAGGACGAGGGCGTCCGCCATGACCAGGCGGCCCTCCGCGTCGGTGTTGATCACCTCGACCGTCGTGCCGCCCCGGATCCACAGGACGTCACCGAGCTTGGTGGCGGAGCCGGAGGGCATGTTGTCGGTGCACATCAGATAGCCGGTCACCGCCGTGCGACAGCCGAGCCCGGCCAGCACGGACATCGCGGCCAGGATGCTCCCGGCCCCGGTCATGTCGTTCTTCATGGTCGCGTGGACCGCGTCCGCCGGCTTCAGGCTGATGCCGCCCGAGTCGTACATGATCCCCTTGCCGACCAGGGTGAGCCGGCCCTGCGGCGGGCCGTCCGCGGCGGGCGGGGTGTAGGTCAGCTTGATCATCCGGGCCTCGTCGACGCTGCCGGCGTTCACGCCGAGCAGACCGCCGCAGCCCATGGCCCGCAGCGTCTCCTGGTCGAAGACCTCGACGCCGAAGCCGGTCTCCGCGCCGAGCTCGCGCGCGCACCGCGCGATGCGCTCGGCGTTGAGCAGGCTCGGGGGCGAGTTGGCCAGGTCGCGGGAGAGCCGGGTCGCGCGCGCCATCCACCAGCCGCGCCGGGCGCCGCGCTCGCCGTCGGCGCGGGAGGCATCGGGCAGCACCAGGGTCAGCGAGGTCACGCCGGCGCCGGCCGGCTCGGTCTTGATCGGGTCGAAGGTGTAGCGAGCCATCAGCGCGCCCTCGACCAGGGCCTGCGCCGCGGCCTCCGCGTCGACGCGGTCCGACTCGGGCACCGCGACGACCAGCCTGGCGTCCGCGGTGGCGGCGAGGGCGAAGGCGGCGGCGGCGTCACGCAGGGCGGTCACGCCGAGCGCGTCGGCGGTCCCGGTCCCGAAGAGGACGACCGGTCGGCCGCCCTGCCCGGGCACCAGGAGTGTCTCCCCCACGCTCCCGGTGAACCCCGCCGCACGAAGCTCGGCCGCGCCGAGCCCGAGCGGCCCCGGCGGCGCGGCACCCACGGCCATCGGCAGGCCCAGCACCCCGTCCGCCGCGTCGTCGGCGGACGCGACGACCGCGAGGGCGGCGGGGCGCCGCCATGAGGGAAGGGGATCGAACTCTTCGGCGTCGACGGCCACCATCTCCGGCTCCTCCCGGGCCCGCGCTCCCCCGCCGTGCGGGGTGCACGAGCCGGGCGGGCCAGCCCCAGTGGTCCCACGAGGACCGGAGCTCCACACATCGGCGCGCCGCTACGTGCGCCGACCGGGTGACCCACGGAAGCCGGGGCCGATGTCCCGAACCGGAAAGGTCGGGTCGTCAGGCCGAAAGGATGCGCTGCTTCGCCTGCGCGAACTCCTCGTCCGTCAGCATGCCCTGCTGGTGCAGGGACGCGAGGCGCTCCAGGTTGGCGAGCGCCTGGTCGTCCAGCCCGCCCGGCGCGGGCGCGGCCTGCACGGGTTCCGGGGCGACGGGTGCGGCGGGTGCCGCGGGTGCCGCGGGAGGCGGCTGGGACTGTACGGCCGCCTGCTGGTGCCGGGCCGCCACGCGTCCGGAGACGGCGGTCGCGGTGCCCGCGATGACGGCGGTCCGGGCGGCGGTGCCGATGAGCCCGGGGCGGCCGCCCCGGGCGACACGACGTCCGATCATGATCTTCTCCTCCGAAGAGCGGTCGCGGAAACGGGACCGGGCGGTGCGGGGCGCCTCACAGGCCGATGGCGGCCAGATCGGCCTCGACCACGCTGGCGGGCACCTGCTCGCGTGCGACCAGCACCCCGCCCGCCGCCTTCAGCGCCCGCGTCAGCGGCGCCGCCCAGGCGTTCTCCCACACGATGATCGCCGCGGAACTGTCCGGCGGGATCTCCTCGCAGATCGACGCCAGGTCCTCGTCGCTGAGCAGCCCGTTGATCTCGCCGTCGACCTCGGCGAAGACCGCCGCCTCGTCGGGCTCGAGTGCCTCGAGCTCCAGGACCTCCACGGCACCGTCCGCGTCGCGCTTGATGAACGTCAGGTCGATGATGCGCACGATGCCCGCGGCGGTCAGGCGCCTCAGCTCGGGGGCGATGTCGCCTTTGAACCTGTTCCCCGGGAACGCCATCACCGCGTACTCGACCGGTCCCATGTCCATGGCCGCGCTCCTTCCCGGACCCGGTGCCAGGCCCGCCCTCCCATCGTCCGCCCGACGGATCCGGGCGGCGACCGGGAACGGCCGTGCTCCGGCGCCGGTCGCCTCAGCGGGCACCCGGTGCGGGGCGCGACGGACGGGCCGCCGGGGCCGTCGGCACGCCGGGTTGGGCTGTCCGGACGACACCGTGGTCGAGTCGCGACAGCCGTCGATCAAGGCCAGGCTGAAGGAGGGGCCACTCCTGCTTGTTTCAGCCGAGCGCGCCGAAAGGACAGTGGCGGCCATGACCACGACACCTCAGGCCCAGCAGGGCGAGACCCACGGCCCCGGAGCGATCCCCGGCCCCTCCCTGTTCGCGGGAACGGTCCTGCTGCTGAGCGGGCCACTGAGCATCCTGCTGGGCGTGACGGGCATCGACCGCGATCACGTCTTCAATCCGGCACGGTACGTCTACCGGTTCGACCTCACCGCGTGGGGCTGGATCCATCTGGTCGTCGGGGTGGCGCTCGTCGCCGCCGGCATCGGCGTGCTGGCCGGCCGGAGCTGGGCGCGCTGGCTCGGCGTCACCGTGGCGGCGGTCAGCCTCGTCACGCAGTTCATGTTCCTGCCGTACTACCCGGCGTGGGCGATCACGGTGATGACCCTCGACCTGCTGGTGGTGTGGGCACTCACCAGATTCCGCGCCTGACCCGACCGGGCCCTGCTCGTCCGTGCGGCGGCGGCGCCGGCGGCGAAGCGTGAAGGGGTACTTCGGCAGGGTGTGGTCCAGCCACGCGGTCGACGCCTGCCACTTGCCGGTGCCCGGGTCGAGCCGGAGCCGGCGCACGGACACGCCCTCGGGAGCCCGTGTTTCCCGTGCCGCGTCGCCCTCGGACAGGCCGCGAGGTGCCCGCGCGCACCTCGCGGCCTGCGACACGGTGTCTACTCAAGCGGCCCCGAGCCGCGCACCGTGCCGCGCGGGTGTTCGCGACGCCGACGCCGAGGCCGGGTCAGTAGCCGTAACCGCCGCCCGAACCGCTACTGCTGCTGCCCGTCGGACTCGGCGCCGGGGCGGCCGGGGCGGTCATGATCGCGTTGCCGTCGGCCCCGACCACGTACCAGGTGCCGCCGAAGTTCGTGACGCCCTCACCGTTCACGTCGCCTGCCTTGGTGTCCTTGACGAACGTGTAGAGCGGGTGACCGTGGTACGTGACCTGCGTGGTGTGGTCCGTGCGGTTGGTCGTGCCGACCATGGAGGCGGTCACGCCGCTGTTGCCGGGCATGCCGGTGGTGTGGTCCGGCGGCCAGAAGGTCGCGCAGGTGCCGTAGCAGGTGGACTTCGACCCGGAGTCCGCGGTCAGCAGGTAGAGGGTGTGGCCGGAGCTGTCGACGAGGATCTGCCCGTACTTCGAGTTCGCGGTGTGCAGCGCCGCGGTGGACGCCGGGGTGGACGCCGAGGCCGACCCTGTGGCGGAGGCCGGCGTGGTGACCGCGTTCTTGGTGCTGGAGCTGCAACCGACGGCCACGGCCGCGACGGCGACGGCGATGGCGGGAACGGCGAGGAGGCGGTTCATGACGATCTTCTTCCGATGGGACCACCGCGTCACCTGCTGCGAAGCGGTCGATCCGCCCGACGATGGGTCCTGCCCGGTACTACGCCCCCGGACGGACCCCGGTTCAAGACCGCCCGTCCTGCAAGGGGGGCTCGGGCTGTCAGTGCGGGGTGCCGCCGCGCAGGAGCAGCAGGGCCACGTCGAGGGCGGCCAGCGCGATCGTGAGGAGGAAGGGCAGCCGGCTCGCGGGGCGTGCAGGCCACGGGGACGCTGCGGCCGCCGCGAGGAGGCTAGCTGTGACCAGGCCGGACCAGCCGGCAGCGCCCGGCGGGCCCGGTGGACCGAGGATCAGGACCGCGGAGGCCGCGAGCAGCAGGCAGGCGGCGAGGGCCCTGCTGCGGGCCTGGCCGAGCCGGTGCGGCAGGCCGCGCACGCCGCAGGCGAGGTCGGCCTCGATGTCGGGCAGCACGTTGGTCAGGTGGGCGCCGACGCCGAGCAGCGCTCCTGCGGCGAGCAGCCACGCGGGGGGCCAGGGGTGGCCCGGCAGGCCGAGGGTGACGAAGGCCGGAAGCAGCCCGAACGACAGGGCGTAGGGGGCGAAGGACCAGCGGGTGCGTTTGAGCACCGCGTTGTAGGCGAGCCCGGACGCCACCGCGACCAGGTGCACCGCCCCGGCCGACACACCGGAGGCCAGGGACAGCGGCACACAGGCCGTCGCCGCGACGGCCGCCGTCACCGCGACGCCGGACGCGGACAGGGTGCCGACCGCCAGCGGTTTGTCGCGCCGCCCGGCGGCGATGTCGCGCCGCAGGTCGAGCAGGTCGTTGGTCCAGCCGATACAGAGCTGGCCACTGAGGACTGCGGCCGCCACCAGCGCGCATCCCCTCGGGTCACGGCCCAGGGCGGCGGCGAGCGCGGTGGCCATGACGGTGACGGCGAAGGCTGGGAGCGGATGCGCGGCGAGCAGCAGGACCAGGGGTGAGGCACCACGCCGTGACAGCGGTTCGACGAGGTGAGGGGGCTGGTCCGGCGAGGCCGGTGCCGCGTCGGGGGGCACACGCCGATGCTAGGGGCCCTGGAGTCGACGGCGCGTCAGCCACGCGCGGGTGGGCGGCAGATCGCGGCATCCGGGCGGCCGACCCCTACCATGGCGGAATAACCCGGATCGTTGCGGTTCATGGTGTCCTGCCGCCTCACCGGTATCCGCAGGCCGAGATCACTCGGATGGTTGCCGCGGCCTGTCGGCTGCCGCGCGGGGACCAGGCCGTACTGGAGCACGTCCACGCCTCAGCCGAGGTGACGGGACGTCATCTGGTGTTGCCGCTGGAGGACTACGCCCGGCTCGACGGCTTCGGCGCGCGCAACGACGCCTTCATCCGTGCCGCGTCGGAGCTGGGCCGTGACGCGGTGCAGGGGGCGTTGGACCGGGCGGAGCTGAAGGCGTCGGAGATCGACCTGGTTGTCTCCACCTCGGTGACGGGCATCGCCGCGCCGTCGCTGGAGGCGCGGCTGGCCGAGTCGCTGGGCCTGCGGCCGGACGTCAAGCGGGTCCCGGTCTTCGGCCTCGGCTGCGTCGCGGGCGCGGCGGGCCTGGCCCGGCTGCACGACTACCTGGTCGGGCACCCTGACGAGGTGGCGCTGCTGCTCTCCGTCGAGCTGTGCTCGCTCACCCTCCAGCGGGCGGACGCCTCGATGCAGAACCTGGTCGCCGGGGCGCTGTTCGGCGACGGCGCCGGGGCAGCGCTGGCCGTGGGCTCCGCCCGCGCCGGAGCCCCGACGACAGCGGAAGGTCCCGAGATCCTCGCCACCCGCAGCCACCTCTTCCCCGGAACCCGGGACCTGCTCGGCTGGACGATCGGCGACACCGGCTTCCACATCATGCTCGGCTCCGACCTGCCGGATCTGGTGAGCGGTCAGCTCGGCCCGGTGGTCCGCGACTTCCTTGCCGACCACGACTTGAAGAGCGGAGAGATCACCGCCTGGGTGTGTCATCCCGGCGGTCCCCGGGTCCTCGACGCCGTCCGTGACGCCCTGGATCTGCCCGCCCGCGCCCTGGAGCCGAGCAGACGCTCGCTGGCCGAGGTCGGCAACCTCTCCTCCGCCTCGGTGCTGCACATCCTGCGGGACGTCCTCGCGGCGGATCCGCCACCTCCCGGCACACCGGGGCTGCTCCTGGCGATGGGGCCCGGATTCTGTGTCGAACTCGTCCTCCTGCGGTGGTGACCGATGACGCCCTACACCCTCCTGATCCTGCTGGTGGCGCTCGAACGCGTCGCGGAACTGGTCGCCGCGCAGCGGCACGCGCGGTGGAGCCGGGCCCGGGGCGGCGTCGAGCACGGAGCCGGCCACTACCCGGCGATGGTCGCCCTGCACACCGGGCTGCTAGCCGGGTGCCTGCTCGAGGTCGGCGGGCTGCACCGCCCGTTCCTGCCATGGCTGGGCTGGCCCGCGCTGGCCGTCACACTGCTCGCGCAGGCACTGCGCTGGTGGTGCATCACCACGCTGGGACCGCGCTGGAACACCCGGGTGATCGTGGTGCCCGGCCTGCCCCTGGTGAGCGGCGGTCCCTACCGGTGGCTGCGGCACCCGAACTACCTCGCGGTGATCCTCGAGGGCGCCGCGCTCCCGTTGGTCCACACGGCGTGGCTGACCGCTCTCGGGTTCACCCTGCTCAACGCGCCCCTGCTGGTCACCCGCGTGCGGTGCGAGAACGCCGCGCTGGCCACGGCTGCCACGGCGGTCGGCGGGTGACGAACCCCGGGATGCTCGACCTGCTGGTGGCGGGCGGCGGCCCCGCCGGGCTCGCCACCGCCATCCATGCCGCCCAGGCCGGACTGCACGTCGTCGTCGCGGAGCCGCGCCCGGCCCCGATCGACAAGGCGTGCGGCGAAGGGCTGATGCCCCAGGGCGCGCTGGCCCTCGCCGCGCTCGGCGTGCGGGTCACCGGGCAGCCGCTGCGCGGCATCCGCTATCTCGACCCGCGGTGTCAGGCCGAGGCGCGGTTCGACGGCGCGGCCGGCCTCGGGGTGCGGCGGACCGAGCTGCACCGCGCGCTCGCGCGCCGGGCCGAGGAGCTGGGTGTCCGGGTGGTTCCCGCACGGGTGGACGGCGTCCGGCAGGATGACGAGGGCGTGCGGGCGGCCGGGTTCCGCGCCCGCTACCTCGCCGCCGCGGACGGCCTGCACTCGCCGACGAGGCGCGCGCTCGGCCTCGGCGAGCCGGACCTCGGCCCTCGCCGCTTCGGACTGCGGCGGCACTTCCTGACCGTGCCGTGGACCGACTGCGTCGAGGTGAACTGGTCGCCGCGGGCGGAGGCCTACGTCACCCCGCTCGGCCCCGACCTGGTCGGCGTGGCCCTGCTGACCACCGAACGCGGAACCTTCGCGCAGCAGCTCGCCGGGTTTCCCGGTCTGGCCGAGCGGTTGCGGTCGAGCGACGCCGGGCCGATCCGCGGCGCGGGGCCGATGCGGCAGCGGACCCGGGCCCGGGTGGCCGGACGGGTCCTGCTGGTGGGCGACGCGGCCGGCTACGTCGACGCGCTCACCGGGGAGGGACTCTCGCTGGCTCTCACCGGCGCCGCCGCCCTCGTCGGCTGCGTCCGCGCCGACCGCCCCCAGGACTACGAACGCGCCTGGCTGCGCGCCACCCGCCGCCACCGGCTGCTCACCCAGGCCCTGCTGTGGACCCGCCACCGACCGGCGCTGGCACCGCACATCGTCCCCACCGCGGCCCGTCTCCCGGCTCTCTTCTCCGCCCTGGTCAACGGCCTCTCCTGAACCGCGCCACGGTGCGTGGATCAGCGTGCGCCGGGCGCGTCGGACCCTGCAGCTCCGGGTTCGGCAGTTTCGGGACTGGCAGCTCAGGGTTCGGCAGCTCAGGGTTCGGCAGTTTCGGGACTGGCAGCTCAGGGTTCGGCAGCTCCGGGTTCAGCCTCGGCAGGGCTTCCGTCCGGCTGGTTTCGGGGGCGGCCGCGCGTGGTCTGCTTCACCGCTCGGCGGGTGACGGTGGCGCCGCTCACCAGAGCGCGCCTCCAGGGCGGAACGCCTTCCATCTCGATCTCGAGCGAGAAGCTCAGGAACGTACGGATCAAGACGATCAAGCCAAGCACGCCGACGTTGGACAGGGTCGGCGCCACCGCGACCGTCCGGATGAGGTCGGCCGCGACCAGGATCTCCAGCCCGAGGAGCAAGGCGCCCCCGAAGCAGGCCCGCATGATCGGCAGGCTTTCGGAGAACGTCCCCGATCGGCGCCGGGAACGCAGCGCCAGGGCCAGGGACAGGAAGAACCCGGCCACCAGGACGCACGCCCCGACGGCCTCGAAGGCCTGGGCTCCGTGCTCCATCACCTCGGTGAACGTCACAGTGCTCCTCCGCGAGCATTGTCCGCCCCTGATCATCGACCCGCAGCGCGGCCGGACCGGAGTGGCCGTGCTCACTTTGGCGACGACTGCCTTGGCCTCCGGGGCGCTTCATGTCATCATCCGAAGACATCATGTGATGACAATCTTTGGGAGAACGTCGATGACTGCCCGACACGCCATGCCCGGCCGTCTTCGAGAACGCGCTCTGGTGCCGGTCCTGGTGTTCCTCGGCATGGTGGTCGCGGTCATCAGCAGCCTGGGATCGCCGCTGGTGCCCACCATCGCCTCGGTCGACCATGTCTCGCTGTCCGACGCACAGTGGTCGCTGACCGTCACCCTGCTGGTCGGCGCCGTCGCCACCCCCACGATGGGACGGCTCGGAGACGGGCCGCACCGGCGGCGAGTGATCCTCGGCGCCCTCACGGTGGTGCTGCTGGGCAGTGTGCTGGCGGCGCTCCCGCTCGGGTTCGCGTTCCTGATCGTCGGACGGGGGCTGCAGGGCCTCGGCCTGGGCCTCACCCCGCTGGCCATCGTCACCGCGCGCGACGCACTGCCGGCCGATCGGTCGCGCCCGGCCGTCGCGCTGCTGTCCATCACCACGGTGGCCGGCGTCGGCCTGGGCTACCCGCTCACCGGGCTGATCGCCGAGTCCTGGGGCGTGCACGCCGGCTTCTGGTTCGGTGCGATCATCAGCGCCCTCGCCCTGCTCGCCGCCGGGCTGGTCGTGCCGACGGCGCAAGGCCGGGAAAAGCATCCGCTGGACGCGCTCGGCGCGCTGCTGCTGGGTGTCGGGCTGGCCGCACTGCTGCTCGCGCTGAGCGAGGGCGGGACCTGGGGCTGGGGCTCGGCCCGGCTGCTCGGCCTGACCGCCGCGGCCCTGGTGGTGCTGGCCTGGTGGGCCTTCCACGAGCTGCGCACCGCGCACCCCCTGGTCGATCTGCGGTCACTTCGGAACAAGGTGGTGCTCACCGCCGACGTGTCCGGCCTGATCGCGGGTGTAGCGATGTACATGCTGATGTCGATGGTCACCCGCTTCGTCCAGACACCCTCTTCCGCCGGCTACGGCTTCGGGACCTCGGTCCTGGTCACCGGCCTGGTGCTGCTGCCGTTCTCCGCGGCCAGCGTCGCCTCCAGCAAGCTCGTGCCGCTGCTGGCCCGGCGCACCTCCACCGCCCTGGTGCTGCCGGTCGGCTGCGTCGTCTCACTGCTGTCGATGGCGATGTTCCTCTTCGGCCGCAACAGCCTGTGGGAACTGTTCGTCGTCATGGGCGTCGCCGGACTGGGCGTCGGCTGCACCTTCGCGGTGATGCCCGGACTGATCGTCAGCTCCGTGCCCGCGCAGGAGACCGGCAGTGCCATCAGCTTCAACCAGGTGCTCCGGACCGTGGGCTACTCCACCGGAAGCGTGCTGAGCGCGGTCATCCTGGAGGCGCACACCCCTGTCGGCCACCTGCTGCCCGAGAACAGCGGATACCAGGCAGCTGCCTGGCTGGGCTGCGCGGTGTGGGTGGTCACCGGTGTGGTTAGCATCGTCCTGCCGCGGCGGGGAGCCCCGCGAAGCACGGTACCCGTGGACGAGGAGCTGCTGATGGACGAGAGCATCGCCGACGCCGGGACGGTGGAGGACAGTGCTACCGCGCCGGCCGGGCCGGCTGCCCGGTGAGCACGCCCAGGCGACGGGACTCGGCCCGAAGTCGTGAGTTGCTGCTGGCGGCCGCGACCGAGCTCTTCACCGAGAGGGGCTTCGACCGGAGCACCATCCGGGAGATCGGCGAGCGGGCCGGCGTGGACCCGGCCCTGATCGCCCGCTACTTCGGCGGCAAGGCCCAGCTCTACCTGGCCACACTCCAGGTCGACCAGCTCGCCGCCAACCCGCCCGACCTGCTGGAGCCCGAGCGGGCCAAGGCCCTGCTCGACCACGCGGCCCAACGCGGGCCCGGGCCGATCCACCGGGCCGCGGTCTCCCCCCACGAGGATCCCGAGGTGCAGGCAGCCGCCGCCGAGCAGTTGCACCGACGGCTGGTCGACCCACTGTGCGAGCGCTTCACCCGCGAGGGCCTGGACCGCCCGCAGCTAAGGGCGGAGCTGACCGTAGCGGCGTTCATCGGGGTGAGCCTGTCGCGGAGCAGCGGCACCTTCCAGGCGCTTGCGCAGGCCCGAACCGAGGATGTCGTCGCGCTGGCACTGGAGCTGCTGGCCCCACGGCGCTGACGGCTCCAAGGGGCCTTCGCCGCCCTTCGCCGCCTTCGCCGACGATCAGGACAGGGACGCCCTGCTGTCCTCGGGCGGCCCCCAGCCCTCGAAGAAGTACGCTCGTTTGTTCGCCGCGCCCCCGTCGTTCGACATGGTCGACGTACTCGAAGCCGGACTCTGATCCCGTTCCGCCGGACCCGGGATCAGGCCCCAACCCGGCTGCCCGTTGGCCACCTCGAGCAGGGCAGTGTTTCATAGGCGTATGGCCCGGTTCTGGGGCCGTTCCCGGGCCCCCGCAGACCCCGGTGCCACCGGTGAGTACCGGGCGGGCCCGCCCCCGGAGCGGGATCAGCAAAGTGACCGGCGCCCGGACCGGCGGCCTCCACCTGAGCGTCGCCGCCGGGCCATCCTCGGCATGCGCAGCGTCGCCGGACAGGTTTTCGTCCTCCAGGTCGTGATCATTCTGGTGCTGGTGATCGCCGCAGGCGTCGAGGTCTTCGTCCAGGCCCAGCACGACACCACGGTGGAGGCCCGGAACCGGTCGCTCGCGGTGGCCCAGACGTTCGCCGACGCACCCGGAACGGTCGCCGCGATGGAGTCGGCCCACCCGACCGCGCTGCTCCAGCCGCGCGCCGAGGCCACCCGCCTGGCCACCGGCGTGGACTTCGTCGTGGTCACCGACGACCACGGGATCCGCTACACCCACCCCATCCCCAACCGGATCGGCAAGAAGTTCGTCGGCGACATCGGCCCCGTGCTCGCCGGGCAGACGGTCACCGAGACGATCCAGGGCACCATCGGCCCGTTGGTGCAGGCGATCGTCCCGGTCTTCGACAGCGACCACCGGGTGATCGGCGTGGTCTCCGCGGGCATCACCCTCAAGAAGATCAGCACCGCGGCCCAGCACCGGCTGCCGGTCGTCCTCGGGGCCGGCGCCCTGGCTCTGGGGCTCGCCACCGCCGGGACCTGGCTGGTCGTACGGAGGCTGAGACGCCAGACCCACGGGCTCGGCCCGGCCGAGATGACCCGGATGTACGAGCACCACGACGCGGTACTGCACGCGGTGCGCGAGGGCGTGCTCATCATCGGTGACGACCGCCGGATGCTGCTGGCCAACGACGAGGCCTGTCGGCTGCTCGACCTGCCGCTCGGCGCGTACGACCGTCGGCTCGTCACCGAGCTGGGCCTGGACCACCGCCTCACCGAGCTGCTGGACTCCGGGGACGCCGTCACCGACGAGGTGGTCAGCGCCGGCGAACGGCTCATCGTGGTCAACATCCGGACCACCGGCCACGACGACGGCCCGTCCGGCGTCGTCGCCACGCTGCGCGACTCCACCGAGCTGCGCGCGCTGTCCGGCAAGGCCGACCAGGCCCGCAAGCGCCTCAAGCTGCTCTACGAGGCGAGCGCCGCCATCGGCACCACGCTGGACGTGACCCGCACCGCCGAGGAACTGACCGAGGCGGCCGTCCCGAGATTCGCCGACTTCGTCACCGTCGACCTGGCGGAGTCCTTGCTGCGCGGGGACGAACCCACCCCCGGCCGGGCGACGGACCTGCGCCGCGCCGCACTCCGCGGCCTCCGAGCGGACACCCCGTTCTTCCCGGTCGGGACATCCATCCCGTTGCCGTCCGGAACGCCGCACACCCAGGCCCTCGAAGGGCGCTCCGTCCTCGAACCGGCCCTGTCCGACCCCGCGTCCAACTGGCGGCTCACCGACCCGGAGCGGGCCGAACTGATCGTCGGGCAGGGTATCCACTCGCTGGTCGTCGTGCCGCTGCTGGCCCGAGGCATGCTGCTCGGCGTGGCCCACTTCTACCGCTCGGAGAAGCCCGAGCCGTTCGACGCCGACGACCTGTCGGTCGCCGAGGAGCTCGGGGCCCGTACCGCCGTGTGCATCGACAACGCCCGCCGCTTCACCCGCGAGCACGAGATGGCGGTCACCCTCCAGCAGAGCCTGCTCCCCGGTGGCCTGCCCGAGCAGAGCGCCCTGGACGTGGCCTACCGCTATCTGCCCGCGCAGGCGGGCGTCGGCGGCGACTGGTTCGACGTGATCCCCCTGCCCGGTGCCAGGATCGCGCTGGTCGTCGGTGACGTGGTCGGTCACGGCCTGCACGCTGCGGCCACCATGGGCCGCCTGCGCACGGCCGTGCACAACTTCTCCACCCTGGACCTGCCACCGGACGAGCTGCTCGGCCATCTCGACGTGCTGGTCAACCAGATCGACCAGGACCGCGCGGCCACCGACGGCGGGACCTCCATCACCGGAGCGACGTGCCTGTACGCGATCTACGACCCCGTCTCGCGGCGCTGCAGCATGGCACGGGCCGGACACCTGCCGCCTGCGCTGGTGCATCCGGACGGATCGGTCGAGTTCCCCGACCTGCCGGCCGGACCGCCGCTCGGCCTGGTCGGCCTGCCCTTCGAGACGGTGGAGACGGAGCTGCCTGAGGGCAGCCAACTGGTGCTCTACACCGACGGCCTGGTCGAGGACCGGGTCCGGGACATCGACGTCGGCCTCGACCTGCTGCGCGCCGCGCTGGCCCGCCCGCACCGGACGCCGGAGGAGACCTGCCAGGCGGTGCTCGACGCGCTGCTCCCCGACCGTCCCACCGATGACGTCGCCCTGCTGGTCGCCCGGACCCGGGCCCTGCCGGCCGACCAGGTCGCGGCCTGGGACCTCGCGGCCGACCCGGCGGCCGTCGCCGGACTCAGGGCCGGCGTCACCGAGCAGCTGACCGCCTGGGAACTGGACGAGCTGGCCTTCTCCACCGAACTGATCGTCAGCGAGCTCGCCACGAACGCGATCCGCTACGCCGCAGAGCCGATCCGGGTCCGCCTGCTGCACGACCGGACCCTCGTCTGCGAGGTCTCGGACGGCAGCAGCACCTCTCCGCACCTGCGGTACGCGGCCACCAGCGACGAGGGCGGACGCGGACTCTTCCTGGTCGCTCAGCTCTCCGAGCGCTGGGGCACCCGTTACACCCCCGACGGCAAGGTGATCTGGGCCGAGCAGCCCCTGCCATGACATCGCCGGGGCGGGCCGAGCGGATGTCAGGCCCAGCTCCGGCATCCGAGCGGAATACAGCCGGCCGTGGTCTCAACTGACGGAACTGCCGGGGCTACTGACGTGATCGCCACTTTAGTAGGGTAGCGTCGCGTCTGGCGCTTTCTGCGGGTGCATGCCAAAGAAGCGCTCCGGGTGCAGGGCGGCGACCAGGACCCTGCTATGCCTCCTCAAGAGAGTTTCATGACGCCAATTCTGCAGGACTCGTTCTTCTGGGCTCTCATCGCAGTGATCGTGACGACCGTCGTCGCAGGTCTGCGGGCCCGGGGAACCAACATGGATCTGCGCCGCCAGAACACGGGTCTGGACGACGAGCGCACGAGGCTGCAGCACCGGCTCGACGAACTCGGGACCGCTCACTCATTCCTGACGACCCGACAAGCGGCCGAGCTCGTCGCGGTACGCCAGGACGCGGAGGAGGACACCAAGTCGGTCCTGAAGGCCGCCATGCGAACCCTGCAGGCCCTGGCCGACGAACAGCAGGTCGTCATCGAGGAGCTCCAGCGGAGATACGGCGACAACCCTCGGTTCCTGGCCGATTTGATGCTGGTCGACCACACGAACAGTCAGTTCGGGCGCCGGGCGCAAGGAATCGCGGTTCTGTGCGGCGGCTGGCTGGGTCGCCGGGAGACCGTCGCCTCCGTCTACGACGTGGCCCGGAGCGCCCAGGGGCGCATCCGCCACTTCGACCGGGTGGAAATCTACGCCCAGGTGAACGTGAACGTCGCCAGCAGGGCTGTGGAACCCGTCGCGGTCGTACTCGCCGAACTGCTGGCCAACGCGACGAACTACTCCGCCCCGGACACGAAGGCCCACATCAGTGTCCAGTCCGTCCCGACCGGTGTCTGCGTCATCGTCGACGACGCCGGACTCGGGATGGGCCAGGAGGAGAAGGACCTCGCGGCCGAGCTGCTGAACCCGGACGCGCCCGTCAACCTCACCGGCCTCGGGAACCCGCCGAGGTTCGGGTTCGCCGTCGCGGGTCTGCTCGCCGCACGGTACGGCTTCAAGGTCTCCGTCGACTCCGTCTCGCCGTACGGAGGCGTGCGCGCGGTCGTGCTGTTGCCGGCCGAGCTCCTCACCAGCGAGGCCCCGCCACAAGCGCCCGATCGTATGCACCGCGTGCCGGGACAGGCGTCCTCACCCGCGCCGGCGCAGGCCCCGGAGCCGGCCGACGAGCTTGCGCCGTCCGAACCCGCCCAGGTACGCCTGCACGGGACCACGGACGGTGGGCTGCCCAAGCGCCGTCGGCAGAGCCCGGTCTCGGTGCTCCCACGACCGCAGGCCGATCTCGCCGACGAGCCGGTCCCGGCGCCCGCGAGCGAGGAGACAGCCGCGCGGCTGGGCGCGTTCCAACGCGGGACGCGGTCCGGGCGCACCACGATGACCACGGAAGGAACCGAGATCCAGTGAGCCCTGACCTGTCGTGGGTCCTCAACGACGTGCTGCAGGTGCCCGGCGCCCGGCACGCCATCCTGGTGTCGGCCGACGGCCTGCTCCTGGAGCGATCGAGCAAACTGGGCAGGGACGACGCCGAGACCAATGCCGCCGCCATGAGCTCGATGCAGTCGCTGAGCCGAGCCGTCGCGCCCTTTGTCGACGGCGACGGAACCAGTACCTGGCGTCAGACCCTCCTCGAGTACGACCTCGGGTGGATCTTCCTGATCGCGGCGGGCAGCGGCGCCTACCTCGCCGCGTCCACGGCTCCCGATGTCGACATGGAGGCCATGTCCTTCCGGATGCAGCAGCAGGTCGGCGCGCTGGGCCGGGCGATGACCGCTCCCGCGCGCCAGAGCTCCAGTAGCAACTCATGACGGATCCCGGCGAGGAGCAGGCGGTGACCGGCGGGTTCATCCGCTCCTACGTCATCACCAGTGGCCGCGAACTGCCCAGCGCCGACAGCCTCGCGCTGATCACCCTGGTCACCACCGCGCCCGACCAGGAGCCGCCGGCACGGGCGACTCCGGAGACCCTGGCGATCTGGG
This sequence comes from Streptacidiphilus sp. MAP12-33, assembly GCF_041261265.1. Classification (NCBI taxonomy): domain Bacteria; kingdom Bacillati; phylum Actinomycetota; class Actinomycetes; order Kitasatosporales; family Streptomycetaceae; genus Streptacidiphilus; species Streptacidiphilus sp. MAP12-33. The sequence continues at coordinate 119,573 of NZ_JBGCCA010000023.1, forward strand.
AGTTGTGCTCGGGCGGCTATCTCTCGGTGGCCGAGGTCGCGGCCCGCCTGCAGCTGCCCGTGGGGGTGGTCAGGCTGCTGCTGACGGACCTGATCCGGGCTGGACGACTGCTGGCGCGGGCGGTGCCGCCCCCGGCTCAGGCCGCCGACCCACTCATCCTCGAAAAGGTGCTGCATGGACTCCAACGCCGCTTCGCCTGAGAGCATCTACGTCTCGGGCGCGGTGACGACCGCCGTCAAGATCCTCGTTGTCGGGCACTTCGCGGTGGGCAAGACGACGTTCATCCGCTCGCTGTCGGAGATCACGCCGCTGAGCACCGAGGAGCGGATGACCCGGGCCTCCGTGCACCTGGACGACCTGCGGGGCGTGCCGGACAAGCGCACCACCACCGTCGCCCTGGACTTCGGCCGACTGACGCTCGGCGACGAGCTGGTGCTGTATCTGTTCGGCACGCCGGGCCAGCAGCGCTTCATGCAGTTGTGGGAGGACATGGCCCGCGGGGCGCTGGGCGCCCTGCTCCTCGTCGACCCCGCCCGTCTGGCCGACACCTTCCCCGTCATCGACCTGGTCGAGCGGTACGGCCTGGAGTACGCCGTGGCCGTCAACAGCTTCGAGGAGAGCAGTCCCCACCGGGAGGAGGAGCTCCGCGAGGCGCTGGACCTGCTCCCCCGCACGCCCCTGGTGTTCTGCGACGCCCGGAGCGAGAAGTCCTCTGCGCAGGCCCTGGTGACCCTTGTTCGGCATCTCCTCCAGCGCGCGTCCTGACCACTCCCCTCCCCCGCTGCCCCGAGCCGACCAGGACGGGGCCGATCCCAAGGACCGAACGATGGATACTTCACAGGGGCCCGGCCCGCTGTCCGCTCCTCCTGGATGCCCGATGCACACCGCCGGACGCATGCCGCTGTACGGAGAGGACTTCGCCGCCGATCCCGGTGCCAGCTACGACCAGTTGCGCGCGCAGGGACCGGCCGCGCCGGTCGAGCTGGCCCCCGGAGTGGACGCCACGCTGGTCACCTCGCACGAGGCGGCGCTACGGGTCCTGCAGAACCCCGGGCTCTTCGCCCGGGACTCGCGACGGTGGGCCGCGCTCAACGAGGGGCGGGTCCCGCTGGACAGTCCCGTCCTGCCGATGATGTTCTACCGGCCCAACTGTCTGTTCACCGACGGCGCCGAGCACCTGCGCCTGCGCAAGGCGGTGACCGAGAGCCTCGCCCGTCTGAACGTGAACCGGCTCAACCGGGATGTGGAGCGGATCGCGGGCTTCCTTCTTGACCAGTTCAGTCCTCTGGGCCGGGCCGACCTGATCAGCGACTACGCCAAGCTGCTTCCCCTGCTGCTGTTCAACCAGCTCTTCGGCTGCCCGGCCGGCATCGGCGACCGGCTCACCCGCAGCATGTCCGCCCTCTTCGACGGCCACGACGTGATGCAGGCCAACGAGGACCTCACCGCCTGCCTGATGGAGCTGATCGCGATCAAGCGCGACCAGCCGGGCGAGGACATCACCTCCTGGCTCATCCAGCACCCGGCGCGGCTGAGGGACGAGGAGCTCAAGGACCAGCTGGTGATGTTGATGGGTGCCGGTGTCGAGCCGGAGCGCAATCTCATCGCCAACGCCCTGCTCGTGCTGCTCGCCGGTGACGTCCGGGGCCGTCGCTCGGGGATACGGATCGAGGACGCGATCGACCAGGTGCTGTGGAACAACCCCCCGATCGCCAACTACGCGACGCACTTCCCGGTCCAGGACGTCGAACTGGGCGACGTCCTGCTGCCCGCGCATACGCCGGTGGTCATCGGTTTTGCCGCGGCCAACACCGATCCATCACTGACGACGTCGCGCGAAAGCCTCAGCAAGGGGGCCCATCTGGCGTGGGGCGCCGGGCCGCACGCGTGCCCGGCCAAGTCACCGGCCCAGCTGATCGCCATCACCGCGATCGAGTGCCTGCTCAACGCCCTGCCGGACATCTCCCTCGTGACCGCGGCGGAGCGCCTGGCGTGGCGGCCGGGGCCGTTTCAGCGCGGACTGGTCGCCCTGCCGGTGCGATTCAGCCCGACCCCCGCCAGGACTCCCAGCTCGGCGCGGCCCGCTCACACACCGGCAGCGGAGACCGCTGCCGGTGGTCCCGCCCCGGCCACCGACCGGCAGCCGGCCGCGCCCCAGGGCAGGCAGAAGGGCTGGTGGAGTTCGTTCCTGGACGTGTTCAGGCTCTGACCGTCCACCAGTGCCGTGGTCCGGTCCAGGGGGACCGGACCACTCCGATCGGTATGTCGCGAGGGCACATGTGTGGCCCGGATACGCGCATGGCCGACGTACGGGCGGGGGTAGACCTTCGCGGACATGACACACCCAGCCCGAGGAGCCACACGTGATCGCCGAGGTCGACACCGGCACCACGACCACCGCCCGCCGCACCGTCATCACCCTGCTGCAACGCCTGCGGTCCCCGCAGGGTGTGGCAGACCCGCTCCCCATCTACGACGACCTCCGCGCACAAGGGGACCTCGTCCCGGCCCCCTGGGGCGGCTACCTCGCCACCGGCTTCGACATCTGCAACGAGATCCTGCGCGACCGGAACTGGCTCGTGCCCGACCTCGCCTGGCAGGAACGGAATGCGGACACCGACCGGTGGCGCGCACCCGCCACACAGGAGATGAGCAGGACCCTCTCCCGGCTCAACGCACCCGCCCATCACCTCCAACGCCGTAGCCTCGGTCAGCTGTTCGACCGGCATACCCTCCAGGCGCTGGCTTCGCAGGTGGAAGCCGACGTCACCGGTCTCCTCGACGACCTCGCCGGGCGAATGCACGAGTGCGGCACCGGCGACCTTGCCACCACGGTCAGCGAGCGACTGCCGATCAGCACCATCGGCCATTGGCTGGACATCCCCTCCGGGGACTGGCCGCACATCCTGGAGATCACCCACAACCAGGTCCACGCCCAGGAGTTGCTCCCAACGAGGAGACAACTGGCGGTCTCCGCCGAGGCCACCGTCCACCTGCAGAAGTACTTCACCGACCTGGTGCGCGAGCGGCGCCGTCGGCCGGGCGACGACGTGCTGTCCCGCTGGATCCGTACGTGGGACGAACTGGAGCCCGACCGCGCCGCCGCGGACCGGACCCTCTACGAGCTCACCATGTTCATCACCATCGCATCCCTGGAGACCACCGCGACGCTGCTCTCCACCATGGTCTGGCACCTGGTCAGAACTCCGGGGCTCTGGGGCCGGCTGAGGGCGCACCCGGAGCACGTCGACGCCGCCATCGACGAGGCACTGCGCTTCGACCCCCCGGTCCGGCTGAACACCCGAGTCGCCGGCCTCGACACGATCCTGTCAGGTGTGCACATCCGCAAGGACTCCATGGTCCACATCCTGTACGGGGCCGCCAATCACGACCCGCGCCGCAACCCGGATCCGCACACCTTCGACGTCCTCCGCAAGGGCGCCAACCTCACCTTCGGCGGCGGCGCACACTACTGCCTCGGCGCAGCCCTGGCCCGACTCGAGGCCCACGCCCTGCTCAGGCAGATGCTCGAACGCTTCCCCACCCTCCGAGCCGTCAGGCCTCCGGTCTACGCCCCCCGGATGGTCTTCCACCGGGTCACCTCACTGGAAATGGCAGCATGAACGATTCTGCGCCCATCGCTCCTGGCACCCGCCGGCGGCTCTCGACGGTCCACACAGAGCGTCAGGGGCCGGTGCTGCACGTCACACTGAACCGTCCGGAAACGGGCAACGCCGTCACCGAGACCACACTCGACGAGCTGTGGTCGGTGCTGGCCTGGCCGGACGAGACCGTGCGCGTCATCGTGCTGTCCGGTGCCGGCCCGGACTTCTGCCTCGGGGGAGACCGCGAGGAGTTCTCAACCCTCCTCGACAAGGACCCCACGGGCGGCGGCATCCGGATCTCCGGTGCCAAGGCCCGCCGGGTGTGCGAGGCCATCACCGGACACCACGCCGTCACGATCGCCAAAATCCAGGGCAAGGCCATCGGCGCCGGCCTCGCCCTGGCACTCGCATGTGACCTGCGCATCGGCGCCGAGACAGCCAGCTTCCGGCTGCCGGAGCTGGCCCTGGGCCTGCCCACCGCCTGGGGCGGCCTGCTCCCTCGCCTCCTCCACGAGGTCGGCGCCGCCCGGGCCCGTGAGATCATCCTCACCAGCCGCGCCATCGACGCCGAAGAAGCCCTCTCCCTCTCGATCCTCCAAAGGGTCGTCCCCGAAGCGGGACTGGACCAGGCCACGACCGACTGGGTCAAACCCATCATCCGACGCCCCGACGCCGCCCTGCGCGTCACCAAGACCCTGATGAACGCGTACACAGCAGCGCCCCGGCTGGCTGACACGTCGGCTCTGGACGCCGAACTCATGGCCTCCGTCCTCGCCGGTTCGCACTACGCGCGCCACCGCGACGCAGAGGGCTCGCCGGTCAGGCCCCGCAGGCACGTCCACCCGGACGTGTAAGCGGCCGGTAGCGCGCCGTCGGTGATGGTGAAGCGCGTGAACGCGGCCATCTCCCCGGCGAGGCACTCGTCCTGGTCGGCGGGACTGCTGTGGGCGAGCAGGGCCCGCCCCACGCCGGTGACGTGCAGCGGCCGGCGAGCCCCTACCTCACCCGGCCGGTGTCGGCGTCCGAGCGCAGGTTGCCCCAGGCCACCAGCTGCTCGAGCGCGTCTCCCACCGCCTGCGCGGCGGCCACGCCGGCGTTCGCGCTCCGGTCCGGCCGCGCGTCCCGGCGCAGTTCGGCGGCCACGTCCTCCGGGCGCAGGTGCACGATGAACCGCTCGCGCGCCGCCGCGAAGACGGCGAGGACCTGTCCGTACAGCGCGGCGTTGGGGGCCTGGAGGTAGGCGAAGGGTTGGGGCGCGATGGAGCTCGACACGGCACAAGTCTCGCAGAGCGCCTGTGACCCCGGCGAACCCCCCACAGATCCCAGCGGACGGCCGCCCGATGGTGTACAGGACAAAGGAGGCGCGGCGACCGCCGGTCGGCGACCTGCACGGCCGCACGACGCTCGCGGACACTCACGTGGCTCCACGCCGAACGGGGCTTGAGAGTCCGTCGTGTGGGGGTGGGGCCGATGGCGGTCGTCCTGCGGATGCGACGGCTCCGGTCCGCCTGGAACAGCGGGATCACGGCCGAGTGGGATCATGCGTCGCCGCCTACGTGGTGACGACGATCACGACAACCCGCGCACCCCACACCGGCCCGGCCTGGTGCACGTGCGCGGTGAGCGGATCGCTCCCACCGCGCGCGTGCACCGGGCGCCCGGGGTTCAGGAGGCGGCGATGCCCTCGCTGCCCGCGCCGTCGGGGATGGCGGCGGTGCCGATCTGGGTCAGGGTGCCGTCGTGGTTGACGGTGAACTCGTCGATAATGCCGTTGACTCCGGTCTGGACGTAGAGGAAGCGTCCGTCGGACGACGCCGCCGCGTCGATGGTGCCCGGATCCGTGCCGGCGTGGCCGAGGGCGGTGAGGTGGCGGCCGTGGTCGGAGGCACGGAAGCCGCTGATGGTGGCGCTGCCGGCGTTGGAGGTGTAGAGCAGGTCACCGATCGCCACGACCCAGCAGGTGGCCGCCTGTCCGGTGGCGGCGAAGGCCACCTGCCGCGCCGACCCGTCGCGGTGGATGTCGAAGGTCGCCAGCGCGTTGGGACCGGCCTCGGTCAGGAAGATCCCACGGCGGTCGTTGGGGACGAACCCGAAGGGGACCGCGCCGGGCAGGTTGGTGACCACCGGGGAGTCGGAAGGAGCGCCCCGGTGGTCGATCGCGAACACGTCGAGGTCGTTGCCGTTGGCCTTGGTCGTCACCACCAGCTGCGACCCGTCGCGGACGAAGCCGACCTGGCCGGGGGTGTTGGTGAACTGCGGGGTGGCGTTCGGGTCGAGCCCGAGACAACGGTGCCAGCCGTCCTTCCTTGCAAGGTGGTCGCCGCTCAGTTCGTATCCCTGGATGGAACCGCCGTCCAGGGCGTTGAGCACGTAGACGACGTGATCGTGGACGGCGACGCTCACCGGGAAACGGCCACCGGAGCCCACGACCTGGCGCAGCTTCAGTCGGTCGCCGTCGACCCTGAAGACCGAGACGGTGTTACTGCCGGCGTTCACCGCGAAGAGAAGGCCGTGTTGCGAGTCGTAGGTCAGCGAACCCTGCGAGGCCAGATGGTCGGCGACCGAACCCGTCAGCTGACCGCCCAGGCCACCGGTGTCGTAGGTGCCGGCCTGGGTGAGCCGCCCCTGCCGGTCGCGGTGGTAGGCGATGATCTGATTGCCCGACAGGTTGTTGGTCTGGGCGAAGACGGCGTGACCTGGGTCGGCGTGGCGCGTTGACGCGCTGTCGGCGGCGGGAGCGCTGGGCGCGGACACGGCCAGGATGGCGACCGCGGCCACGGCCGTTGCCATGGTCGTGCCGAGGCGGCGAGGAACAACGGGCATGCTGAAGGCCTCCGTGGGGTGTTGCGGTGGAGGGTCCTCGTCGACGCGCGTTCCGGGTTGGTCTGGCGTCATGGCGCGAGGACCTGGACTGTTGCGATCGCGGATGATCCGGTGTCGCCACCGGTTCCGGCATGGCGTATCGGCGTACGATCAGTGACGATACGTCACGAAGTGTCAATATCCGGACAGCGACCCGACAGCGAGCCCCCACGGGCCGCCGGGCGCGGCGCCGTGCCTGTCGTCGCCCACGTCGTCCGCCTCCTGACCGCCAGGGGACCACAGCAGTAGTGCTGTGGCCCCTCACCAGTGCGCTGCGCGCTGAGCCGTGGACCAGGCGCGGGTTGCGGGCCAGGCAGGTCTCCGGGCCGAGGCCGAGGCGCTCGGTGACGCCGGGGCGGAAGCCCTCGATCAGCGCGTCGGCGGTCTCCATCGGGCGCGGCGCGGTCTCGACGTCCGCCGGGTTCTTCAGGTCCAGCGTGATCGACCGCCGGTTGCGGTGCGGGATCGGGTGGCCGGAGGCCCGGCCCGCCTCCGCGGACCGGTCGATCCGGATCACCTCGGCGCCCTGGTCCGCCAGCAGCATGCCCGCGAACGGGCCGGGGCCGACAACGCCGAGCTCGATCACGCGGATGCCGCTGAGCGGGCCGCTCACAGGCCGAGGTTCTTGGCGATGACGGTCTTCATGACCTCGCTGGTGCCGCCGTGGATGCGAGTCCGCGGGCAGGCGCCCCCCGCCCCCCGGGGCCTCCTCCGGCCCGGACCACGCCCGCCCGCCGTGGGCCGTACTGCTAGCGTCCAGGTACCAGGCGACGGGGAACACGTGGTGACCGAAGTGACGGAAGCATCAGGGCCGCGCCTGCGGCGGCAGCCGCAGCAGGCACGGAGCCGTGCGCGCGTCGAGGCGGTGCTGACGGCCGCCGACCGGATTCTGACCAGGGACGGCTACGAGGCGCTGACCATGCGCCGTATCGCCGACGAGGCGTGCGTACCGGTCGGGAGCATCTACCAGTTCTACCCGGACAAGGGCTCCGTGGTGGCGGCGCTCGGCGAGCGCTACATCAGCAGCTTCGAGGCCGCCATCGGCGGGCTCGTCGCGCAGGCCGACCGGGGTGAACTCACCGACATGGTGGGCACGGTGATCGACGTCTACGCGGACCTGTTCCGGGCGCAGCCGGGTTTCGTGACCCTGTGGTCCGGCCGTCACCTCAGCCCGGAGCTCGCCCGCGCCGACGAGGCCAACAACGCCGCCATCGCCGACGGCCTGCGCCGCATCATGGAGTCGCTCACGGGTCGAGCGGGTGGCGAACTGGTGGAGCGGGCGACCCGGATCATGGTCCGGGTCGCCGACACGGTGCTGCACGACGTGTTCCGGGCCGACGGCGAGGCCGACCCGGAACTGCTGACGGAGCTCAAGCGCATGATGCGCCTGTACTGGGCGGACCTGCGGGCCGAGTTGGAGACCGGCCCGCAGGAGTAGCACGGGGCGCGCGTCGGCTACTGCGCGTAGACGCCGAGTTCGTACAGCGAGTAGCCCCAGCCGGTGCCCCGGCTCTCCCCGGCCATCCGCACGTAGCGGGCGCTGACCGGCGTGAACGCGTCGTCCTCGGTGCCGCCCTGGCCGTCGGTCGTGGACCAGACGGTGGTCCAGTGCTGCCCGTCGTCCGAGACCTCGATCCGGTAGGCCTTCCCGTAGGCCTTCTCCCAGTCCAGGACCACGCGGCCGACGCGGCGCCGCGCGCCGAGGTCGACCTGGATCCACTCGTTGTCGTCCCAGTTGCTGGCCCAGCGGCTGCCCTGGTTGCCGTCGACGACCAGGCCGGGCGAGTAGGTGGGCTGCAGGAACCCGGACTGGTAGCTGGACGCGGTGGTGGTGTGCCCGAGCGCGAGGTCGGCGATGGTGTCGCCGCGGTGCGCGGGGAACTGGTCGACCTGCTGGAAGGTGGGCCGGTTCTGCCAGTTGGTCTCGGCGTCGGTGATGCCGCCGAGCGGGTGCTGCTGGATGGAGTCCGCACACCACTGGTCTCCGGCCGAGCAGGTGCCGTCCGCCGGGTAGACGGTCGCGGCCGGGGTGGCGACGGCCGTGGAGAGCGCGGAGAGCAGGTCGCCGCGGCACTGGGCCAGGTCGCCGCCGCCGCAGAAGGTCTGCGTCAGACCGCCCTTGACCGGCTTGCCGAGCACGGCACGCAGGTCCTTGTCGACGTACGACCACCAGCCGAACTGGAAGCTGGAGCCCGCGTGCGAGACGCCCTCCTGGCCGCCGGACGGCGGCTGGTCGACCTGGAGCGCATTGGTGAGCGAGGTGTAGAGGTCGGTGCCGAGGCCCGGCGCGAACTCGGCCTGCACCAGCAGCGGCCACCAGGCGTCCATGATGCGGATCGCGTCGGAGTCGGTGTACTGCTTGCTGCCGGCCGAGGACTCGACACGCTTGGCGCCGTGGGCGAGCCAGATCTTCAGCTCGGCGACGGCCGCGGCCTGGGTCGGGTCGGTGGGTGTGCCGATGACCTGGAGCAGCTCCGGCAGCACTGCCTCACCGCGCAGGTCGGTGACGGCGGCGTCCTCCATCTGCTGGGCCAGGGCGGCGCGGGTGATCTTGGTGCCGCTGTTGATCAGCTTCTGGATGCGGGTGTTCAGGAGGTTGCTGCGGTAGACCGAGCCGTCACCGAAGTTGGCGACGCTGTACCCGGCCGCGATCTTGTTGTTCCAGGACTCGTAGTAGTCCTGGTCGGTGGAGTTCGGGTGCTGGGCGAACGGGGTGTTGGCGACCGTGTAGGTGGCCGGGTCCCAGTTCTGCCAGTCCGTGGAGCCGTCCGCGGCCGCGGCGACGGGCAGGTTGGGGTCGACGTCCGCCGCCCGGGTCGGGTTCAGGCCCGAGTTGTAGTAGGCCGTGTGGTGGGCGTCGACGTAGAACCAGTTGAAGGTGTAGCCGATGTTGGACGCGGCCTGCTGGAAACCGGCCGGACCGGTGACGACGTCGGGGTCGTTGAGCATCTGGAAGCCCACCATCGAGTCGCCCTCGTGCCCGTAGGTGGAGCGCAGCGTCGTGTAGGCGACGGGCTTGCCGCCGATGGTGGCCCGGTACTGGACGATGCCGTAGTGGGTCCGGAAGGCGACCAGTTGGTAGGAGCCGGCCGGGGTCGAGTCGGCGACCGTCGGCGACCAGGAGTCGGTGCGCACGAGCTTGTCCATCGGCGTGCAGACGCCGTGGAAGAGGTAGGCGCTGGAGTCCTTGGTGGGCGTCGACCCGTCGGTGTTGCAGAGCGTCACCGCGTAGGTGTCGGTGATGTCCTGGCCCGCGCTGGTCGCGCTCCACGCGTAGTCCTGACCACGGCCGAGCTCGACGTACTGGTTCAGGCCCGCGAAGGCGGCGCCGCGCGCGTGGATGCCCGGGCCCTGGATCTCCTCCAGCATCAGCAACTGCGGCGCGAAGTAGCCCGTCTGCGGCCCGAAGACGGCCACCGGGTTTCCGGAGTCGGTGTACTGGCCGGACACCACCAGGGCGTTGGACATGCCGTGCTGGGTGCGGAACAGGTTCGCGGGCAGCACGCCCTTGGCCGGGGCCTGCGCCTTGGACGTGCCCGTTCTCGTGGCAGCCGTGCGTGCCGCGGTGGCGACGCCGGGGCCGGAGGTGGCCGAGCCGGTGGGGTTGTAGACGACCTGCTGCGGGGTGACCGAGCCCGGGTCGGGCATGGCGACGCCGGTCGGGTTGTCGGGGCTCTGCGCGTAGGGGAAGGTCGAGCCGTCGTGGAGGGTGACGTCGGCCTCCGGGTCGTTCTCCTCCCGGAACGCCTGCCACACCTGGTCGCCCTGGGTGACGCCGTACTTGGCCTCGGCCGCCTCCTTGACCAGCGCCGAGGCGACCTGGTTGCCGCCCCCGGAGCCGAACAGCGCGCTGATGACCGTGCCGATGGCCAGCAGGTCCGAGGGCTGGAACGGCTGGATGCCAGCGCCGGTGACGATGTTGGCGTTGCCGGTCAGGTTGTACTCGCCGGGCCAGTTCAGGTGGGACCGGGAGTCGGCGATGTACTGGTTGAGGCCGGCCAGGTAGTCACCCATGTCCTGGAGCACCTGCGCGCCGCGCGGACCGGAGTTCTGGAGCCGGGTGAGCTGGTCCTGGGCGTCCTGGTCGGTGTAGGCACCGTTGAGGTAGAACTCCTGCTCCAGCTGCCGGTTGCCGGGGGCTCCACCGGCGAACCCGCTGAGCTCGCCGCGGCCGAGGTGCCGGAACACGTCCATCAGCCACAGCCGGTCCTGTCCGGCCGCGTACCCGGCGCCGTACTCGGTGCCGGACCGGGTGGTGCCGTTGATGTGCGGGATGCCGGTGGTGTCGCGGGTGATGGTGACGTCGGCGCGCCCGCCGGGGTTGATGACGCTCTCGACGTCGGCTGCGGGGACACCGAAGGAGGAGTCGTTGAAGAACGAGCCGAGGTTCTGGTTCGTCAGGCCGGCGTAACCGTCGACGAGGCTGGCGTACTTGCCCAACTGGTCGTCGGTGTGGGCGGGTTTGGTGCCGAAGAGCTTGAAGCCGATGATCTGGGTCTGGGTCGCCGAGCCGTTCTCGCCGGGCGGCAGGATGTCGTTGCACTGGCCGAGGCAGTAGTCGCCATTGGCGCCGTAGTCGGTGGCGGCCGTGCTGCGGGGGCCGGCCGCGGCGTCTGCGGCGGGGCCGGTGACGAGGGCGGCCAGGGGAAGAGCCGCCGCGAGCACACAGGCCGCGAGGGCGCGTCGACGGTGCCGTCGGTGCATGAGGCGCTCCTTTCGGGTGAGGGTGGGGACATGCCGAACGGACTCCGTGCACCAGCGGATTGACGGAGTCTCAGTCATGGTGGGGCGGGCCTGCGGTGGCAGGGGAGGGCGTGAATTGCGTCCCATAGTGGGACTGTGCTGACGGCCTGTCAATAAGAACCGAACCATGGTTCATGTTTGTGCCGATGCTCCGCACGGCGGTCCGACAGCCGGAGCGCGGTCCCCCATGTGGCTCTCCCGCCGCCTGGCGATCTCACCGCCCACCTGGACACGGTGGGCCGGGCTGGTGCCCCTGACCATCGGACTGTGGCGGCTCCGCGCCTCCGGAGCCAAGGGCAGCCACTGCGCCCCGGAGGTGAGGCGGGCGGCGGGCTTCCCGGGTGGCGCCGGGATCACGCTCTCGCTCGGACTCGACAACATCGCCGTCCTGGCCCCGGTGCTCCACGCCTTCGGCGGGCTGCGGGCGGGGGTCGTCGTCGCTGTGCACCTCACGCTGTTCCCGGTGCTGGTCGGCGGCGTGGCGGCACTGGCCCGTTTGCGACGGCAGCGGTGTCTGGTCGCCGAGCCCGTGGCACCCTGCCTGACGATCGCCGCCGGCGCGGTCGTGCTGTACCGGTCGCTCCTCGGCTGAGCCCGGAACCGCGGTGCGCAACCCGTTCGGCCGTCACGGATCGTCAGCTTCGCCGCCCGCGCTGTCACCGGAGCCGAACCCGGCCGCGACCGCACGGCGTCCGCGACGGCTGATCAGCGCACGACGCAGCGGAAGCCGAGATGGCAGGCAGCGGTGTCCTCGCTCTGCCCCTGACGCGCGGCCGGCCGGTAGCGCAGGCAGTAGTTGGGGGCGCACAGGTGCGAGCCGCCCTTGGTCACGCGGCGCGGGAACCGCTCCGTGGACTTCCCCTCCGCAGGGGTGTCGACCACGGGGTTGCGCGGCGCGCAGCACGCCGCGAGCGTGGACGTCTCCGCGTCCGGGACGGTGAAGTCGTCGCTGGTCCACTCCCAGACGTTGCCCGCCGTGTCGTACAGGCCGTAGCCGTTGGGCGGGTAGCTGCGCGCTCGACGTGCGGAGCACACGTCCGGCCTTGCCAGTGTTGGGCCGGACCCGGCGAGGTGCACCCGCAGGCGCGCAGCCGGGTGACGCGCCTGACGGTCCGGCAGGAGATCCCCGAGGCGCCGCTCTCACGCGGGCTCCCGACATGACCGCGCTGCCTGGCGACCTGCCGCCGGGGCGAATTGTTGCCGGGTGTCCGCTTCGCCGTGGCGGCATGTCGTCAAGACGGTCTGCCGCCATGTCCGACCGGCCCCTCCAGCGGGTGCAGGCGAACAGAATGCCTGCCATTCACAGTTGCTTCGCCCCACCTCCGGAGGCTCCTGCGTGTCGTCCTCACCTTCGCGTCGTCACGGGTTGACAGCCCTCAGCGCGGCCTTGGTCGTGCTGGCGGTGACCCCGTCGAGCGCGTCCGCACACGTTCCCCTGCCCAGCCACGCCACCCCGAGTGTCGTTCGAGCCCCCACGTCCACTGGCGCGACCCACGTGGTCACGCTGATCACCGGCGACCAGGTCACGGTGACCACTCTGGCCGACGGGCGCAGCGTTGCCACCGTCAAGAGGCCGAAGAACCTGACCGGAGGGGTTCAGACAGCGACGGTCGGCAAGGACCTGTTCGTCTACCCGACCGAGGCGCTGCCCTATCTCGCCGCAGGCGTGCTGGACCAGCGGCTGTTCGACGTCACCCGCCTGATCGCCGACGGTTACGACGACTCCCAGGCCGGTGGGCTGCCGCTCATCGTCCAGTACGGCCAGGGCGCCTCGCCCTCCGCGCTGTCCGGGATGACGGCGCGGCAGTCCCTCGCGTCCATCCACGGCGCGGCCACCACCGCCATCCCGTCCAGGGCGGCCGGGCTCTGGCAGGGGCTGACCTCGGCCGGCTCTCTCACGCGGGCCAGGACGCTTGCCGCGGCCACTGCGGCGGACACCGCCCAGGCCCGCAGTCAGGCGGCGGCCACCACGGCGGTCTTCGGCGGGGACATCAGCCGCGTCTGGCTGGACGACAAGGTCACGTCCACGCTCGCGCAGAGCACGGCGCAGATCGGCGCACCGGCGGCGTGGAGCGCGGGCGTCGACGGCAAGGGCGTGGACGTCGCGATCCTGGACACCGGCGTCGACGCCGCGCACCCCGACCTGGCGGGCCAGGTCGACGCGTCGCAGAGCTTCGTGCCGGGCGAGGACGTGACGGACCGGAACGGTCACGGCACGCACACCGCCTCCACCATCGCGGGCACCGGTGCCGCGTCGAACGGGACGGAGAAGGGTGTCGCGCCGGGCGCGCACCTGCTGGTCGGCAAGGTCCTCAGCAACGAGGGCTCCGGCGACGAGTCGTGGATCATCGCGGGCATGCAGTGGGCGGCGCAGACCGAGCACGCCAAGGTCGTCAGCATGAGCCTGGGGAGCACCGACCCCAGCGACGGAACCGATCCGATGAGCCAGGCCGTCAACGACCTGAGCTCCTCGACCGGCGCGCTGTTCGTGATCGCGGCCGGGAACCAGTCCAGCGCCGGCATCGGCTCGCCGGCCGCGGCCACGGACGCGCTGACGGTGGGTGCGGTCGACTCGACCGACGCCCTCGCCTGGTTCTCCAGCTGGGGTCCGCGGATACCCGACGGCGGTCTGAAGCCGGAGATCACCGCGCCCGGGGTGGACATCCTGGCCGCCCGCTCGCAGTACTCCACCGAGGGCGGCTCCGGCTACTACATCAGCCTCAGCGGCACCTCCATGGCGACGCCGCATGTGGCGGGCGCGGCGGCGCTGCTGGCCGAGCAGCACCCGGACTGGACCGGGCAGCAGCTCAAGGACGCCCTGGTCAGCACCTCCCACGAGACCACGGACATCCCCCTCACCCAGGGCGGCGCGGGCCGCGTGGACGTCAAGGCGGCCGTGCTCGGCACGGTCGACGCCTCGGCGACCGCCTGGTCGGGCTTCTACTCCTGGCCGCACACCGGCGACAAGCCCACCACCAGGACCGTCACCTACACCAACACCAGCTCCGCCGACGTCACGTTGAACCTCGCCGCCAAGGCCACCGGTCCGGACGGCAACCCGGCTCCGGCCGGTGTGTTCACCCTGTCCGCGTCGAGCGTCACCGTCCCGGCCCACGGCACCGCGCAGGTCACCGTCACCGGCGACCCGAACGCCGCCGGCTACGGCGCGACGGACGGCCAACTGGAGGCCACCGACTCCACGGGTGCCGTGGTCGCGCACACCCTGATCGGCATCGACCGCGAGGACGAGCGCTACAACCTCACCGTCCACGCCACCGACCGCTCGGGCCAGGCCCTGCCCGGCTACGCCGTGATCTACAGGACCGGCGACCCCTACCCGAACCAGATCATGATCCCCGCCTCCGGGACGCTGACGATGCGCCTGCCCAAGGGCGAGTACTCGGTGCTGATGTACGCGGACCTGCCAGGCGCGGGCGGACCCGACGACCTCGGGCTCGGGGTGCTGTCGGTGCCGCAGGTCCAGCTGGACCAGAACCGGGTGGCGAACCTGGACGCCCGCCAGGCGCACCAGGTCGCCGCGATCACCCCGCAGGCCTCCGCGGACGAGCTGGTCCGCGCGGAGTGGAACCGGGCCACCCCGGGCGGCGGACTGCTGAACGAGAACTTCATCCTGCCGGTCACCTACACCAGCATCTGGGCGCAGAGCACCGCACCGGTCACCGACGGCAGCTTCCACTTCGACGTCCGCTGGCGCAAGACCGTCGCGCCACTGACGGCGACGGCCACCCAGGCCCGGTTCCCGGCCGAGAGCTTCCCCGGCATCGAACCCGAGGTCGGCTCCGCGCAACTGCCCGCCGGCACCAGCCACCTGGACGTCGTCTACGCGGGCAAGGGCACCGCCGCCGACTTCGCCGGCCTGAACGTCAAGGGCAAGGCGGTGGTCGTGACGTTCGACCGTCAGGCCGACGTCGTCACCCAGGCCCAGGTCGACGCCGCGCAGGCGGCGAACGCCCAGGCGGCGGGCGCCGAGCTGCTGCTGGTCGCCAACGACACGGTGGGCCGCCTGTCCAGCTGGTACGGCTCGGCCGACTTCACCACCACCAGCAAGATCGCGGTCGCCGGCCTGGAGACCGGTGAGGCCGACTCGCTGATCAGCGCGACCCTGCGCGGCCCGGTCCGGCTCACGGTGACCTCGACGCCGAGCTCTCCCTACGTCTACGACCTGGTCGAGCGCAAGGACGGCCACATCCCGGCCGCGGATCTGACGTACCGTCCCACGGCGGCCGGCCTGGCCCGCATCGACCAGCGCTTCGCCGGCTCCAAGGGGACGCCCGGCTCCAACGGCCGCTACGACATGGAGAACTTCGACCAGTACGGCGTCTTCTTCGACCAGACCCAGCAGCTCGGGACCAACCGCACCGACTGGGTCACCCCCGGCAACGGGGCGTTCACCTGGTACGAGCAGTCCGACGTCAGCAACGTGGTCGAGGAGCGCGCCCCGATCGCCGACCCCAGGGCGGGCTCCAAGGCGGCCAGGACCTGGTTCTCGCCGGTGATCCACCCGCGACTGGGTGACAGCGTCCTGCCCGACCGGCAGGGCGACTACTTCTCCCTCAACGTCCCCGCCTTCGGTGACGGCGGCAACGGGGACACCGGCTACGACTACGGCGACTGGCAGTCGACCCCGGACCAGCTGCACGAGACCGTCTCGCTCTACCAGGGCGCCACGCTGCTCGGCTCGACCCCGCACCAGCAGCTCAACATCTTCACCCCGGTGAGCCCTGACCCGCTGCCGTACCGCCTGGTCGCGGAGACCTCCCAGAGCACGGTCTTCCCGACCTCACCGGCCACCCGCACCGAGTGGGGCTTCACCTCCAAGAACGGTTACGCGAGCCTCCCGCTGATCCAGCTGGACTACGGCGTCGCCACCGACATCGCCGGCAACGCGGCCCGCAGCACCACGCTCACGCTGACCGCGTCGCAGCTGCCCGGTGTGACCGGCGCGGGAACCGTCAACGGCGCCACCCTCCAGGTCTCCTTCGACGACGGCTCCACCTGGACCACCGCGACCCTGCACCCGACGACGCACGGCACCTGGACCGCCACCGTCAAGGCGCCCACCTGGGCCCACTACGTGTCGCTGCGCGCCACCGCCAAGGACACCGCGGGCAACACGATCGCCCAGACGATCCTGCGCGCCTACGGCGTCAAGTAGCCCGCACGGGGTGGGAGGCGGCCCTGCCACGCCGCCTCCCACCCCGACGCCCACTCCGCCCACGCCCACCGACCGCCCTCGGACCTTGGAGCTCGCCATCACCGGCAAGAAGACCCCCCGCATACCCCGCGGCCGCACCACGTTCGTCGCCGCGACCACCATGGCCCTCGCCGTCGCGGGACTGACCGCGGCAGCGCCCTCCTCCTCGGCGTCCCAGCCCACCGCCCGCACACTGCGTGGCTCCCACCCCGCGTGGGCCGCGGCCGCCGCTGACCGGGGCGCCCTCCCCGCCGCCACCCGGCTCACCACACGCGTCTACCTCGCCGGGCAGGACCCCGCCGGTCTGGCCGCCTACGCCAAGGCGGTCTCCACCCAGGGCAGCCCGGACTACGGCCGCTTCCTCACCGCGAGCCAGGCCCGGCAGCGGTTCGGCGCCACCGCGCAGCAGCTCGCCGCGGTGCACGCCTGGCTCACCGGCGCCGGACTGACCGTCACCGCGACCACCGCCCACTACGTCGAGGTGACCGGCTCGGCCGCCGCCCAGGCCAGGGCGTTCGGCACCACCCTCCACCAGTACCGCGTCGACGGTGTCCTGCAGCACGCCCCGACCTCCGACGTGGTCGTCCCGCCCCAGGTGGCCTCGGCCGTCCTGGCCGTCACCGGCCTCAGCACGGTCACCCCCATGGCGCGGCCGGACTCCGTCAAGGTCCACGACACCCTCGCCGGTGCCACCGGCACCAACGGCGGCGGCATCAACACCACCGCCACCTGCTCCGACTACTGGGGCCAGAAGAAGGTCACCGGCGGGCCCGTCGGCTACACCCCGCACACCACCTACGACGAGTGCTCGTTCGACCCCTCGCAGCTGCGCAAGGCCTACGGCATCACCGCGTCCGGCCTGACCGGCAAGGGCGCGACCGTGGCCATCGTGGACGCCTACGCCTCCGCCACGATGCAGGCCGACGCGAACCGCTTCGCCACCGCACACGGCGACAAGCCGTTCAAGCCCGGCCAGTACACCGAGGTCGTCGACCAGAGCCAGTGGAACAGCCAGGACGCCTGCGGCGGTCCGGCCGGCTGGTCGGGCGAGGAGTCCCTGGACGTCGAGATGGTCCACGGGCTCGCGCCCGACGCCAAGGTCGTCTACGTCGGCGCGAACTCCTGCCAGGACCCGGACCTGCTGAGCGCGCTCGCAACGGTCGTGGACAACCACCTCGCCGACGTGGTCTCCAGCTCCTGGGGCGAGATCATGCACTCGTCCGGTGGCGACCTCGACCCCGGCCTGATCGCCGCCTACGAGCAGGTCTTCCAGCAGGGCGCCATCGAGGGCGTCGGCTTCGACTTCTCCGCCGGCGACTGCGGCGACTCCTCTCCCGCGGCGGCCGCGACGGGCGTCAACTGCGACCCCAGCACCGTGCGCGCCCAGGCGAACTACCCCGACTCCGACCCGTGGGCCACCTCCGTCGGCGGCACCGCTCTCGGTGTCAAGGACAAGAGCGGCAGCTACGGCTTCGAGACCGACATGGGCACGCTGCGCTCCACCCTGCTGCCCGACGGTTCGGGCTGGTCACCGCTGCCCGGCGCGTTCTACTTCGGCGGTGGAGGCGGCACCAGCGAGGACTTCGCCCAGCCCTGGTACCAGAGCCGTGCCGTCCCCAGTGGGCTCGCCCACACGCTGATGACCGGCGTCCACAGCGCCTCGGCGCAGCGCGTCACCCCGGACGTGGCGATGAACGGCGACCTGTACACCTCGGTCCTGGTCGGCATGTCCGACGGCAGCCCCTACAGCGAGGGCGGCTACGGCGGCACCAGCGTCGCGGCACCGGAGTTCTCCGCCGTCCAGGCCGACGCCATCCAGGCCCGCCACGGCAAGCCGATCGGTTTCGCCAACCCCGCCCTCTACCTGCGGGCCGGCACCAAGGACTTCACCGACGTCGTGGACCAGGCCGCGGCCCACCAGCAGGCGCCCCTGAACGCCGTCGCGGACTTCGGCATCGTCTCCGGCAGCCTGCGGGTCCGGCTCGTGGCCTTCGGTGAGGACACCAGCCTCAACGCGGTCAAGGGCTACGACGACGCCACCGGCGTCGGCAGCCCGACCCTCGCCTACCTGGACTCCTTCCGGTAGGCGGGACAATCGTCCGGTGGCGCGGGACCGACCTCCCGGCAGTCCCGCCCCACCGGATCACACCACAAGGAAGAGAACCAGCGTTGCCCGACCCCACGCGAGAACACACCCGGCTGCTCGGCCGCTTCGGCCTCGGCCACGACGCCGAAGACGTCTACACGACGCTGCTCACCCGCACCGTCGCCGGCCTCGCCGAGCTCGCCGAGACCACCGGATTCGATCAGGCCAGGGTCAGGACGGCACTGACCCCGCTGATGACGAACGGGCTGGTCCTTGCCGTGGAGAAGGGCGACTTCCGGGCGCGGGCACCGGAGTCGGCCTTCCGCGACCTGCTCGCGCGGCGCGAACGGGACCTCGACGACGACCGCGCCAGCGTGGAACGGCTCGCGGACGTCCACCGCCGCACCGCCGGCGTGCGGGACGCCGCCGACATCGTGCATGTCATCACGGGGCGGGAGGCCCTCGCGATCGCCCTGCGCGACCTCCAGGAGAGCGCCAGGCACCGGGTCCGCTCGTTGGTCAAAGCCCCGGTCATCGCCCTGCCCGCCGAGGACAACCTCGACATCCAGCTGGCCAGAATGACCGAGGGGGTGCGCTACGACACCGTCTACGAGCGGTCCATGCTCACCGACAGCACCGAGCTCGACCTGCTCGGATCCTCACTGCGCGCGGGCGAGGCCATACGGCTCGCCCAGCACGTCCCGGTCAAGATGCTGCTCGCCGACTCCGACCAGGCCGTCATCCCCCTTGATCGCGGAGCCCGGGAGGAGCCCGTGGGCCTCGTCATCCGGCACCCGAGCCTGATCGACGTCCTGGAAGCGCTGTTCGAACGCGTCTGGGCGGCGGCGGCTCCGGTGCCCTCCGCGTCGGACGGAACCGGCCAGAACCCCGTGCAGACGCCACTCGACGAGGACACCACACCGGCCCCGGACGACCGTCTGCTGCTCGGCCTGCTGGTGACCGGCCTGCCCGACCGCGCGCTGGCCACGCACCTGGGCGTCAGCAAGCGAACGGTGGAGCGGCGCGTCCGCAACCTCCTCGACCGGGCCGGCGTGGCCACCCGCATCGAGCTGGCCGTCCACGCCACGCGCAGAGGCTGGATCTGAACGACCCCGGAACTCGCAGCCGGCGGGCGGCTCCGTCCGCGCCGTCAACTCTCCCGCGTGGGCGGCCGACCGCTCAGCCCGCCGGGTCCGCGCCGCTCCGCCCACGTTGCGGCACGTCAGCGATGGGCATCCGGCCCCGGTCCTACTTCAGGATGTTGACCGCGCGGGCGATCACCAGCGCGCCGACCCCGAGCGAGGCCACCGCCTCCGTCATCATCAGCAGCTTGGCCCAGCGCCTGATCGCGGAGATGTCGGTAGGGCTGAAGGCGGTGGCGGTCCAGAAGGCCAGCACGAGGTAGTCGGCGAAGATCGGCACCCAGGTGGACGGGACGTAGTCCGTGTGGAGCATCTCGGGGAAGACCAACGCCGGGTTCGCGTAGGGATGGTGCGCGCGGGCGGCGGCGCCACCGCGGTCCAGGTCCCAGAACCACAGCCCGAAGGCGATCACGTTCGTGACCCAGACCACGCCGCCGGTGGCCAGCAACGCGACCGCGTTGTCGGCGAACACGTTGTTGTCGGTCAGGATGTCGGCCACCAGCCGGGTACCGGCGAACAGGTTCGCCAGCGTCAGGGCGGCGATGACGACACTCGTCGTGATCCGCAGCCACGGCTTCTGACGGTCGATCCGGCCCGGGTCTCCGATGATCAGCGCGGCCAGCAGGACGAACAGGACGACCGGGACGACCCAGGTGGGGCTCACCCGGTACCGCGCCGGCAGCGCCACGTGAAGTGACGCGGCGGTCAGGATCGCCAGAGCCACCGGCCACCAGTGCTCGCCGCGTCCGGCGACCGGTGCCGGTGCCGGTGCCGGCGGGGGCACGGGGACCGGGTTCGGGCCTGATGCCATGCCCCATTCTGACCTCGCCGGGCGTGACCTCGCCGCAGTGACGCGCCGGTCCGGCGACCCCACGGTGCCTGGCAGCGGGGGTCAGCCCAGTGGACCGGGCCCCCGGGTGCCACGCCGTCGGTGGCTGTGGCGCACAGCGCCGAAGATGACCTTGACCGCGAGACCGAGGACGATCAGGTCGGTGATCATCTGGCCGGTGACGACGAGTCGTGCCGCCTGCGACTTGGGGGTGATGTCACCGAAGCCCACCGTGGAGAACACGGTCACGGTGAAGTAGAGGCCGTCGGTGTGCGACAGATGCCTGCCGAAGCTGGCCGGTGACAGCGACGCCAAGGCCACGTAGGTGCCCGCGAACAGCAGGAGGAACAAGGGGATGCTGGTCGACAGGGCCTCGGCCGCCCGCAGGGCGGGAAGCGGCGACCGGATGATCAGGCCGACCTGGAAGGCGACCAGAACGACGAACGCCGCCAACCCGATGACCAGAAACGTGACGGCGACCGGCCCGGACGAGTGGTCCAGGGGCACCGCGTAGTAGAGCGCCACCAGGGCGGCGATCGACCCCGTCACCCGGAACCCGGTCCACGCGACCTGACGGGGGGAGGGCCGCACCGAAGGGAGCGCCGGGGCTCCCGGCTCGGCGTCGCCGCTCATGACGTCCCCACTCCCTCTCCTCGCGACGGCCGGGCCGCCCCTGCGTGGCCTGCGGTGCCGCCCCTGCTCCGGGGCGAACCCGCGGCGAACGGTCCTGTCGGAGCCACACGGGTCGGCTTTCGACGTTCCCCGGCGAGGGGGCCGCCTCGCGATGAGGTCGCGCTCATCACCCGGATGCCGGAACGGCACGGGGGGATACCTCCTCCACGGCTGGTCCCGTTTCGAGACCGAACCGGAGCGGTGACCGACCCGTGAGGGCCTGCCGTGCGGTCGCCGTGGGGGGGCCGGGGGGGGGGGGGCGCCCCCCCGCCCCCCCCCCCCCGGGCCCCCCCCCCCCCGCCCCCCCGGCCCCGGGGGGGGGGGGGGGGCCCCCCCCGCCGGGGGCGGGCCCCGCG